>JACPCS010000031.1 GCA_016184455.1 Acidobacteriota bacterium
GGCGACAACGTCACCGTCCGGGGTCTCCAACCAAGCGATGCCACGTCTCTGTTGGAGCTCTTGAACACCGAGGCCGTCAGTCATTTCTTGCTTCCGCCGCCGTCTACCACCGAACGCTTTGGACGCTTCATCGAATGGACCCGCGAGGAGCAGCAGGCCGGACGTCATATCTGCTTTGCCTTGGTACCGTCCACACGGCAAGCGGCCGCAGGGCTCATCCAGGTCCGGCGGCTCGAGCCGCTGTTCGCGACGGCGGAGTGGGGATTTGCCGTCGGCCAACCGTTTTGGGGTACCGGGTTGTTTGTCAGCGCCGCGACGCTGGTGCTGGAGTATCTCTTCAAAACCGTTGGCGTACGCCGGCTGGAAGCACGGACGGTGGTCACCAACGGGCGGGCCAACGGCGCCCTCGAGAAGCTTGGCGCACGACGGGAGGGGCTACTCCGTCATGGCTTCCGTGACGGGGACCGCTGTTTCGATCAGAACATGTGGTCCATCCTTGCACAGGAGTGGAGCCGGCCCCGAATGCTGGTCGCCTGTGACCGTGTGTCTTGCGATGAACACGAGCCCGGCCGAAATGTTGTTCTCAGATTCAGAAGAAGTGACGACGAGTGCGGCGATCGCTCTACGTGAGACGCTGTTTTGAAGCGGCATTCACCGTTGCCAGAAGGACGTCGGGCGCGATCGGTTTTACCAACACGGCAAAGAAGTCCGGATTCGCGGTTGCGAGTTCGACACCGTGCTCATCACCCGAGATGGCGATAATCGGGACGCGAGGCATGTCGAGCGAGTGGCGCAGCTCATGTGCCACCTCGAAGCCGCTTGTTCCTGGAAGCCGAAGATCGAGAAGCACGATGTCGGCGGCGAATCCCCGAAGAATCCGGAGCGCGGTCCAGCCATCGGTCGCGGCTCGAACGGAATAGTTCGCAGCCCGCAACACTGCCGCCAGAAACGCTCGCACGTCGGGATCGTCGTCGACGATGACGACCCTGCCAATTTCGCTGGTCACCTGGCTTGCGGAGACCCCGGTCTGTTCTGTCAGGGAATCTGACCGACGGCGGTCTGCACCTGCAGCTGCCCGTCCTCGCCGCCGCCGCTGTCGGACCACGCGATCACCAGCTCGTTGCCGCGGAGGCCCATCCGCGGAAAGCCGCTCGCGCGCCCGCCGGTGACGCCGGCGACCGTGATGGGCATCGAGCGTGCGCCGGTGCGGTCGATGCGCCGGATGCGGACGCTGGAGGCGCCTTCCGCGAATTCGACCCATGACGCGATGGCGGAGCCGTCGTCGAGGAGCTCCACGTCGACGCGCCCGAGCGACCCGGCGTCGTCGAGCCGGATCGGCATGCCCCATGTGCGGCCGGCGTCGTTCGAGAACGCGGCGTATGCCTGCCCGCGCTCGTTCTTGACCGTGAACCACGCCACCACGGCGTCGCGGCCGCGCGCGGCGAGCGACGGGCCGTTCACGGGGCAGAAATCGATCTTCCAGTTGTCCCTGGCCACGATCGTCGCCGGCGTCCACGTGCCGCCCTCGAGCCGCGACACTCCGATGTCGCGAACCTCATCGTTGTCCCGGTCCCGGTAGGCGGTCAGCACGCCGTCCGCCGTGACGGCCGCCGCTGTCTGACAGCACTCGCACGTCTTGTGATCGATATCGACATCGGCGACCTGCTTCCAGGCGGAGTCGAACGCGGCATACCGCAGGGTCATCGAGCCGCTGTCTGGATCGTTGTCGAGGAACTCGCTGTTGCGTCCGTCGAGCCACAGGACGCCGACGGTGTTGCCGGGCAGCTCGACGAGCGAGGCGAAGCCGTGCTGGAAACGGGTACCGTCGTGGTGGGGCGTGAACGGAGGCGCCCAGGTTTTCCCATTGTCCGTCGAATATGACAGCAACAGATCGTACCCTTCGGTGCGCGGATCGGTCGTCTTCAGCCACTGCGCGACGAGCGTGTCGTTGCCGAGCTGCATCACCGACGGCACGTCGGCGTAGCTCAGGAACCAGTCGTCGCCGGACGCGGCCGTCATCGGCGTGCTCCAGCCCGACCCTGTGCGCTCGGCGAATTTGAGCGATGACGTCGTGCCGACGCGCTCGACCCAGCTGAGCACGAGCCCGCGATCGGACGCGATGATCTGCGGCTCGGAGCTGCTCGCGCCGGCCGGCGACATGACGCGCTGAAGCGTCATCGTCCATTCAGCGGGGTTGGTGGTTCTCCCACAGGACGCGGTCACGGCGACGAGGGCGACGGCAAGAAGCGGCAGCAGGATTCGTGTTGGCATGGCTGTGCCCGCACAGCATACCATCACAGGTAGGCCGGGTCTCGCGGCGGACATCATCGAGCCGCCGCAGACCGGGCGTAGATACGTAGATACGATGTTCGAGCTAGTGCTGGCGCTGTCGGCCGTGGCCGGCGGCGCCATCGCGGGCGTGACCGGCTTCGGCATCGGCAGCCTGCTGACGCCCGCCCTGGCGTGGCAGGTCGATGCCCGGCTGGCCGTTGCCGCGGTCTCGATTCCACACGTGATCGGCACGGCGTTTCGCTTCTGGCTGCTTGGCGGACGTATCGACCGGCGGGTGCTCGGGAGCTTCGGCGTGATGAGCGCGGCTGGCGGGCTGACCGGAGCGCTCATCCAGGCCGAGACGACGACGCCGATCCTGATGGTGATCTTCGGGATCCTGCTGCTGTTTTCGGCGGCTGCCGAGCTGACGGGGCTCGGCCAGCGGATGCGCTTCGAAGGGCCGGTCGCCTATCTGGCGGGCGCGCTGTCGGGCCTGCTCGGCGGCCTCGTCGGCAACCAGGGCGGCATCCGGTCCGCGGCGCTCCTTGGCGTCGATCTGCCGAAGCACGCGTTCGTCGGCACTGCGACCGCCGTGGGCCTGATGGTCGACGGCGCGCGCGTCCACCGCGTGCTCGTGCGGGTTCCCGAGCGCTCGTTCCGTCGGATCGTCGCGGTCCTGTTGGCGCTGCTCGGCGCGACGATGCTCGCGGAGGGCATCAGGGGGTGAGCCATGAAGAACCTGCCTGTAGTCTGCACGCTCGCGCCGGAAACGATGGCCACACGGAAGGCTCAGTTGCTCCCGGGACTGTTCCGGCGCGCGGCGGCGATCGAGCCGACGGTCGACGGATACCGGTTACGGTTCGATCCGTCAGCGGAAACTCTGCACGCGGTTGCGGGCGCGATCGACGCCGAGCGTCACTGCTGCCGCTTTCTCCGATTCGAACTCGTCGTCGAGCCAGGCGACGACGCCCTGGTGCTGACCCTCGCCGGACCACCGGGGACGAGAGAGTTCATCGAGGCGCTCGCCAGCGTCTAACGAACGGGGTCTCGCATGATCATGACGCCCGGTGTTCGCCGATTCGCGCTGACGACGCACGTCACAGCATCTGTCGGGTGGCTGGGGGCGGTCGTGGTGTTCCTCGCCCATGCCGCGATCGGCTTGACCAATCAGAACCCGCAGATCGTGCGCGGCGTCTACCTCGTGATGGAACCCGCCGCATGGGTGGCGCTGCTGCCCCTCGCCGTAGCGGCGCTCCTCACGGGTGTTGTGCAATCGCTCGGAACGACCTGGGGATTGTTCCGCCATTACTGGGTCGTCTGTAAGCTGCTCATCACGGCTGGTGCGACCGCCATTCTGCTGATCTATATGGAGACGTTCCGCCAGATGGCGGCGGTCGCGGCCGACCCGCGCGTGGATGTCGCCGCCGTTGGCAACCCGTCGCCTGCACTTCACGCCGTGTTGGCGCTTGCAGCTCTCCTCATTGCGACAGTCCTGGGAATCTGCAAACCGGCAGGTCTCACGCCGTACGGACGACGGATACGCGGTGAGTCGCTTCAGCCCGAGCGGCGGTCGGCCGCTGCCACGTGGCTATACGCCACGGCGGGGCTCGCCATCCTGGCCATGCTCATGTTGATTGCCGTCCACCTCACGGGTCATCGTCCACCGAGTCACTGATCGCGACGGCAGTTCTGAAGGAGGCATACGATGGAAAAAGATGTGGTCTGTGGGATGCAGGTGGATCCCGCGAAGGCCGCGGGCACCAGCGTCTACAACGGCAAGATGTATTACTTCTGCTCGAAGGTCTGCAAGACGAAGTTCGACGCGAATCCAGGTCAGTACGTGAAGTAACTGGTCGGCGCGTCGACGCAGCCGCTGCGTGCCGATGGAGCCGTCCATAGGCCCGTCTGCCCATAATTGAGAGGCTCTGAAAAGGTCGCTGCGGAACGTCGTGGCGTGCTGCGTACTTGAATTTGCCGTACTGACGGGAACCTACTCCGGGCGTGGCCGCTGGCCAATCTCGATCGGACCGACGACGAGTCGTTCCCCTTTCCGCGACACCTCGAGCCGGACCACGGTCCCGGGCGACTGACGCCGGATGTGCGGATAGAACTCGTCCAGCTTCGCTGAGGGAGCGTCCGCGAATCCGGTGACGATGTCGCCTGGAAGCAGCCCCGCCCGGGCGGCTGGGCCGTCCTCGACGACGGCCGTCACGAGAAGCCCGTCACGGAGCGTTCGGCGTGCTGCGCCCGTCGCCGACAGCGGCGCCGTCATCACGCCAATCCACCCATGCGCGACCGGGCCGCCGAGCAGGTCCGGCAGCACCTCTTTGACGACCGCAACGGGGATGGCGAGGTTCAAGCCGACGTTCATGCCGCCCGGCGGCAGGATCCCGACGTTGATGCCGACGACGTGTCCTTCAAGGTCGAGCAGCGGGCCACCGCTGCTGCCTGGACCGAGCGCCGCGTCCGTCTGCAGGAATTCCACGCCCGAGTCGTCCAACGCGCGCCCTTTCGCGCTCACGATCCC
>JACPCS010000043.1 GCA_016184455.1 Acidobacteriota bacterium
GCAGTGCGCCGTCGGCGGAGTGGTCGACGCGTTGTCCTCCTGCTCCGTGGTGTCGTTCGGCCGGTTCAACACCCAGACGTTGTCGTCCTTGTCGACGGCAAGCCCGGTCACGCCGCCCATCTTCCACTTGTTCGGCAGCGGCTTCGGCCAGGTGGGGTCGTAGAGATACCGCGGCGCGGCCGTCGACTGCGCCTGCGCCTGCTCGTGTGTCGTCACGACGACGATCGCCGCGGCCGAGGCCGCGGCGATCGCCAAACCGATGCGTGCGCTGACGCTCATGTCCGCCTCAGAAGAGCGGGGTCTTGTCGAGCTGCGCCAGCACTTTCCCCCGCGGACTCTCGGCCGGGACGAACCGCTGGACGCGCTCGCCCGCGAACACTTCGCCCGTGTAGATGTTGCCGCGCGTGTCGACCGCAATCATGTGGAGTCCGTACCAGAGGCCGCCCTGGTCTCCCATCTGGCCCATCGTGCCGACGATCCGGCCGTCCTGCCGGTTGAGGAAGTAGATCTTGTTGTTGGTCAGATCCGAGATGTAGAGGAAGCGCTGCTCCTTGTCGGGCGAGAACGCCACGCCGCCCGTAGAGCCGCCCACGCCGGTCGTCGGCGCGACGATGAACTCCTTGAGGAACTTGCCGTCCTTGGTGGTGACGTGGATCCGGTTCGCGTTGCGGTCCGCGGCGTACACGAGCCCGTCGTTCGAGACGTTCAGCGTGAGGTGGCCGCGGAACTCCTTCGGCATCGGGCCCCCTGGTCGGTAGGCGCGGTCGGCCTCATCCGTGCTGACCTGCGACAGCGGCTTGCCGTAGGCGCCCCAGCCGCGCTTGAACGCGAGCGTGGTGAAATCGAACACCATCACACGCCCGCCGAGGTAGCTGTCGGCGACGTAGATGTCGTTGTCGGCCTCCATGATCCGGATTTCTTCGATGCCGCCGACGATCATCGGCGTGGTCGGCGGATACTTCTTGCGGAACTCGGCGCGCCGCTCGGCCGCCTTGGCGGCCGCCTCCGGATTCGGCTGGCCGCGCCCGCCGGGCGGCGTGAGAAACCCCGCAACCGGGCCCTGGCTCCCGCGACCGGGAACCCGCGGCGGCTGGCCGCGCCCGCCGGGCGGGCCGCCGCCTTCCGTCTCGGGCACGCGTGCGATTTCGCCGACGACCTTGCCGCTCTTCGGATCGTACTTCCGGACCGTGTCCTGGCCGATGTAGACGAACCCCTTGCTGTCGACGTCCATGCCGTGGCCCTGCGGCGCATCGAACGATCCGATCACCTCGCCGGTCTTGCTGATGTGAATCATCGACGGCGGGCGCGTGCAGCAGTCGGCGAGCGGCGGGGTGAGCTCGGCCTCCAGCTCGATGTCGGTCAGGTCGTTCGGCCGGTTGTGCACCCAGACGTCGTCATCGCGATCGACCGCGAGACCGGTGACCCCACCCATCTTCCACTTGTTCGGGAGCGGCTTCGGCCAGCCGGGGTCGAAGACGTAGCGCGGCGCGCTCTGCGCCAGCAGCCCCGCGGCGAGATAGCACGCGAGGGCGGCCACCGCGGCAATAGGAACGAGTTTCTTCATAACAGATCTCCTGACGAATGTAGGAATGCGTGGCGCGGAGTGTACTGCCGCCTGGGGGTGTCGTCAATCGAGTGCCGTGCGGAATGAATGCCGAGCTGAGCCTGCACTCGCGTCAACGCCAAGTAGGGCCGCTGGTTCAAGTACTTCCCGATTTCGCGGTCCTAGCCGCGCGAAACGCGGCAGAAGATACTGGCAACCAGCCAAGGGGTTCCGCGGGGTATCAAGGGGCGGAGCCCCTTGGCGGGTTACACTCTGTCCGAACCTGAGGATGAACCCTCTGCGTATCCGTCTTCTTGTGCCAGCGCTCGCCCTCCTTCTCGCCGGGATCAGCTGTGCCCCCCCCACATCGGTGCCCACAGGGGCGGGCCTCGTCTTCACCGCGAGCGGGAAGGCCGACGATGGCGACGACAAGAATGGTCCGGTGCAGCCCTATGCGGATCCAGCCCGCACCGCCGCCGACGCGCGGACGGACGCGACCTCCGACCCGCAGACGTTTCGGGTCCTCGGCGGCACGGTCAACGCGATCCCGGGACCCAATCCGGTGCGCGTTGCGACCACCTCCGCCACGAACAAGGCGGAGAGCACGTTCACCGTCACGCAGGCGCAGAACTCCAACTGGGAGCTGACGACCACGTTCAACGCCCTGCTGAACTCCGCGCGAGGCGAAGTCCAGATCATCGCCCGCCTGTTCGACGCGAGCAACCGGCTCGTCCCGGGCAGCGACTTCCAGATCCGTTTCGAGTTGGACGAGGATCCGACTAATCCGGCCAACTACATCGTGAAAGAGAACGGCACTGTCGACGCGAACCTCGCGGACGGCGCGCTCTACCAGGACACCACCGCCGGCGTGCCGTTCGCGCTCGCGGCCGGCAATTACACGGTCGCGTTCGAATTCAACGTCCTCGCAAGTGCCGACGGGCAGGCGACCATCAAGGCGATCGGGTCGTCGGATCTTCGGTAGTTCCGCCAGGACGATTCCGTGCCGTGGCGGGCGCGCACTCGACTTGCGGCCTCCGCCCGGCTGTTCCCAATCCAACGCCCGGGATCATGGCGACCTCTGGACGGACGGTTGAGCGATCGGGTGAAAATGACAGTGTTGGACTATCCGCTGGGCCGTATCAACTGATGCACCACGACCACCGACAGCCTTTCGACCGCGGTTCTGCTGGCCGCGACAACGGAGCGGCCAGGCGTGCGCTGGGAAGGACATGCCAGTAGTGGCCCTCCTCTCGGGTGCGCTCCTCGCGCTCAGCTTCCCGCGGTACGGACATCCGGCCTTCGCCTGGATCGCCCTCGTGCCGCTGCTCGTCGCGCTGAGCCGGGGAAGAGTTCGCGCCGGTCGCGCCTTCGCACTGGGGCTGCTGAGCGGGGGCGTCCACTTCGTCGGGACCCTCTACTGGACCGGCACGGTGCTGCGGCAGTTCGGCGGCCTGGCGTCGCCGCTGGCGATGCTCGCGATGCTCCTGCTCGCGCTCTGCGCGGCGCTGCTCATGCCGGCGCTGTGGGTCGCGACGGAGTACCTGCGCGGGTACCTCTTCGGCGGCTTCCCGTGGGTGCCGCTCGGCAACAGCCAGGTCACCGTGCTGCCGGTCGCGCAGTTGGCGAGCGTGCTCGGCGTGTATGGGCTGTCGGCGCTCGTCGCCTACGTGAACGGCTCGCTCGCCTACGTGCTGCTCGCGCGCGGGCGCGCTCGCGTGGCCGCGGGAGCCGCGGCAGTCGCGACGCTCCTGGCTGTCGGCGGCTGGGGCGCGTGGCGTGTGGCCGACGGGACGCTCACGCGTGAGGGGTCGCCGGTCCGCATCGCCCTCATTCAGGGAAACATCGCGCAGGACGACAAGTGGAACCCGCGCGAGGCGCGGCGGATCTTCACCACCTACGTCGCGATGACGCGCCACGCGGTGAAGCAGGGCGCGGAGTTCGTCATCTGGCCCGAGTCGTCGACGCCCTTCATGTTCGAGGAGGACCCGGCAGGCGCGGACGCGCTCCGTGCGCTCGCCCGTGAAGTCCAGGTGCCCATCCTCTTCGGCAGCGATCAGGTGGATCGGAGCGGCGACGTCATTCGGCTCTACAACGCCGCGTTCCTGCTCACGCCCAGGGGCGAGACCGGCGCCGTCTACCGCAAGATCCATCTCGTGCCGTTCGGCGAGTACATTCCGTTCAAAGAGTGGCTCTACTTCGTGTCGCCGCTCGTCGAGCGGCTGGCCGAGTTCGCGCCCGGCACGTCCGCCGTCATGCTTCCCGTCGGTGAGCACGCGGTGAACACCGCCATCTGCTACGAAGTGGTCTATCCCTCGCTCATCCGGGACGCCGTGCTTGCCGGCAGCCAGCTGCTGACGACGATCACCAATGACGCGTGGTACGGGTATTCGTCGGCGCCATACCAGCATTTCGAGCTGGCGTCGATGCGCGCGATCGAGCAGGGGCGTTACCTCGCCCGTGCGGCCAATACGGGCATCAGCGGTATCGTCGATCCGTACGGTCGCGTGATCGTACGGTCACCGCTCTTCGAAGAGGTATCGCTCGTCGGGGACGCGCGTATCCTGTCGGGACGGACGATTTACGCACAGATCGGCGACGTCGCGGCGTATGCGGCACTGGCGCTGAGCGCGCTGGCGCTCGTCGCGGTCGGCCGAAGGCGGACCTGAGTACGTAGGCCGGGTCTCGCGGCGTCGAAAATCGAACGCCGCAGACCGGGGCAACCATCGCGCCTGCGCGATGGGGTGGTAGGCCCGGCGGAACGGAGGATGATGTTGGCGGTCGAAATCGATGATCTGATCCGGCGATACGAGGACCTGAGCGGCCGGGCCGCGGAACTGCGGAGGCATCTTTGAGGGAGCCCGCCTCGACGAGCAGCTCGCCGAGATCGAAAAGCGGATCGCGGATCCGGGCCTCTGGAACAAGCAGGCCGACGCGCAGAAGGTGATGCAGCGCCGGCGGCGTCTGGAGGAGGACCAGACGCTCCGGCAGTCGCTCCGGCGCCGGGCCGACGACCTCGGCGTGCTCGTCGAATGGGCGAACGCGGGCGAGGACGTCGGCGCCGACCTGGCGCGCAGCCTCGACGAGTTCCAGGCCGAGATCGAAGCGGCCGAGACGAAGAAGATGCTCGGCGGCGAGCACGATCGCGCCAACGCGATCGTGACGATCCACCCGGGCGCCGGCGGCACCGAGTCGCAGGACTGGGCCGAGATGCTGCTGCGGATGTACCTGAAGTGGGCGGAGCGCCGCGGCTTCAAGCGCGAGGTGATCGACTACCAGCCTGGCGAGGAAGCGGGCATCAAGAGCGCGACGTTCACCATGACCGGTGACTACGCATTCGGGCTGATGTCGGCGGAGGCGGGCGTCCATCGGCTGGTGCGGATCTCGCCCTTCGACCAGGCCGCGCGCCGGCACACCTCGTTCGCGTCGGTCTTCGTCTGGCCCGAGCTCCCCGAGGACGTCGACATCGAGATCGACGAGAAGGACCTTCGCATCGATACGTATCGCTCGAGCGGCGCCGGCGGCCAGCACGTCAACGTGACCGACTCCGCCGTCCGCATCACCCACATTCCGACCGGCATCGTCGTCTCGTGCCAGAACGAGCGGTCGCAGCACAAGAACCGCTCGTCGGCGATGAAGGTACTGAAGGCGCGGCTCTACGACCTCAAGACGAAGGAGCAGCAGCAGAAGCTGGAGCAGATTGCGGGGGCGAAGAAGGAGATCGGCTTCGGCAGTCAGATCCGCAGCTACGTGCTGCAGCCGTACCAGATGATCAAAGACCACCGCACGAAAGTGGAGGTGGGCGACGTCAACCGGGTGCTCGACGGCGACCTCGATCCGTTCATCAAGACGTATCTGATGCAGAAGGCGAGCGGGACGCTGGGGACGGCGGCGCCAGCCGACGAAGACTAGTGCGACGGCGCGACGGTGCGATGCAGGCCGGCCGTCCAGTTCACGATGACCCGCGATCCTGGCGTGATCGACAATGCCATCAGCATGCCCGTCGGCGTGAGATAGAAGAGTTCGCGTCCGTCGCCGCGCCACCGGGGCGCCCTGCCGCCGCTCGTCGACACACCTGGCTGGCGGGTGTGCTGGTTGGTGTGCTCCTCGCGCTTGTCGGTCTAGAACGCCGAACGGTTTAAAAGTGCCGTCATTACGCAGCCTTTTGCAAATCGACTTCTGACCGATGGAGGGTCTCCAGGTTTTGGATCGCGCTCGCGCGACGGAGGTCGAAGGTGTTCTTCCGGAGGCCGACGTAGCGGGCGTGATTGCCTTGGCGTTGCGAGATGTGGGCGAGCTTGTGTTCGATCGTGGTGCGCTCTCGGAGCGCTTCGCGCCCAGCGCGGGTGCGGATCTGCTTGCGGAGCCGCTGCTGAAGCGGTTCGTTCTCCGCGATAGCGACCGATCGGCCGTTGCCGAGCTCGGCAGTGGTGCATTGCGCGCGCAGGGGACATCGATCGCAGATGTCGGGATTGAACTCGACCACCGTGCCGAACGAGAAGCCTTGCACCTGTCCGTTCGGGCACGTGATCGTGCGGTCGCGGATGTTGAGCGGGAAGGCCGACTTGGGAAACAGCTTGCCGTTGCGCGACTTCCACGGTTTGCAGACGATGGTGCCGCGCCTGGCGAGCACCTCATCGACGAGTGTGCTGTTGATGTACCCGCGGTCGATCAGCAGGTGGTCGACGTCGAGTCCCTGGTGCTTCATGTCGACCGTCAAGGACGGCATGGCTTCGTCCTCGGGACGATTCGCCGGGGTGATCGCGCAGGCGAGGATCAGGCCGCGGTCGACGTCCGCAGCAATGTGCCGCTTGAAGCCGTTGAACCGCTTGCTCTTGCTCTTGCGGCCATGACGCATCTCCTTGTCCGTGATCGAGACGCGCCGATCCTCCGCCACGCCGTCGCGAATGCGCGACCCACCGCCCTGTGGGTCGGGCTCCAGATCCTGCGTGCGGATCTGCACGAGCGCCTCGATCTCCTCCTTGAGCGGCGGCTGCGCGATTTCCTCGGGAAATTGTCGTGCGATCCACGATTGCAGCGCGTCGAGTTGACGCGTGAAGGTCTTGATCGCCGTCGTCTTCTCGACGGCATCGTTCCAGTCGATGTCGAGCCCGCGCTTGATGCTCGACTCCAGGAGCAGGGGAATGCCCGCCTCGCGGCACACCTTTTCTTCTTTCCACCCGAGCAGGCCGGCCGCACAGCGGACCACCTTGCGCGCGGCATGAGCCAGCAAATTGAACGTGTCTTCGACGCGTCCCGCGCCCTCCAGCGGACTCGAATCGATCGCGACGCGCAGGGTCCTCGGCAGCTTACGGTGGTCGAACGCCTGAGTGGCCTTCGCCAAGTCGACGGTGCGTTCGAGCACGCGGCGATCCAGGTCGGCGGCGATCAGCCGTTCGCGAAACTCCTGCAACGCACCTTGCGAAAACGGCGGCTCCTCGGCACCCAGGCAGCCCAAGACCATCTGCACCCGCAGATCGAGGACGGTCAACTCGATCATCTCGGCGTCGGACATGCCCAGGTAGCCCTGCACGAGCATCGCCATGGCCATCATCGCCGGCGGACGCGCTTCTTTCCCGGCGCCCGTCGTGCGGTACATGGCGGCCAACTCGTCTTGCAACGCGTCATCGAACAACTCGTGCCGATGCAACCGCAGAAACCCGAGGAGTTTCCGTACCCGACCGAGGCGCTTCAAAATGAACTGCTCTTGCCTCGTCGGGGCGACAGCCGGAGTCCAACGCGCAATTGTCATCTGCATGCCTCCTCGGGCCGGTGGCCCGCGAGCGCATCAGATCACAGACCGCATAATCTGTCGATCCCACGACTGCAAATGATCGAGTTTCCGCCATCATTAAACCGATCGGCGTTCTAGCCGTTCAGATCGCCCGCTTGCAGCCGTCATAGCTTCTGGTCCGGCTAAAGCCGGACGCCACGTACCTTTTCAACGCGCTATACTCCGACCTCAGTGAAGGTCGGCATGTCTGCTCGTCTCCTCGTGGCAGGCCTGGCCGCCGTGCTGGGTCTGTCCACCGCCGCAGCCGGCCGGCAGCCGCACCCGGCGCCTGACTGGACCAGACTCGAACCCGAGATTCTCCGCCACTTCCAGGCGCTCGTCCGCTTCGATACGAGCGACCCGCCGGGGAACGAGCAGCCCGCCGGAGACTACCTGGGCCAGGCGCTCGAAAAAGAAGGGATTGCGGTCCAGACCTTCACGCTCGCGCCGAATCGCCCCAACGTGGTCGCCCGCCTGAAGGGGAACGGCAGCAAGCGGCCGCTCCTCATCATGGGCCACACCGACGTCGTCAATGTCGATCCCGCCAAGTGGACGCATCCGCCGTTCAGCGCCGCGCGCGACGGCGGCTACATCTACGGCCGCGGCACGCTCGACGACAAGGACAGCGTAACGACCGGGCTGATGATCATGCTGCTGCTCAAGCGGCTGAACGTGCCGCTCGACCGCGACGTGATCTTCCTGGCCGAAGCCGGCGAGGAAGGGAACACGCGCGTCGGCATCCAGTTCATGGTCAACCAGCACTTCGGCGAGGTCGACGCGGAGTACTGCCTGGCGGAAACAGGGGGCATGGTCCGCGAGCGCGGCGAGGTGCGGTACGGCACCGTGCAGACGGTCGAGAAGATTCCGCACACGGTGGTGCTCACCGCGCGCGGCGTGTCGGGGCATGGATCGGTGCCGCTGCGGGGCAACCCGATCGTGCACCTCGGCGCCGCCCTGGCCCGCGTCGGCGACTGGCATGCGACCATTCGTCTCAACGAGACCACGCGTGCCTACTTCACGCGTCTGGCCGAGATCTCGAGCGGCAGCGAGGCCGAGCGGTATCGCGACGTCCTCGACCCGCAGAAGGTGGCGATGGTCGATCGCGACTTCCACGCGAACAACCCCGCCAAGGCGGCGCTGCTCCACGCCACCGCGTCGCCAACGATCGTCGACGGCGGCTACCGGCTGAACGTCATTCCGTCGGAAGCCAAGGCGCAGCTCGACCTCCGCATCCTCCCGGACGACGATCCGCCGGCGGTGCTCGAGAGCGTGCGCACGGCGGTGGACGACCCCTCGATTGACGTGGCGTTTGCGCCGCGCGACGTGCGCCCAGGCGGCACGTCGACGCTGGGCACCGAGGCGTTCACGGCGCTCGAAGCGGCGATCCGGCGCCATTACAATGCGTCCACGCTGCCGATCATGAGCACCGGGGCGACCGACATGGCGTACCTCCGAGCGAAGGGCGTCCAGTGCTACGGCATCGGTCCCGCCGTGGATGCGGAGGACGCGCCCAAGGGATTCGGCTCGCACAGCGATCAGGAGCGGATCGTCGAAAGCGAGCTGTATCGATTTGTGCGGTTTACCTGGGATGTCGTAACGGAGCTTGCGGCAAGGAGATAGACGGATCATGCCGTTCACACTTCTAGGTTCTCGATGCTCGGTTCGTGTTCAGGTTCGGTTCATGTTCGCGGTTGCTGTGTTCATGTTCGGCGCGGCGGCTGCGCGCGCCGAGGTGACGCGCGTCGAGATTCTGAAGCGGAGCGACGTCGCCGCCTACGCCGGCTACGAGAAGCTGGAGGGGCGCGTCTACTTCGCCGTCGATCCCGCCAACCGGCGCAACACCGTCATCGTCGACCTCGATCGCGCGCCGCGAAACGCGCAGGGACGGGTCGAGTTCTCGGCCGACTTCTACGCGGTGCGGCCGAAGACCGGCGGCAACGGCGTCGCGATTGTCGACGTGGTGAACCGCGGCAACCGGGTCACGCGCGTGTTCAACCGCGTCGCGGCCGGCAGCGACCCGGACGTGGGCGACGGCTTCCTGCTGCGCCGCGGCTTTACGGTCATCGCCGTCGGCTGGGAGTTCGATTTGCCCGCGGCGGGCGGCGGCTTGCGCATCCAGGTGCCGGCGGCGCAGGGGGTGACCGGGATCGTCCGCACGCTGATTGACGTGGACAAGCGCGCGCCGACCTATCGGTTCACCGAAGACGTTCCCGCGTACCCGCCCGCGGATCCCGATGGCCCCGACAGCGTGCTGACCGTGCGCGACCGGCTCTCGGATGCGCCGCAGACGATTCCGCGCGGCCAATGGCGGCTCTCCGGCGACACGGTCTCGCTCGACGGCGGCTTCGAGCCGGGCCGCGTGTACGAGTTGTCGTATCGCGTAGCCAATCCGCCGATCGCCGGGCTCGGCTTGGCGGCCGTCCGTGACACCGCGAGCTGGGCCAAGCACGCGGCGGATGCCGTCACGCCCGCCAAGTACGTCTATGCCCACGGGCAGTCGCAGACCGGGCGGTTCCTGCGCGAGTTCCTCTACCTCGGGTTCAATGCCGACGAACGCGAGCGGCTGGTGTTCGACGGCGTGATCGCGCAAATTGCCGGCGCCGCGCGCATCGACATCAACCGGCGCGGATCGACGCCGACAGCCGGCAACGCGATGGTCGGCGCGTTCCCGTACTCCGATCGCGCGCAGCGCGACCCGGTCACCGGCGCGACCGACGGGCTGCTCGAGAACGATCGCGCCCGCCGCCATCAGCCGAAGCTGTTCCTGACCAACAGCAGCGTCGAGTACTGGATCGACACCGGCCGCGCGGCGGCACTCGTCCACACATCGCCGGACGGGGCGCGCGACGCCGCACTGGGCGACAACGTGCGCGCGTATCTTTTCTCTGGCGCGCAGCACACGCCCGGTCCGTTCCCGCCGCCGGCCGGCGGCCGCGGCCAGCAGCGCGCCAATCCGCTCGATTACACGCTGTCGTTGCGCGCGCTCCTCGTCGGGCTCGACCGGTGGGTCCGCGAAGGCGTGGCGCCGCCGCCGAGCCGCCACCCACGGTTTGCCGACCGCACGCTGGTGCGCACGCAGGACCTGGCGTTCCCTGCGATTCCCGGCGTGCCGTCGCCGCGGACGGTGGCGCCCGGTCGCCGCGCGCCGAACCCGCTGCTGCCGTCGAACGGCGGCGAAGGCGCGGTCCAGCCGCTCCTCGTCTCGCAGGTCGATGCCGACGGCAACGAGGTGGCCGGGATTCGGCTGCCCGAAGTGGCCGTCCCGCTTGCGACCTACACAGGCTGGAACTTCCGGAACCCCGAGATCGGCGGCACGAGCCGGCTCGTGGGGAACACGGGCTCGTATGTTCCGTTCGCGCGGACGCAGGCCGAGCGGCAGGCGCGGAAGGATCCGCGGCCGTCGATCGAGGAGCGGTATCCGAGCCGCGGCGACTACCTCGCGAAGGTCCGCCAGACGATCGACGCGCTCGTCCGCGATCGGTACATGCTCGCCGAGGACGCCGACACGGCCCTGACCCGCGCGCTCGACCACTGGGAACTGCTCACGGGCACGACCACCACGTCCGCCAGCGCGAGGTAGAGACATGAGAGCCGCCACCGCACTCGCCCTCATGGCTGCGTTCGTTGCCACAGGCCACGCCGCCGACCGTCCGCCCGTGATCGGCCGCAACGCCGGGGCGTCGGCCGGCCACCCACTGACCACGGCCGCCGCGATCGAGATTCTCCAGAAAGGGGGCAACGCCTTCGATGCCGGTGTCGCCGCGCTCCTCGTAGGCGGGGTCGTCGAGCAGGACCTCTACAGCCTTGGCGGCGAGGCGCTCGTGCTCGTCTATCCGCGCGACACGAAGAAGGTCATCTCCATCGTCGGCCAGGGCTGGGCGCCGAAAGGCGCGACGCTCGAGTCGTACGTCGCGCAGAAGAAGACGCTCGACGGCGCCGGGCTCAATCCGAGCGTGATTCCAGGCGCGCTCCACGCCGCGCTCACCGTGCTCGAGCGGTGGGGGACGATGAGCTTCGAGCAGGTGTCGGAGCGGGCGATCGATTACTCGGCCAACGGATTCGCGCTGCGGCCGCTGACGGCGCAGGCCATCAAGGGCAATCTCGAGTTTTTCAAGAGCTGGCCGCAGAACCAGAAGTACTGGCTCAAGCCCGACGGCTCGGCGCCGGTGGCGGGCGACACGATCACGCTGCCGACGCTCGCGCGCACGCTGCGGCGCATGGTGGAAGCCGAGCGCGCCGCGCGCGCGAAGGGCAGGGCCGCGGGGATCGCGGCCGCCCGCGACCGCTTCTACAAGGGCGACCTTGCGGCCGAGATGGTCGCGTTCCTGCAACAGCATCACGCGCCCTACGAGCTCGCCGACTTCGCGGAGTTCTTCGCGAAAGTCGAAGAACCGGCCAAGACGACCTATCGCGGCTACGAGGTGTACAAGCACTCGTTCGGCAGCCAGGGACCGGTGCTCCTGCAGGCGCTCAACATCCTGGAGCAGTTCGACCTGCGCGCCATGAAGCACAACAGCGCCGACTACCTGCACACGGTCGTCGAGGCGCTGAAGCTCGCCTACGCGGATCGCGACAGCTACTACGCCGATCCGGCGTTCGTCGAGGTCCCGGGCGAGGGGCTGCTGTCGAAGGTCTACGCGCGGGAGCGCGCGACGCGGATCGATCCGCAGCACGCATCGCGCGCGTTCATCGCCGGCAATCCGCTGCCGTACGACTCGCGCGTGAAGGCGTGGCGCTTCTGGGTGGCGAACCTGGCCGACGCCGTGCAGCCCGGCGCCAAGGGCCCGAACGTCGAGCCGATCCGCGGCACGTACAAGGACACCACGCACATCGCGATCGTCGACAAGGACGGCAACGTCTTCGACAGCACGCCGAGCGGCGGCTGGATCGGCGGCGCCGTGATTCTGGGCGAGACGGGGATCGGGATGAGCGTGCGCGGCGAGCAGTTCTGGCTCGATCCGAATCGCGCCGCGCAGCTCCGGCCGCGCTCGCGTCCGCGCTACACGCTGACGCCGAGCATCGTGCTGCGCAACGGCCAGCCGTTCATGGCGCTCGGGACGCCGGGCGGCGACAACCAGGACCAGACCATTCTGCAGGCGCTGCTCAACGTCGTCGAGTTCTGGCCCGAGTGGTACCCCAACCTGCACGAGGCGTTCGAGTGGCCGCGCGTGCAGACGCTGCACTTCTACGGCTCGTTCTGGCCGCACGACGCGGGGTTCAACAAGCTGAACGTCGAAGCGGCGGTGCCCGACGCCGTGTTCCAGGAGCTGAAGCGGCGCGGCCACGACGGCGAGCGCATCCCGGAGTACGGCATGTCGGGCTGCGCCACGGCTGTCATCATCGACCCCTCGAACGGCAACCGCATCGCCGGCGCGGACCCGCGCCGCGATTGCTATGCGATGGCGTACTAGCAGGCCCCAGGCCTCACCCCTCGACTGGCGCTCGGGGTGCCCTGAGCGAAGTCGAAGGGCAGGCCTCAGGCCTCAGGCACCTGTTGCCGCCGCTGGACGAGCTGAACGCCGTCATCAGCGTCAACCGCCGGGCGCTGGAGGACGCGGCCGATCGCGACCGCGAGCGCGCAGCCGGGCGCGTGCGCGGGCCGCTGCACGGCATTCCGATCGCGCTCAAGGACAACATCCACACCACGGACATGCCGACCACCGGCGGAGCGCTGGCGTTCGCGGGGCTCATCCCGCCGTACGAGGCCACGGTGACGCGCCAGCTTCGCGAGGCGGGCGCCGTCATCATCGCCAAGACGCAGATGACCGAGCTGGCCAACTGGGTCACCGTCGGCATGCCGGCCAACTACAACAGCCTCACCGGGTACGGGTTCAACCCGTACGATCCCAGCCGCGACCCGCGCGTGGCCACGCGCGACGGGCGGCCGGCGCTGCCGACCGGCGGCTCCAGCTCGGGCATCGGCACGGCGGTGAGCTTCTGGGCGGCCAACGTCGGCAGCGAGACATCCGGCTCGATCCTGAGTCCATCGAACCAGACGATGCTCGTGGGGATCAAGCCGACGGTCGGACGCATCAGCCGCTACGGGATCATTCCCATCTCCGCCGATCAGGACACCGCCGGGCCGATGGCGCGGTCGGTCGCCGATGCCGCGGTCATGCTCGGCGCGATGGAAGGCGCCGCGCCCGACCCGCACGATCCCGCGACGCGGGCCTGCACGCCGCCCCCCGATCGCGACTACACGCGCTTTCTGGACCGGAGTGCCCTCAAGGGGACACGAATCGGCGTGCCGCGGGCGTTTTTCTACGAGCGGACGACCGCGCCAGGCGGGCCCGAGCCGCGCCCCTCGACTTCCGCTCGGGGCGTCCCGAGCATCGTCGAGGGACGCGGTGGGATCACGGCCGGCCAGCACGCGGCCATGGAGGAGGCCATCGCCGTCCTGCAGGGGGAGGGCGCGGTCATCGTCGATCCGGCCGACATCCCGAGCGTGATCGATCCCGATCGCGAGAAGAACTTCCTGACCTGGAACATCTGCTCGGGCGTCGTGAGCGGGCGCGGGCGCGATCGGAACTGCTCGATCGCGTTCAAGTACGGCATGAAGCGCGACTTCAACGCGTGGCTCGCCACGCTCGGCCCGGCGGCGCCGGTGAAGACGCTGAGCGAGTTGCGGCGCTGGAATCTCGATCACCACGGCGCCGGCACGCTGAAGTACGGCCAGCAGAACCTCGACATCTCCGACGAGATGGATCTCGATCGTGACCGGCGGCGCTACGAGGAGGATCGGCGGCGCGACGTGCTCCTGGGCGGCGCGCACGGCATCGACGAGGCGCTGCGGACGCACAGGCTCGACGCGCTGATCTTTCCCGGCTCGACCGGCGCGGCGCTGGCGGCGCGGCCGGGCTATCCGAGCGTGATCGTGCCGTTTGCGCTGGTGCCGAACGAGCCGGTGCCGCCGTTTCCGGCCGGCTTCGACGCGCGGCCGGCGCCCTACGGCGTGACCTTCACCGGGACGGCCTGCAGCGAGCCGCGCCTGATCGCGCTCGCCTACGCGTTCGAGCAGGCCACCCGCCGGCGGGTGCCGCCGCCGCGGTTTCCGTGATCTAATGGAGGAGGAGGCAGACCACGATGTCGGGAGAGAGCGTCCTCAGTCTTCGGGAAATGCTCCACGGTCTGTTTCACTACTGGGACGAGCACATCAGCAAGGACGGGGCGTGGTGGATCCTGGCGCTCGACAGCGTGCTGTTCATCCCGCTGATCTTCGCCGTCTTCTTCTACCCGATGGCGGTGCTCGCGATCATCGTCAGCGCCGCGGTGCTAACGCTTGGGTTCATGGGGCTTCGGCGCCTGGTGCACGGGCGGCGGTAAATGGGGTCGGAGGTCATTTAAAGAGGACACCGCCGAACCGCCGCATCGGCGGTGTCCTCTTTAAATGACCTCCGACCCCATTATTCCGACGCCGGAATCGCGGCGACACCCCGCGGCTGGGTGCCGTTGATGAACGCCTCGGTGATGCCCGAGTCGAGCGTCACGAAAGCGATGTTGCCCGGGGGCTCGAACTCGGGCGGCATGTCGCGGTCGTCGCGCGAGTCGATGTAGGCGCGCATGAAATCGATCCAGATCGGCAGCGACGCCGTGGCGCCGGTCTCGCCGTTGCTCGTTCCGCCAATCGGCTTCTTCTCGTCGTAGCCCACCCAGACGCCGACCGTCAGATCCGGATCGAAGCCGATGAACCACGTGTCGGTGTAGTCGTCGACCGTCCCGGTCTTGCCGGCGAGCGGCCAGTTCAGCGCCGCGGCCGCGGCACCCGTGCCGCGCTGCACGACGCCGCGCAGCAGGTGCGTCATGACGAACGCCGTGTCCGCGCGGATCGCCTCGCGTGCGACGGGGCGGTTTTCCTCGAGCACGTTGCCTTCGCGGTCGGCAATGGACGTCACCGCATACGGTGTCATGCGCACGCCCTGGTTTGGAAAGACGGAATACGCGGTCGTGACGTCGACGAGCGTCGCTTCGACCGAGCCCAGCGCCAGCGAGAGCACCGGCGGAATCGTGCCGGGCAGGCCGAACCGTGCCGCGTAGCCCACCACCTGCTGCGGTCCGACCTCGACGAGCGCCTTCACGGCCGGGATGTTCCGCGACTGCTCGAGCGCGCGCCGCAGCGTCACCGGACCCTCGAACTTGCGGTCGTAGTTCATCGGCGAGTAGAGCGGCTGGTTCGGCCCGGCTTCGAGCGCAATCGGCTCGTCGACGAAGACCGAGAGCGGCGTGAAGCCGCGGTCGATCGCCGTGGTGTAGACGAACGGCTTGAAGATCGAGCCGAGCTGGCGGTGCGCCTGCGTCGCGCGGTTGAACTTGCTGCGCTCGAAGCTGAAGCCGCCCACCATCGCGCGAATCTCGCCGGTGTGGTTGTCGATCGCGACGAGCGCCCCTTCGAGCTCGGGCGCCTGTTCGAGCGCGAGCGCCGTGGGCGCGCTCCCGCGCACCTGCCGCACCTCGACCTCGATGAGATCGCCGACCTTGAAGAGGTCCGCCGCCGACGAGCGCCGCGTCCACCCGTAGGCCCCCGCGGGCAGGTCGATCGTGTGCGCGCCGAGGCGGACGCGTGCATTCCCCGCCGCACCGCGCGCCGGCACCGTCGTGACGACGGCCGGGACGATGTCCCCCTCGGTGATCGGCTGCGACCACCGGGCCACCGTGAAGCGATCGAGGGTCTGTCCCTCGGCGAGCACGTTGCGCGCCGGCCGGCGATAGCCGCTGCGGCGCTTGTCGACGCGCCGGAGGCCGCGGTCGACCGCGCGGTTCGCCGCGCGCTGCAGATCCACGTCGAGCGTCGTATTCACGCGCAGGCCGGCATGGTAGAGCGCGTCGGCCGTGTACTTCTGCTCGAGCATCTTGCGGATGTCCTCGGCGAAATACGGCGCGATCGACTGGTCGGGCGTCGGCTGCCCGCGGACGACGAGCGGCCGCGCCGCCGCCGCGGCCGCCTCCTCGCGCGTGATGAACCCTTCGTCCGCCATCCGCGCCAGCACGTAGTTGTCGCGCCGCGCGCGCGCCTGCTCGGGATTGACGAATGGGCTCAGCCTCGCCGGGGTCTGGACGATCGCCGCCAGCGTGGCCGCCTCTTCCAGCGTCACGTCCTTCGCCGACGTGTTGAAGTAGAGCCGCGCGCCCGCCTCCACGCCGTAGGCGCCATGGCCCATCGTCACGTGGTTGGCGTAGAAGGTGAAGATTTCGCGCTTCGTATACCGCTTCTCGAGCTGGACCGCGACGATCGCTTCCTTGATCTTCCGCTCGAACGACCGTTCGAAGACGCCGCCGCGCATGTAGTCGGAGAGAAAGAGCATGCGCGCGACCTGCTGGGTGATGGTGCTGGCGCCGTACCGCTGGCCGTACACGACGTCGCGGAGCGCGGTGATGACGATGCGCGAGACGCTCAGGCCGACGTGCTGCTCGAAGTCGGCATCCTCGCTCGCCAGAATCGCCTGCCGCAGCACCGGCGCGATGTCGTCGTAGTCGATGACGACGCGGCGCTCCACGGCGAACTCCGCGATCACCTGGCCGTCGCGCGAGAAGAGCCGCGTGATCGTGCTCGGCTGATAGCTGTCGAGCGCGCTGATCTGCGGCAGATCGTCCATGTAGGCGAACAGCACGCCGCTGAGCGTGCCGAGGAGCGCCGCCATGACGAACAGCGCGGCCAAGCCGGCCTGACGGGCGACCCGGACGAGGATGTGAGCACGAGGCCGCGGGGCAGGTGAGTCGGTCATTTTGGAGGGCTTTAGCCTTCCGGGGCTCAGTATAGCAGCGGCAACTGTAAGTACGGCCGAGCCTTACGTCAAACAGCTCAGCGGCGCGGGTTGCAGAAATTGACTGTGATCCACTCAAGTTTGATAATAACAATCAGCTAAATCACGCGCACGAAAGGGACGCGACGACATGAGCAAAATCATCGGCATCGATCTCGGCACCACCAACTCCGTCGTGGCGGTCATGGAAGGCGGGGAGCCGACGGTCATCACCAACCCCGAGGGGAGCCGGCTGACGCCGTCGGTGGTGGCCTTCACCAAGACGGGCGAGCGCCTCGTCGGCCAGATCGCCAAGCGGCAGGCGGTGACCAATCCCGAGAACACCATCTTCTCGATCAAGCGGTTCATGGGCCGCCGCCACGACGAGGTCACCGAGGAAATGAAGATGGTGCCGTATCGCGTCGTGTCGGCGCCCAACGGTGACGTGCGCGTGAAGATCGGCGACCAGGAATACGCGCCGCCGCAGATTTCCGCGATGGTGCTGCAGAAGCTCAAGCAGGCGGCCGAGGAGTCTCTCGGCCAGCCGGTATCGAAAGCGGTCATCACCGTGCCGGCGTACTTCAACGACGCGCAGCGGCAGGCCACGAAGGAGGCGGGCCAGATCGCCGGCCTCGAAGTGATGCGCATCGTCAACGAGCCGACGGCCGCGGCGCTCGCCTACGGCCTCGACAAGAAGAAGGACGAGACGATTGCCGTCTACGACTTCGGCGGCGGCACGTTCGACATCTCGATCCTGGAGGTCGGCGAGGGCGTGGTCGAGGTCAAGGCGACCAACGGCGACACGCACCTTGGAGGCGACAACCTCGACCAGCGCATCATCGACTGGATTGTCGGGGAGTTCAAGAAGAGCGACGGGATCGATCTGAGCAAGGACCGCATGGCGCTGCAGCGCCTGAAGGAGGCGGCGGAGAAGGCGAAGATGGAGCTCTCCACGGTGATGGAGACCGACATCAACCTGCCGTTCATCACCGCCGACCAGAGCGGGCCGAAGCACCTGCAGATGAAGCTGACCCGCGCCAGGTTCGAGCAGCTCGTCGAGGATCTGCTGCAGAAGACGGTCGGGCCCACGCGGCAGGCGCTCACCGACGCGGGGCTCGATCCCAAGAAGATCGACGAGGTCGTCCTCGTCGGCGGGTCGACGCGCATCCCGCGCGTCCAGCAGATCGTCCGCGAGATGTTCGGCAAGGAGCCGCACAAGGGCGTCAACCCGGACGAGGTGGTTGCGGTCGGCGCCGCCATTCAGGCTGGCGTGCTCGCGGGCGAGGTCAAGGACCTGCTCCTGCTCGACGTGACGCCGCTGTCGCTCGGCATTGAGACGCTCGGCGGCGTGATGACGACGCTCATTCCGCGCAACACGACGATTCCGACGCGGAAGAGCGAGATCTTCTCGACGGCCGCCGACAACCAGACGAGCGTCGAGGTGCACGTGCTGCAGGGGGAACGTCCGCTCGCGCGCGACAACCGCACCCTCGGCCGCTTCCAGCTCGTCGGCATTCCGCCGGCGCCGCGCGGCGTGCCGCAGGTCGAGGTGACGTTCGACATCGACGCCAACGGCATCGTCAACGTGTCGGCAAAGGACATGGGGACGGGCAAGGAGCAGAAGATCACCATCACCGCGTCGAGCGGCCTGACCAAGGACGAGGTCGAGCGGATGATGAAGGATGCCGAGGCGCATACCGAGGAAGACAAGCGGCGGCGCGAGGAGATCGAGACGCGCAACCGCGCCGATCAGGCGGTGTACGCGGCCGAGAAGATGCTGCAGGACATGGGTGCCAAGCTGGCGGCGAGCGACAAGTCGGCCGTTGAATCGGCCATCGAGGCGCTCAAGAGCGCGATCTCGGGCAACAACACGGCGGCGATGAGCCGCGCGATGGAGCAGCTGAACCAGGCGCAGCACCGCGCCGCCGAGGCCCTCTACAGGCAGGCGGGGACCGGGGGCGCGGGCGCCGGGGCCGGCGGCGGCGCCGCGGGCGCGACGGCGGGCGGCAGTGAGTCGACCGGCGGCGCCCAGGGCGACGTCATCGACGCCGAAGTGGTGGACGAGGAGAAGAAATGACAACTCCCAACTCCCAAGACTCCAACTCCCACATGTCCCTTGGGCGTTGGGAGTTGGCGTTTGGGAGTTGACGTCACGTTATGGACTTGTACGTCGTCCTTGGGATCGCACACGGCGCGTCGGAGGCGGACATCAAGCGCGCCTACCGGCGGCTCGCGCGGCGCTTTCACCCGGACATCAACCCGGGCGACCGCATGGCCGCAGTGCGCTTCCGCCAGATTCTCGAGGCGTACGAGACGCTGATCGATCCCGAGCGCCGGTCGCGCTATGACGCGGGCCTTGCCGCCGAACAGCCTGATTCGCCCCCGACGAGCGGGTTCGAGGGATTCGACTTCTCCGTCCGCGGCACGGATTATTCGGCCACCTTCGGCGACCTGTTTGCCGAGGTCCTGACCGACCGCGGCGCGCGGCGTCAGCCGCCCTCGCGCGGCGCCGACCTGCACCAGGAGGTGCGGCTCGCGTTCGAGGAGGCCTTCTCGGGCGCGACGCGCGCTGTCACGGTGACGCGGCGCGAGACGTGCCGCAATTGCGCGGGCAGCGGCCGGACGCGCGTGAACGCCGGTCCCTGCCTGGCGTGTCAGGGCGCGGGCGCCGTGCGCTCCGTGCGCGGGCACATGGTGTTCACGCGGAGCTGTTCGACGTGCGGGGGCACCGGGCAGCAGCGGCCGCGTCCCTGTGAGCCGTGCGGCGGCATCGGGCAGCTGACGCGGAGCGAGACGATTCCGGTGCAGATTCCGCCCGGCACGAACGACGGCGAGCGCATCCGTGTACCGGGGAAAGGGAACGCCGGCGTGAACGGCGGCCCGCCGGGCGACCTGTACATCACCGCCCGCGTGGCGCCGCATCCGCTGTTCCGGCGCGAGGGCGACGACATGCACCTGGTGCTCCCGATCGCGATTCACGAGGCGGCCCTCGGCGCGCGCGTCGAGGTGCCGACGCCCGACGGGGGGGCTGCGCGGCTGCGCGTGCCGCCCGGGACGCAGTCGGGCCAGCGGTTCCGGCTGCGTGAGCGCGGCGCCGCCTCCACGCGCGACGGCCGCCGCGGGGATCTCATCATCGAGGCGCGGCTGATGCTGCCGAAGGTGCTCGACGAGCGATCGAAGGAGCTGCTGCGCGAGTTCGGGCGTATCAACGGCGAGAACGTCCGCGAGCCGGTCGGCGCGGGCCAGAACGCCGCGACGTCGGCGCCGCGCGAGCGCGGCGGGGCGCCGGATACAGAGGGACGGAGGTAATCAACCGGTGGCGAAACGTGCTGAGCGGGGCAAAGCGTACTACATGATCAGCGCGGTGTCGCAGAAGTACAACATTCATCCGCAGACGCTGCGCCTGTACGAGCGCGAGGGGCTGCTCAAACCGTCGCGCACCGAGGGCAACACGCGCCTGTACTCGGAAGAGGACCTCGAGCAGCTCGAGACGATTCTGACGCTCACGCGCGATCTCGGCGTGAACCTCGCGGGCGTCGAGATCATCCTGAACATGCGCCGCAAGATGGAGCAGATGCAGCGCGAGGTCAACGAGTTCATGGACTACGTCAAGCGTGAGCTCGCACGCGGCATCGACGACTGGGAGCAGCGTCTGAGCACCGCGCTCGTGAAATCCTCGCCGACCGATCTCGTAAGGCACACGCCCAACCCACCTGATGCCGAAAGTCACAACTCAAAAGTCAAAAGTCAAAAGTAAGTGGCAAGTACGTTAGTATCGGCGCGTGGCTTGCGCAATCTGCGACGACACCGGATGGAAGACGATTGAGGTCGACGGTGTCGCGCGGGTGTCACGCTGCGACTGCTGGCGCGAGCGCACGATCCAGCAGTATCTGGCGTCGGCGCGCATCCCCCGCCGCTATCAGCAGTGCGATCTGTCGAATTTCGACACGGGCATCAGCTCGCATCGCCAGGCGCACCAGAAGATCACGCGCTTCATCGAACAGTTTCCGGTCGTCGATCGCGGCCTCCTCCTCCACGGAGACCACGGCGTGGGCAAGACGCACCTTGCCGTCGCGCTGTTGAAGGACGTGATCCGGTTGAAAGGGGCGCGCGGGCTCTTCTACGAAACGCGCGACCTCCTCAAGCTGGTGCGCGATACGTATACGACTCAGTCCGAGGCCACCGAGCTCGAGGTGCTGCGGCCCGTCTTCGAGGCCGAATTGCTGGTGCTCGACGACATCGGCTCGGAAAAGAAGTCGGAATGGGTCGAGGAAACGCTGGGGCTCGTCATCAACACGCGCTACAGCGAGCGCAGGGTGACCGTGATCACGACCAATCTGCAGGACCTGACCGACGACACGCACCCGAACTCGATCATGTTCAAGCTGGGCGGCCGCATCCGCTCGCGGCTGTTCGAGATGTGCGACTGGATCCATCTCGACACGGTCGACATCCGGGAGGTCGGCCCGCATCCGACGCCGGACGACATCGCGCGATGGCAGGAACGGTCGCCGGCGTCGCCGAAGAACAAGGGGCGCGGCATGCCGGCGCGTACGAGCGGGCAGCTCCGCGCGCAGCTGAAATCTCCCGAGAAAGCGTCCCGGGTCGACCTCAAGTGGCCCGGCGGCCGCGCCGGGTCCTAGGTACGTAGGCCGGGTCTCGCGGCGCCCGCGAGCCAGGCGCCGCAGACCTGGCGGGGCCTTACACTGAGGGGCGTGCTCGGGCTCTACCTCCACATCCCGTTCTGCGCCGCCATCTGCAACTACTGCAACTTCAATCGTGGCCTGTTCGACGCCGCGGTCAAGGAGCGCTACGTCGCCGCGCTGCTGGCGGAGATTGCCCGTGCGGCCGATGGCGCCCCTGCCGACACCGTCTATTTCGGCGGCGGTACGCCCTCGCTGCTCGAGCCGGCCGAGATCGGCGCCCTGATCGACGCCTGCGCGCGCGGGTGGGCGCTCGCCGCCGACGCCGAAATCACGCTGGAGGCGAACCCGGAGACGGTCACGCGCGAGCGGCTGGCGGGCTTCCGCGCGGCGGGCGTCAACCGGCTCAGTCTCGGCGTCCAGTCGTTCCGCGACGAGGAGTTGACGCGCCTGAGCCGCCTCCACTCGGCGTCCCGTGCCGTCGAGGCCGTCGGGGCGGCGCGCGCCGCCGGCTTCGACAATATCTCGCTCGACTTGATGATGTGGCTCCCGCAGCAGTCGGTCGCCGACTGGCGCCAGTCGGTCGACGCGCTGATTGCGCTCGCACCGGAGCACGCCTCCCTCTATCTGCTCGAAATTTACCCGAACGCGCCGCTCCGAGACGCCATGGCCCGCGGCCGATGGTCGGTGGCGCCCGATGACGCCGCCGCCGACATGTATCTGTCGGGCCTCGACAGGATGGACAGCGCCGGCTACGTGCAGTACGAGATCTCCAACGTGGCGCGCCCCGGCCGCCGCTCGCGCCACAACATGAAGTACTGGACCGACGGGGAATGGGCCGGTCTTGGCTGCGGCGCGCACTCGACGCGGGCGGGCGTGCGCTGGCACAACGTGGCGTCAACCGAGGAGTACATCTCGGCCGTGGCCGGAGGACGATCGACGGCCGTCGACCGGCGGGTGCTGTCGTCCGAGGAACGGCTCGAAGATGCCCTGTTCACGGGCCTGCGACTCAGTGACGGCATCGATACGGAGGCCGTGAAAACGCGCTACGGTGCGGATGTGTGGGCCCGTCACGGTGGTGAGCTCCAACCCTTCGTGGATCAAGGGGTTCTCCTGCACGACGGAGGCACGCTGCGCCTGACGAGGGCCGGAATGCTTATTGCTCATGAGGTGATGACCGTTTTCATCCGGTGAACTTTGCGGTAGAGTATCCGCCTTTCCGCCTTTTCAGGAGGCTTGAAGATGCGACGACTGTCCGGGTTACTCGTAGCTGGCGCGCTGATGTTGCTGCCGGCGTTTTCGCAGGGCCATCGTGCCGTGTACGCGCAGGCGGCGCAGGCGCTGACGTTTGATGGCGACACCGCCCTGTGGTCAGTCTCCATCAAGCCGGACAAGACCGCCGACTTCGAGCAGATCATGACGAGGGTTCGCGACGCGCTGATGAAGTCGGACAAACCGGAACGCAAGCAGCAGGCCGCAGGGTGGAGGGTCGTCAAGGGGGCGATGCCGCTCAAGGACGGCAGCGTCGTCTACACGCACGTCATTCACCCCGTGGTGAAGGGCGCCGACTACACGATCATGGCGATCCTGTACGAGGGCAACCCGGATCCGATGGAACAGCGGAATCTCTACGAGCTCTATCGCGGCGCGTTCAACGCGAATCTGGGCGCCAGCGCCGGAAGCATCGTCGTCGATCTGTCGAAGCAGTAGCGGCGCGCCATCGCGCCGGACACGATCAGCCACGAGCAGCGCCGCTGTTCGTGGCCCTTTTTGTGTACAGTTGGTTCATGCGAATCGCACGCCTCGTGTTTGCCGCTGTGCTGCTCGTGGCCGCCGAGGCGGCCGCGCAGGTCGCGCCGTCGGCGCCTGCGCCCGCTCCGCCCGCGACACCGCAACAGCCGCCCGCCGGCGGCGCACCGCAGGCGCCCGCGGCGCCCGGTGCGCCCGCTCCGACCGGCACCACGCCGCCTGCTCCGGTGGTGGCGCCGACGGCGCGTGCGTTCACCGCCCCGACCGGCATGATCCTCAATGCCGTGCGCCCCGAGCGTACGGTCGACTTCGAGCTGGTGATTGGGTACCTGCAGGCGGCGTTCGCCAAATCGACGAGTCCGCAAGTGCGTGCGCAGGCGGCGGGCTGGCGCATGTTCAAGGCGACCGAGCCCGGCCCGAACAACACCGTGCTGTACGTCTTTCTGCTGGATCCGACGGTGGTCGGTGCCGACTACGCGCTCGGGCCTATTCTGAGCGATGCGTATCCGGATCAGGTCGAGCAGATCTGGAAGCTGTATCAGGGCGCGCTCGCGGGCGCCGGCAGCCAGAGCATCCTGAACCTGACGCCGGTGATGCCGCCGCCGCCTGCCGGCGCGCCGGTGCCTCCGCCTGCCGGGACGCCGCCGCCCGCCACGACGCCGCTGCCGGGCACGGCGCCGACGACGGGTCCTGCGGTCCCC
>JACPCS010000158.1 GCA_016184455.1 Acidobacteriota bacterium
CCGGTGCCGGTAATGGCCGAGGGTTCGTACCGCTCGAGGAGTGTCGTGTTGGCGCTCGGGCGGTTCGGAAGCTTGCTGGCCACTGCCGCGAGGTCCGCGGCCGACATGAAGAAGGCCTGTCGGGGACTCATCGAGTCCTTCGCGATCGGCTCGTTCTCCTGCGACGAGGCCGACGCGGCAAGTGCCATGATCAGTGCGAGTGCGGCAGCTGCGAATCTCATGCGGTCCTCCCGCGCACGCTAAGGCGTGCGCTCTACCGGGGAGGGGTGACTCCCCTGAACCATTTGAAGCCGAGCGAATACATGCTGCGGACGTTGTTGTCGATCCCCTCGGTGCAGTTGTTCTCCCAGACCTCGCTGGCATAGGGATCCGGATCGACGGCCACGTCCGACCGCCACGCGTACGTGCCGGTGGCGTTGTTGGTGCCGCCGGTGCCCGCGCGCCGCACGGGATAGTTCATCTTCCACGGGCGCGCGTACACGGTTGGATCCTCGATCGTCAGCTCGTAATCGATCGTGTTGCGATCGACCATCGTCAGCCGCTCGATCATGCGCGTGTTCTCGGTATAGAAGTTCCCCGCGCTGTCGAACCAGTGCTTGCCGTTGAGGCCCCTGACGTCGATCACGAGCGTGTTGCCGTCCCACCGCCCGCGCGACACGCCACGCCAGAACTTGGCGCGATCGCCGAGGTGCGGCCGGCCGTCGGTGGGAATCACCCGGTGGAACCGCGCCGCCACGATCATCACGACCCCCGGCTGCTGGATGATGTCGCCGAGGCCGCCGCGCGGTCCGATGCTGATCATGCAGTAGGTGTTGGGATCGGCATACAGCCGCTCCCCCGTCTCGCCCGGCCATCCGCGCGACAGACCGGCGCGAATCTCATTGCGCCGGGCGAGCCCCCACGGGGTATAGGGGATCTTGCCGTCGGGCGGATCCGACACGAAGCTCTCCTGCGGCGGGGTCGTCACATCGACGTACTCGTGCTCCTCGATGTCGTCACCGCCGGCGCCGCCCGGGCCGCCCCAGGTCCCCTGCAGATCGGGCACGCCGTCCGGAGTGCGCGGGGGCGTATACGGCGGCAGCTTCGCCTTGTACGCGGCCCACGTGCGCGCCATCGGCAGCTTTGGCGTCTTCGGGTCCCACCGCGCCTGCGCCAGGGCCGGCTCGAGCGTCGCGGCCATCAGCCCGATCGCGGCCGCAGCCGCCGTCAGCCACGCGAATAGCACTCTAGCCACGCGAACCTCCAGCCGTCACTTGAACGGAAACGCCTCGGGCCGATCCCACGTTTCCTCGAGGAGATACGACATGCACTCGTACTCCAGCAGCTCCGCGTCGCGTTCCTGGCGGCGGTACAGCGGCATGCTGATCGTCCAGGGGCGCGTGAACACCTTCGGATCCTCGATTGTGGCTTCGTACAGCAGGTGGTCGGGACCGGTCCGCGTGTAGCGCTCCACCACGTGCAGCGCCTCGCTGTGGAAGTTGCCCGCCCGGTCGAGCCACGTCTGATCCGTGAAGTGCACGACGTCGACGACGAGCGTGTTCCCTTCCCAGCGCCCGCGCGAATCGCCCATGAACCACTCGATCGGACCGCGCGGATGCGGATTGCCGTTCATGTACACGAAGCGCACCGCGCCGACGTACTCGTAGAGCAAGTTGATCGTGTCGGCCTGCTGCACGATGCGGAACGGGTACGGCATGTAGGTGATGCGCGGCACGCCCGGCAGCCCGCACCGCGTCTCCGGATCGAGCGTCGCGCGGTTGCGGGTGTTCTCGTCGCGCCTCGCCAACGCCGCCGGCTGGTACGGAATCGCGCCGCCCTCGACGACGCCGCGCCCCGCGGGGACGCCCAGCCTGGCGCCGTGGTCCTCGAGGTCCCACGACGCGGTGTTCAGCACCTGCCAGATCCCCTGCAGGTCGGGATGCCCGTCCTTGGTCCGGGGCGGGTTGTAGGTCGGACGCGTCTGTGCGGCCGTCACGGCGCCGAGCGCAGCCGCAACGGCGGCAGCCAGCAGAGCAAGACGGAGGCGCATCACCGTTCGATCGTGATGAGATTCAGCTGGTCCGCCGCCGACGGCAGCTCCTGCTGTCCGGCGGGGAGCTTGCTGAGCTCGAACAGGTACGCGAGCACGTCGGCATATTCCTGCGCGCTGAGGCTGCCGGCGCTTCCGACCGGCATCGTCTTGCGCATCAGGTCGTAGACCGCCCCAGCCGTCTTGCCGTTCCACTTGGTGAGGAACGGCTCGCCCGCCACCGGCGGCGCCTCGGCGTCGCCCTCACGCTCGAGCGACTGACCGACGATCTCGGGTTCCGCGCCGCGCCCCTGGCCGTTGTCGAGATGGCACAGGATGCAGCGCCCCCGGTAGTGATCCCGCCCGCGCCGCGCCTGATCGACCGTGTAGACGCCGGCTTTGACGGATCGTGTGGACTGCGCGCTCAGCGCGTACGTGGCGTCCGCTTTCAGGCGGACCTCCATGGTCCGGCTCGAGCCGGACACCACGGACATCGACACGACGAGCGCCGCAGCCGCGGCGCCCGTCCAATAACCCCGATACATCATCGCGCTACCGGCGCGCGGTCTGGCTGACCGGCGGCGACGGCCACGGGTTTCCAGGCGGCCCGTACTGATAGAACGCGCCCAGCGTGGCGATCTTGTCCATGTCGGGATACAGCACGCTGATCGCCGGCTGGTTCCGGCTGCCGCGCGGCGAGAACCAGATGGCGCCGTCGCGCGTCACCTGGACCTTCGGCGTGTCGGCCGCGAACTGCGGCTTCGGATAGAAGACGAACGCCCG
>JACPCS010000044.1 GCA_016184455.1 Acidobacteriota bacterium
CACGACTGGGAGCACATCAAGGCGCCCACGCTGCTGTTCGGCGGCGCCGAGGACACGCTGCCGGGATCGGTGGCCGTGTTCCGCGAGCGGATGCAGTTCGTAGCGAAGACGATTCCGAACGCGCGGCTGCACCTCGTTCCCGGGCTCGGGCACGTGCCGCATCTCGAGGCGCCGGAGCAGACGTACCCGCCGCTCGTCGGCTTTCTGAAAGACGGCGTCTCGCCGGCAGCGTCCACCAGCACGCAGACGCGGACGCCGCCGCGCTACGAGGCCGACGTGAACTGGCCGAAGCCGCTCCCCAACCAGTGGGTGCTCGGCGGGCTCGGCGGCACCTGCGTCGACGCGCAGGGGCACGTCTTCATCCTCAATCGCCAGGACGTGCTCGAGGGCGAGCTCAATACGGGCCGTCTCGCGCCGTCGATCATCGAATTCGACGCGGACGGCAACGTCGTCAACTCCTGGGGCGATCCGAAGCTGCTGGATCCGCGGCTCCACTCCTGCCACGTCGACAAGGACGGGAGCATCTGGATTGCCAGCGCCCCGTCGGGCATGGTGCAGAAGTACACGCACGACGGAAGCCGCCTGCTGCTCCAGATCGGCAAGAAAGGCGCGGTCGATTCCTCCGACGGGACTATCAAGGGCAAGCCGCTCAACTCCAGTGCGGCCATCTTCTTCATGCCGTCGAGCATCTACGTCGACCGGCAGAACGGCGACATCTACGTATCGGACGGCGAGGGCGCCGGCGGCAATCGGCGCGTCGCGGTGCTCGACGCGAGCGGCCGCTTCCTGCGGCAGTGGCAGCCCGAGGGAATGGAGACCGTCCACTGCATGACGATCGGACCCGATGGCCTCGTCTACGTCTGCAACCGCAACGGATCGAAGATTCAGGTCTACGACAAGATGGGCGTCCTCAGGCGCACCATCGACGTGCCGTGGACGCCGGTCACGCCGTCATCCGACGGCCGCGCGTTCGGCGGGTCGGTCGTGGCGATCGACTTCTCACCCGACGGCCGGCTGCTGTTCGTGATCAACCAGAACAACGCGCGGATCGACATGATCGATCGTGAGAGCGGGACGATCGTCGGGAGCTTCGGGCGGTCGGGCACGTTCCCGGGCCAGTTCGATCAGCCGCACGGGATTGCGGTGGATGGCCGCGGCAACGTGTACATCGCCGAGAACCGGGGCCGGCGGATCCATAAGTTCCGAATCGCGCGATAATCCCGCGATGCGGGGACGCCGCGCACTGCTGGTCTGTGTGGCCGCGCTGGTTGCCGGCGGCAGTGCGGCAACGCTGTCCGAGGTGCGCGCGGTGCAGGCGGCGGCCGCTCAGGCGACCTCCTCCGCGCCGCCGCCCCATCGCGCGGTGCTCGACCGGTACTGCGTCACGTGCCACAACGCGCGGCTGCGCACGGCCGGGCTTCAGCTCGACGCGGCCGATGTCGGCAACCCGGCCGGCAACGCGGCGGTCTGGGAGAACGTGCTGCACAAGCTGCGGACGCGGGAGATGCCGCCGCCCCGCGTGCCGCGTCCGGATGCCGCCGCCTACGACGCGCTCGCCACCTATCTCGAGAGCGCGCTCGACCGAGCAGCCGCCGCCCACCCGAACCCGGGTCGGCCCGCGGCGTACCGGCTCAGCCGCTTCCAGTACGCCAATGCGGTCCGCGATCTGATCGGGCTCGAGATCGACGCCGCGGCGCTCCTGCCGGCCGATGATTCGGGCTACGGCTTCGACAACATCGGCGACGTGCTGACCGTCTCGCCGGTGCTGCTGGAGAAGTACCTGTCTGCCGCCGCAGCGATCAGCCGACTGGCGATCGGCGATCGCTCGCTGGCGCCGACCTCCACTGACTATCAGATTCCGCCCGCCACCGTACAGACCGACCGCGAGAGTCCCGACCTCCCGGTCGGCTCGCGCGGCGGGATCGCCCTCAGGCACCACTTTCCGCTCGACGCCGAGTACGCCCTCAAGGTGCGCCTGCAGCGCGGCAAGGACGCGATCACAATCGTCGGCATGACCGACGAGCACCGGCTCGACGTGCGGCTCGACGGCCGCCGCGTGCGCGCGTTCACCGTCGGCGGGCCGCGCCGGAACGATGACGACCTCGAGGTGCGCGTGCCGGTCACCGCGGGCACGCACCTCGTGGCGGCAACGTTCCAGAAGAACACGGTCAAGCTCGAAGGCGTGCTCGACCGCGCAGGCGACCAGGCGTTCTTCGAGGGCGTCGGCAGCGTGTCGATTGCCGGACCGTACGCCGCCACTGGTCCCGGCGATACGGCGCCGCGCCGGACGATCTTCGTCTGCCGGCCGCGGGCGATCGCGGATGACCCTTCGACGAGCTCAGGGTCATCCCGAGCATCGTCGAGGGATGAGGACACGTGCGCGACGCAGATCGTGACCGCGCTCGCACGACGCGCGTACCGCCGGCCCATCCGCAAGGACGAGATCCCTTCGCTGATGCGGCCGTACCGCCTGGCGCGGGAGCGTGGCGGCTTCGAGGACGGCGTCCGGCTGGCGCTGCAGCGCATTCTGGTCTCGCCAGACTTCCTGTTCCGGGTCGAAGTGGAGCCGCCGGGCGTCGCGCCCGGGTCGGCGTATCGCGTGAGCGACGTCGAGCTCGCCTCGCGTCTGTCGTTCTTCCTCTGGAGCAGCATCCCGGACGAGGCGCTCCTCGGGTTGGCCGAGCGGGGGCGGCTGAAGGATCCGGCGGTGCTGGAGCAGCAGGTCCGGCGCATGCTGGCCGATCCGCGCGCGACCACGCTCGTGTCGAGCTTCGTCGGCCAGTGGCTGTACCTGCGCAACGTCCAGGCGGTGCTGCCGGATCCGTCGGCATTTCCGGACTTCGACGAGAACCTCCGCGCCGCGCTCGCGAAAGAGACGGAGCTTTTCTTCGAGAGCATGCTGCGCGAGGACCGGAGCCTGCTGGATCTGCTCCGCGCCGACTACACGTTCCTGAACGAGCGGCTCGCGCGGCACTACGGCATTCCGGGCGTCCACGGCGCCGAGTTCCGCCGCGTGAGGGTGACGAGCGACGAGCGCAAAGGGCTGCTCGGCAAGGGGAGCGTGCTCACGGTGACCTCGTACCCGAACCGCACGTCGCCGACGCTGCGGGGCAAGTGGGTGCTGGAGAACCTGCTCGGCTCGCCTCCCCCGCCGCCGCCGCCCGACGTGCCGTCGCTCAAAGAGGACAAGGACGTCAGCCGTCTGTCGATGCGGGAGCGGATGGCGCAGCATCAGGCCAATCCGGTGTGCGCGAGCTGTCACGCGCGCATGGATCCGCTCGGCTTCGCGCTCGAGAGCTTCGACGGCCTCGGACGCTGGCGGCCGGGCGTCGACGCGTCGGGCGTGCTCCCCGACGGGACGAAGATCGACGGCCCCGCCGGGCTCAGGCGCGTGCTGCTCGACCGCAAGGAACAGTTCGTGGCGACGGCCACCGAGCGACTGCTCACCTATGCGCTCGGACGCGGCGTCGAGCCGTACGACATGCCGGCCGTGCGCAGGATCGTCCGCGACGCCGCGCCGCGCGACTTCCGCTGGTCGTCGCTCATCGCAGGCGTCGTCACCAGTGTGCCGTTTCAGATGAGGAGGGCCCGCTGACCATGATGGTCTTCAAGCACGCGATCCCGCGGCGCACGTTCCTGCGCGGCGCCGGCACGGCGCTGGCGCTGCCGCTGCTCGATGCGATGTGGCCCGCGCTCGGGTCGGCGCAGTCGTCGCCGCGCGCGGCCACGCGCCTGGCGTTCTTCGCCGTGCCGAACGGGATCATCATGGACCGATGGACGCCGCCGACCGTTGGTCGCGGCTTTCCGCTGACGCCGATCCTGGAGCCGCTCGCCGCGTTCAAGGACCGCATGGTGGTGGTGAGCGGCCTGGCCAACAACGAGGCGCGCAAGCTCGAGTTCGAGATCGCGGGCGATCATCCGCGCGCCTGCAGCGCGTACCTCACGGCGACGCACCCCAAGATGACCTCGGGCGCCGACATCCACTGCGGCGTGTCGGTCGACCAGGTGGCGGCCGGCGAGCTGGGGAAGCAGACGCAGCTGCCCTCGCTCGAAATCGGCCTCGAGACGCCGATGGTGGGCGCGTGCGAATCGGCCTACAGCTGCGTCTACTACAACACCATTGCGTGGCGCTCGCCGACGATCCCGCTGCCGATGGAAAACCGGCCGCGCGCGGTGTTCGAGCGGCTCGTCGGCGACAGCACCGATCCCGCCGAGCGCGCGGCGCGCATCCGGGAGAACCGCAGCATTCTCGACCTGGTCGCCGAGGACCTGACGCGCCTGATGCGATCGGTCGGCGCCGCCGATCGGCTCAAGCTCGATCAGTATTCCGAGGCGGTGCGGAGCGTCGAGCGGCAGATCCAGGTGGCGGACGAGCGATCGCAGACGGAGCTGCCCGACATGGACAAGCCGATCGGCATTCCCGAGCGGTTCTCCGAGTACGCGAAGCTGATGCTCGATCTGCAGCTGCTCGCGTTCCAGGCCGATGTGACGCGCGTCGCCACGTTCATGGTGGGACACGAAATGGGCGGCCGCGCGTACCCGGAGCTCGGCTTCGGCGATCAGCACCATGCGCTCACCCACCACCAGGGCGACACCGCCAAGATCGAGAAGGTGCTCCGGATCAACCTGTTCCACGCGGAGATCTACCGGCACTTCCTCGAGCGGATGCAATCGACGCCCGACGGTGACGCGACGCTCCTCGATCACGCGCTGCTCGTCTACGGCAGCCCGCTGAGCGACGGCAACATGCACCTCTACAAGGATCTTCCGGTCATGCTGATTGCCGGCCGGACGACCGGCATCGAAGGCGATCGGCACGTCCGGTGTCCGGAAAACACGCCGATGGCGAACTTGTACCTGACGCTGCTCGACCGGGTCGGCGTCCGTCTCGATCGTTTCGGCGACAGCATCGGCAGGGTCGATTTGTGACGAGAACTGCCGTCCTCTTGTCGGCACTCGCGCTCGTGGTCTTCCCTGCGGCCGCGCGCGCCGACACGCCGCTCATCGAGGCGGTGCTGGAGGGAGACCGGGCCGCGGTCGAGCGGCTCATCAAGAGCGGCGCCGACGTCAACGCGGCGAACGAGTACGGCGCGACGGCGCTCTATGCCGCGAGCGCGGGGGGATACCTCGAGATTGTGAGACTCCTGCTCGACGCCGGGGCCGATCCGAACGCCGCCCTGCTCTCCAGCGAGACGCCGCTCATGGCTGCCGTCGACGACAGCCGCGTCGGCGTCGTCCGCCTGCTGCTCGATCGAGGTGCCGACAGCAATCGCAGGGAAGGGCGCGGCGGGCAGGACGCGCTCATGTGGGCGGCCGCCAATCGGTCGCCGGTCCTCGTCACGCTGCTCCTCGAGCGCGGCGCCGACGTGCGCGCCCGGTCGAAGGGCGACTTCACGGCGCTGCTCTTTGCCGCGCAGCAGGGCGACGTGGAATCCGGACGCATCCTGCTGCAGGCGGGCGCTGACGCGAACGATCTGCGGACCCGCGATCGGATGACCGCGCTGATGATTGCGGCCGCGAGCGGCCACACCCCATTCGCGACGCTCCTTCTGGGCCGCGGCGCGAGCCCGAACCTCGCCGACGCGAACGGCTACACCGCGCTGCACCACGCCGCGCTCCAGCGGACTGGCGCGGAGCTCGTCGCCGCGCTGCTCCGCCGCGGCGCCGATCCCAATGCACAGACGAGGGAGGATACGCGGGAGAACAAGACATCGGGGGTCAGCGTCAAGGGCGCGACGCCGCTCTTTCTGGCCGCGTCACGCGGCCACGCCGACGTGGTACGCGCGCTCGTGGCCGGTGGGGCGAACGCGTCGATCGCCACCGACCTTGGCACGGCGCCGCTGCACGTCGCCACCTGGGGCGGCGATCCGTACTTCCGCGACTGGACGGAGGAGGAGAAGAAGGACCTGTTCGAGGTGACGAAGCTGCTCGTGGAGCTCGGCGGGGACGTCAATTCCGCCGGCGAGCACGGATGGACCGCGCTCCACGGCGCGGCCTACAAGGGCGTCGACGCCGCCGTGCGGTTCCTCGTCGAGCGCGGGGCGCGGACGGAGGTGTTCGACGAATACGGGCAGACACCGCTCAGCATCGCGAATGCCGTCATCACGGTTCGCAGCAAGGACGCCTACTACCAGAGCTCCCGCGTCGTCCGCCGGAGCACCGTCGATCTGCTGCTGACGCTCGGCGCGAAGCCGCTCGCCGAGTCGGACGTCGAGATCTACGACCTGTTCTACAAGCAGCCGTAGCCGGCGCGGCATTCTTTTCGAATGTTGCCGACGGCGGCGCACTATACGGACTGGGCGCGCTCGGCCGTCAGCGGCGCCTTGATGAGCGCGTGGGGATCCTCCCGGAGGAGCTCCCAGTCGGCGCGCGAGGTGGCGACGATCGCCTCGAGCGCAGGACTGCGCTCCCGCCCGCCGCGCATCTCGATGTGGGCGAGCAGGTTGTAGCACATCGTGAACTGCCCGCACGCCACCGCGTCCTCCAGCTCCTCCGTCTTGTCGAACCAGAGTTTCGTCTGCAGCTCGTAGGAGCGGCGCGCGACGTCGACGACGTGTGCGCTCGGCTCCAGCCACGCCGGAAGCTTCGCCGCGTCATCCTGGGTGATCACGTCATAGATCTCGTGCCGAATCATCCGTGCCTTGAGCTGCGGCACCAGTTCGACGACCGAGTACCCGAGCAGCCGGATCCGATTGAAGTAGACGCCAGCGGTGAGCGCCCACGTGGAAGAGGTGCGAAGGCCGAGCATGTCGGCCACTTGGCGGAGCCTGAGGCGCCGCACGTGCTGCCAGGTGCCGGCTCCGACCTGAGGCGTCTGCGCGAGGGCGCGCCGCAGAAACCGCCGGGCGGCCGCGAGGGCAATCGCCAGGCTTGCCGCGAGCGCGAAGGGAATGCCGTAGGCGAGCCAGTCGTTGATGGCGCCGAAATCCTCGTCAATCGCCGCGTCGACCGCGATCGACGCCATCGACGCAAGACACCCGACCAGCAGAACCCACGCGGTCACGCTCACGGCCTGCAGGGTGATGCCGCCCGTGGCGGGCGGGCTCGGCACGCTGTACAGGTTTTCACACTGCAGCGGCGTGTCCGACGCGATGAACAGGCCGAGCTTGCCGTATTCCTTGAGCCGTTCGTGCTCCGCGCGTGCATGACGGCGTGCGGAGAAGCCCCTGGTGCCTCCAGGAATCGCCAGCGCCTCGTTCGGGCCACGCCCGATCGCCACGAGCACGCTCTCCATGCCCTGGTTGTCGTAGACGCCGCCGTCCATGATCGGAACGGCCGTCACTCGCCCGGTGGCCTTCATCTCGGCGCGAATCGAGTTCCAGACCTCCGGCGCGTCGTCTGGCGGTCGAAAGTCGTCCGGAAACACGAGCGGCTCGCATCCGACGGGAATGCACGACGAGGCCGCCACGATGTCGGCGAGCCGAAGCCGCCGCGCGTGCTCCTCTGGAATGGAGACGCTCGGGCTGCCCGACCGCGCCTTCTTCTGGGAGCGCCAGAACCGGAACGCGAGGCCGCTGTGGAACTCGGTGGCGTTGAAGACGATCTCCTTGAGGTGCGTGTCCTGCCGCCAGAGCACGTCGAAGCGCTCGCCGTCGGTGAGGTGGTCGTCGTACGCCTGGGCCAGCGCCGTGATCAGGTTCTGCCGGCCGGACGGGGTGCGGATGCGGCCCGATGCGAGGTTGTCGAACGCCCACGTCAGCAGCGTCGCGTCCCGCAGCAGCGCGTAGAAGCGGTCGTAGTACGCAGCAAACGTCTCGCCAACGGTTGCGCCGGCCGGCGCCTTCGCGAGCGCGAGCGCGTAGGTCGCGCCGACGAACGAGCCGCCGGACACGGTCGACAGAATCGAGACGTCCTGCAGCAGGCCTACCCGGGCCAGGTACGCGAGCGTGCCCAGGTGAAAGGCGGCTGCGCGGCTGCCGCCGCCCGAGAACGAAAGCGCGATCGTGCCGAACGGCCTGACACTTTCCATGGGGCGGCATTCTATCGATGTTCCGTACCACCGGCGCTATAATCGCGTTCCTTCTGCCAATGCGCGCCGCGGTGGTCCTCGTTTGGCGACCGAAGAACTTTCCGGCCTGGAAGCGGCGCGCCGAGACCGGCGCTGGACCTGTTCCCCCGCCGATGGCGTACGACCGCTCGGTCGCGCCGTACACCGCCGTGCATCTCGCGTCGCTCCTGCCGGCACACTGGCAGGTGCATGTCGTCCACGAAATGGTGCGCGACGTGGATCTCGACATGCCGGTGGATGTCGTCTTCCTGTCGACGATGGACTTCTGCGCGCCGCACGCGCGATGGCTCGGCGAACAGTTCCGCGCCCGCGGCGTCCTGGTCGTTGTCGGAGGGCTCTACCCGACGCTGAATCCCGGCTACTTCGCGGGCGCCGCAGACGCGGTCGTCGTGGGCGAGGCCGAGCCGATCCTGGAACAGCTCGTCGCGGATCTCGAACGGCGACAGCCCGCCCCGCTCTACCGGGCCTCCGCGCCGGCCGATCTGTCGGTGATGCCGCCCCCGCGCTACGAGCTCGTGGAGCGCGAGTTCTCCGTGACGATGAGCTACGAGGCGACCCGCGGCTGTCCGTTCGCCTGCTCGTTCTGCGTGCTCTCGGCCGACGCCGCGCGGACCCCGTACCGGCGGCGGCCGGTGGCCACCGTCATCCGAGACATCCGCCACACGCCGGCCGGATGGACGTGGCGCCAGCGGAAGGTGGTCACGTTCTGGGACAACAACCTCGGCGCCGATCGCGTGTACTTCCGCGAGCTGTGCGAGGCGCTCGCGCCGCTCCGCCGCGCCTGGGCGACGCAGACGTCGATCGATACGATTACGCCCGAATCCGCCCGCCTGATGGGCCGCTCCGGCTGTCGCTACTTGTACATCGGACTCGAGAGCCTCGTGGAGGACAGCCTCCGGGCATCGAACAAGCGCCACAACCGCGTCGCGGAGTATCGCCGGCGTCTGCGGCTGCTGCACGACCAGGGCATCATCGTGATGAGTATCTTCCTCGTGGGCCTCGACGGCGACACGAAGGAGTACCTCGACCGCCTCCCGGCGCTCGTGGACGAGGTCGGTGTGGACGTGCCGGTCTTTTCGATGCCCGTCCCGATCGAGGGCACACCGTTCCGCCGAGCGCTCGCCGAGGCGGGCCGCCTGCTGCCCGGCGATCTCCTGGACGGCAGCGACGGCGTCCATCTGGTCTACCGTCCGCAGCGGCTGTCGCCGGAGCAGCTCGAGACGGCGCTCGCGTTCTGCATGACACGCAGCTACGCCACCTGGCGTGTCGCCCGCCGCATCATCCGGCGCCTGCCCGGCGGCTACATTCCCACCTTGACGGCGGCGCTCTCGAACCACGTCTACATGCGCTTCGAGCGCGCGCTCGCGCAAAGCGCCCTCGCGCGCACGCGCGCGCGGGGCCGCTGGGCCGCGCGGATCGAACAGCGCGCCGTGATGTCCTGACCGCCGTGGAACCATTTGCGGGATCGGACCGCTTCGTCGTCGAGCGCACTCTCGGGCGTGGCGGGTACGGTGTCGTCTACCAGGTGTTCGACCGCGCCCGCAACGCGCGCGCGGCCCTCAAGACGTTCCACACGCTCGACGCCGCGGCCGTCTATCGACTGAAGCAGGAGTTCCGCACGCTTGCCGACCTGTCGCACCCCAACCTCGCTGCGCTCTATGAGTTGTTTTCCGACGGGCAGCAGTGGTTCTTCACGATGGAACTCGTCGACGGCACGGGGTTCGTGAGCTACGTCCGCGGCCAGCCCCAGGTCGACCGCGACTCGACGCCGCCGTCCACCGAGCCGGTCGACGACGATCAACCGACCGCGACGACGGCGGCGGTGGCGGTGCCGGAGGCGCCGGTCGCGCCGATCGCACCCGACCGCGTGGAGCCGCTCAGGCGGTGTCTGCGCGAGCTCGCCACGGGCCTCGGCTACCTGCACGGGCAGGGCCTGCTCCACCACGACGTGAAGTCGTCCAACGTCCTCGTGACGCGCGACGGGCGCGTCGTCCTGCTCGATTTCGGTCTCGTGGCTGAAATCGGCCGCCGGAGCGGGTCGGAGGACGGCCTCCACGGCACGTTGGCGTATATCTCCCCGGAACAGATCGGTCGGGAACCGGTCACCGCCGCGAGCGACTGGTACAGCGTCGGGGTGATGCTCTCCGAGGCCCTCCTCGGACGGCTGCCGTTCAGCGGCAGCTCCGCCGCGGTGCTCGACGCCAAGCGGCGGCTGGATCTGCCGCAGCCGCGGGATCTCGCCGACGGCATCCCGGCGGACCTCAACGATCTCTGCCGCGATTTGCTGAACCGCGACCCCGCCCGCCGGCCGGACGCGACCGCAGTGCTCGCCCGGCTCGATCCCCGGCGGGCCGCGTCGGTAGCCGTCGGGGCCGCGCGTCCACTGCCGCAGTTCATCGGCCGGGCGCGGGAGCTGGCGGAACTCGACAGCGCGTTTGACGCCGCGTGTCAGGGCCGTGCGGTGATCGCGTGCGTGCAGGGCGCGCCAGGCATCGGCAAGAGCGCCCTTGTGCGCCGGTTCCTCGACGCGGTGCGCGAGCGGCGGGCGGAGGCCGTGGTGCTGGCGGGACGCTGTTACGAGCGCGAAGCCGTCCCGTACAAGGCGCTCGACAGCCTGGTCGACGCGCTCAGCCTTTACCTCGTCGGCCTGTCGCCATCCCAGGTGGATGCCGTGCTGCCGCGCGACGTGAGTGCCCTTGCGCGCGTCTTCCCCGTTCTCAGGCGCGTCGACGCCGTGGCCTACGCGCGGCAACGCGCCGCCGATATCCCGGACGCGCAGGAGGTGCGGCGCCGGGCGTTCCAGGCATTTCGCGAGCTGATCGGACGGATCGCGGATCGGCAGCCGCTGCTGCTGTTCATCGACGACGTGCACTGGGGCGACGCCGACAGCGCGGCCCTGCTGACCGAGATGCTGCGCCCCGCGGACCGGCCCGCGCTGCTGCTCCTGGCGACCTATCGAAGCCGGGAGGCCCTTGCCAGTCCGATTGTCGAGGCGCTCCAGGCGACGGCCGCGACGAGCGCAGTCGACCTGCGGGACCTTCGCCTCGGCGAGCTCACCGCTGGCGAGTCGCAGCAGCTGGCGCGCGCCCTGCTCCAGACGCGCGAGCTGTCTCCCCAGTCTTCGCGCGCGGAGGCGCTCGCGCGTGAATCGGCGGGCAATCCGTTCTTCCTGCACGAGCTGGTGCAGGACGTCCAGGCGGCGGACGCGCCGGTCGCCGCGTCGGCCGATCACGATGCCGGCGACGTGACGCTGGAGCGCGTCATTCATCGGCGAATCGGACGGCTGCCGTCAACGGCACGACGGCTCGTGGAGGCGCTCGCCGTGTTCGGGCGTCCGGTGGATGTGATGCTCGCGGGGCGCGCCGCGGACGTCGAAGCCCAGGCGCTCGACGCGCTCGTGATGCTCCGCGGCGCCAGCCTGGTTCGACAGGCGGCCGGGCGGGCGGTGGAGGCGCTGGCGTTCGACCGCGCAGCGGCGCTCTACCGTGACGCGCTCGATCTGCTGCCGGCCCAGGCCCCGGCGCGCCATCGCCTCGCGGTGTCGCTCGGCGACGCCCTGGCACGCGCGGGACGCGGCCGCGACGCGGCGCAGGTGTTTCTTGCGGCGGCGCCAGGGGCCGAACCGACCGAGGCGCTCGAGCTGACCCGCCGGGCGGCGGAGACGACGGATTCGTCGCGATTCGGGCAGTGCTGCGCGCGATGGGGTTGAAGCTGGCGCCGACGGCCCGGCGCGTGCTGGCGGGGCTCATTCTGCGGAGGCTGTGGATCCGCGTGCGCGGGCTGCGCTTCCGGAAGCGCGACGCGAGCGCGGTGCCCCCCTTCGAGCTGATGCGGATCGACGCGTGCTGGTCGCTCTCGATGGGGCTCGGGATCGTCGATACGGTTCGCGGCGCCGACTTCCAGGCGCGGCATCTGCTCCTGGCGCTACGCGCGGGCGAGCCGTACCGCGTCGCCCGCGCGGTGGCCATGGAGGCGGGATACAGCTCGGCACTGGGCGAGACATCGCGACGGCGGACCGAACGGCTCTTCAGCCTCGCCGAGCGCCTCGCCGAGGAGTCGCGACACCCTCACGCGGTGGCGCTCGTGTCGGTGGCGCGCGGTCTAGCCGGCTGCATGCTCGGCGACTGGCGCGCCGCGCGAGAACGCTGCGAACGCGCCGAGGCCCTGCTCCGCGAGCAGTGCACCGGCGTGGCGTGGGAACTCTCGATCGCGCATCTCTACTCGCTCTTTGCGCTGTCCTATCTCGGCGAGATGCGCGAGCTCGTCGCCCGGTACCCCACCTACGTCAGCGAGGCGCGCGATCGCGACGACGTGAACGCGGCCACCAACATTCGCACGCGCATCGCCTACCTGGGCTGGCTGGCGGCCGGCGACCCGGACGGCGCCGAGCGGGAGGTGCGGCAGGGGATCGCGCACTGGTCGCAGAGCGGATTCCACGCGCAGCACTACTTCGAGATGGGCTCGCTGACGGAAGTCTGGCTCTACCGCGGGAACGGCGCCGCCGCGTGGCAATGGCTTTCCAACCGCTGGCCCCATTTCCGCGGATCGCTGCTCTGGCGGGTCGAGCGGATCGACACCGAGGCGACCTTCTTTCGCGCCCGGGCGGCACTTGCCGCGAGCCTCGATCCGGCCCTCGAGGCCGGGGACCGCGCCGGGCTGCGGCGCATCGCCGAGCGGTGCGCGGCGAAGCTGGCCGCGAAGCCCTCGCCCGTGGCGAAGGCGCTCGGCGCAATCGCCGCCGCCGGCGTGGCAGCCGGCCCCGAACCCGGCGGCAGGGTGATCACGGCGCTCGCGCACGCCGAGCGTCTGCTCATCGCCTGCGACATGCGTCTCCACGCAGCCGTCGTTCGCCGCCGGCGCGGCGAGCTCCTTTCCGCACCGGAGGGCACGTGCATCGTCGACGAGGCCGACGCGTGGATGCGCGGTGAAGGGCTCCGCGAGCCGGAGCGATGGACGGCGCTGATTGCCCCAGGCGGTTACCATCTGCGGCCGGAGGCCGCCCTCACCTGAGCCCGCACGTGGGCCGGCACTTCCTTCAGATCCCAGATCAGTCCGAGCCAGGCGAGCAGCCGGAGCTCGTAGTACATCACGTCGATCTCCCACCAGGCGAAGCCCGACCGGCACGCCGCCGGATAGTAGTGATGGTTGTTGTGCCACCCCTCGCCGAAGCTGACGAGCGCCAGCAGCCACGAGTTCGAGGACCGGTCGCGCGTGGGATAGGAGCGGCGGCGCCCTCGATGCCCGAAGTAGTTCACCGCGGATCCGAAGTTGACGATGAGTGCCGCGGGCAGGCAGTAGCCGATCGCGAACATGGTGAAGCCACCCACGAGCGCTGCGACCGCCGCCGCGCCGAACGCGGGAACGAAGGACCACCGGTGCAGCCATCGGAGCTCGGGCCAGGCCGCAAGATCCGGCGCCAGCTGGAGCATTTCGCGCTCCGACATCGCGTAGTCGACCAGCGTGCCGAACCAGCAGTAGAACCATCCCTGATGCGGACCGTGCACGTCGTCTCCGGTGTCGGCCAGGCGGTGATGCCGGCGGTGGCGTGCGGTGAACGAAATCGGATCGCCGCCGACCGCGCATCCAGCCAGCGCGATGAGGAGCTGAAACACACGGCTCGTCCGGAATGACGCGTGCGCGAAGTACCGGTGCAGCCCGCCCACGGCGCCGAGGGAGGCGATCGCGTATCCAACACAGAACGCCCCCCAGTCGGCGGGGCGCGTGCCGCGCACCAACGCCATGACGGGAGCGACATGAATCAGGATCAGGAACGCGGCAGTGGCGGACGGCCACAGCCACGGCACCGCCCTGATGCGTAGGGTCGGCTCTTCAAGAACGGTCGTACGGCCCGCCCGGCGCGCTTACTTGCGGATGTTGCTGCCGGTGCCGCGCGAGTAGTACCGGCCGTTCACTTCCATCCCCATGAACTCGGCGATCCGCTTCGACTTGTCGCGCCCCGGGTGCGCGATGATCTTCACCTTGTTGCCGACCTTGAGGATCTGCGGCGAGATGCCGGAGGCCACCATCGACGCAGCACCCGAGCCCTCGAAGCCCCAGCTCTCCATCTTGCCCTTCTCGCCCGGCACGTCGAGCATGACCCACATGTGCGGGTTTCTCCACTGGACGTCGGTGACCACGCCTTCCACCGCCACCAGCGTTTCGGTGTCGAACATCGCGCGCGAATGATGGGCCGACACGATGGCCGTCATCGACATGAGTCCGACGAGCAGCAGCACCAGGATCCCGGTGGTCGTCCGCGGCATACAAGCCTCCTTACGATGCGAGTCGCGTCAGATACCTCTCCGGGCCGTCTTCAGGCCGGCACAGCGCCTCATCGATCACATCGACCGGCTGGCGCGTGAACGTCACGGCCGGCGGTTCCCAGGGCATCGTCAACCAATCCGGATCTTCCACTCTCGCGCGATACTCGAGCGTGTCGGCATCGATGCGGCGCCAGCGCTCGACGACGTGCAGCGCCGGCGAGGTCAGCCAGACGCCCGTGCTGGCGGCCGTCGGCTTGTCGAGCGGGCCGGCCAGCCACCCTTCGCCGTTGAACGACATCACGTCGACGACGAGCGTGTCGCCGTCCCAGCGGCCCGCCGAGTCGCCCATGTGGTTGGGAAACCGGTAATCCTCCGCCGTATGCGGCCGTCCCGTCGTCGGCACGATGCGGGCCACCGGGTATGCCTCGGTGAAGATGAACGCGAAGCCGGGGCTCTGCACGATCTGCAGCGGATGGCCCAGTATGGCCGCGCGCGGGAAGGCCGGTGGCGCGCAGCGGAGCGTCGGATCGTCCTTCGCCGACATCTTCTGCATGCGTGCACGCGCCTCGGGCTTGTACAGTCCCTCGAGCGTCGTCAGATTGAACGTGTCGCGCCCGCCGCTCGCGCCAAGCGTCTCACCTTTCCAGACACCCATCAGATCGGGCTCGCCCCACGACGTCAGTCCGGCGGAGGTGGCTGCCCCGCCGCCGTTCTCATCGACGACCGTGCCCGGCAGACCCATCCACAGCGCGGCGCCGACGGCGACCACGCCGACGAGGATTGCCGCTGTTCGTGTCGTCATCGGGTACCGGCCGTCTTCTTCTGCCGCTCGGCGTACTCGCGATGGCGCGCGTCGAGCTCGGGGTCGAGGAAGCAGAGCGACTCGAGAACCGTGTCGTATGGCACCATGCCCCAGCGGTGCGCCGGTCCGGTCCACGGCGCGGTGAGCATCTTCGAGTCCTCGACGACCAGCTGATACTCGAGGCTCTGCGCGTCCGGCCGGCTCCAGCGCTCGACGATCCGCAGCGCGTCAGACGAGGTTTGCGGCAGCTGGTTCGGCGGCCGTGCCGGACCCAGCCACGGCTTGCCGTTGAAGTCCGTCACCTCGACGACCAGCGTATCGCCCTCCCAGCGGCCGACGGAGGACCCCATGAACGATGGCCGGCCGCGTCGACGGGGCGGCTGTCCGTTCTCGCCGACGATCGGAATGATCCGGAAGTAGCCGAGCCCCTCGTTGATCATGAGCATGTATCCCGGCGCCGACACGAGCTGGACCGTCATGCCCGTGGACCCCTCGGACGGCGAGGCCGGCCAGCAGTGATAGTTCGGCGTATCGATGCCGCGCCACTCGATCAGCCCTTTCGCCGCGCCGCCGCCCTCCCGGTATTCCCGCACGTCCGGCCGGTAGAGCGAATCGAGCGACACGGGCGGCGAGGTGATGGTCGTTTCGGGCCAGTAGACGCCCGAGAAATTCGGCTTGCCGTCCCACGTGGTGCGCGGGATCGGGAACTTGACGGGATCGGGCGTGTACTTCGCGATCCGCTCCGTCGCTTCGGCGCGCGTTTCGACGCCAGGCGGGAGCAGCTCGCCGATCCGCTCCGACCAGTCGCTCCCCTTTTGCGTCTGAGGCGGCGTGTAGGGCTGCACCTGAGCCGCCGCGTGGATGGAAAGGATTTCTGTCAGCGACGCCGCGGCGACGGCGACAAGCACGGCGACCAGCGTGATGACCCCAAGCCTCTTCATGTTCACAGCGCACCTTCCTGTGCGAACGGCCGGCCCGGAGGATTGGCCCGGAGTCTACGGCGGGGGTTTCGCCATGTCAACGCCGCTCCCAACCGCCGCTCCCCAACCGCGTGTTGCACGTCGGTGTTCGGCTTCGGCCTCGTACGGCGTTGAACGGCAGACGCTCAACGGCGGCTCAACGCGCCTGTGAATTGGACGATCTCATCGCGGCGGCGACCATCGGCTTCGCCCAGCTGGGCACCTTCGAGAGATCGCACTCGACGATGGTGCCGTTGGCGAGGTGAAGGACGAGCAGCGGTATCGGCGCTCGTCCGGCCGCCGGATCGGCGTCCGCGCTGTTGTCGAACACCCGCAGCTCGGTCAGCTGCGGCAGCAGCCGAATCAGGTTGACGCGGCTGCGCTCGTACCGCTCACGAATCTTGCCTTCGGGAATACCGTGTCCGCCCGCGGCGACTCGCGAGCGGACACGGGCGATGTGAAGATCGGGAGTCGCGAGACCGACGTACCAGACGCGAACCGCAATCCCTGTGGCGAGCGCGCGCAGGAGCAGCGTCGTGATGGTGTTTCCGCCCAGCGTGGTTTCGAACGCAAATGTCAGGCGCTTGTCAATCGCATGCTCGAGCAGGCGCCTGCCCTCCTGCCACGCAGCAGCGTTGGCCTCGCGTTCGGTGATATGCGGATTGACGGATCGGATGCGCCGGGCGGCTTCGTCAGGGTTGAAGTAATCCGCACCTGTCTCGCGGATCGCGGCGCCTACGACAGTGCTCTTGCCGGCGCCGTTCGTGCCAGCGATGACGTAGATACACGCGGATGGGGTGGCGTCAGCCACGCCGCCGCTGATGGGCTACCGCCAACCGGCCAAGCTCCTTCGACGTCGCATGGAAAGCGGACTTCAGAGCCTTGCGACGGGCAGGTGCCTGCAACCGGGCAAGCAGATCGTCGAACTCCTCGCTCAGCGCCCGCAGATCCGGTGTCCCCGAACCGCCGAGGGCTTCGAACTCGGCCATGGAGAGCAGCACGGCCTTGGGGGTGTCGTGCTTCGTGATGACGACGGCCCCGCCCCGAATCGCCGTTTCGAGCAGCGGACCAAACCGCGTCTTGGCTTCGGTGGCCGTGACCGTCAGCGTCGCCACGGCCGTACGCTTCGATTTCGAGGAGGCCTTCATATCGACCATCATGGCCAATTTGGCCATAATGGTCAAATGGGCCGTTTGGACGGCCTTACGGCCCGTCCGGCTTCACGACCTCGAGCAGCGAGTCGTGAATCCAGCCGTTGTCCTCGTTCTTGTACCAGCGCATGACCATGCCGGTCTTGCGGAGCGCGGGCGACATGCCGACGTGCACCCACTCGCCGCGACGGCCGAGCACCGGCAGGACGGTGCCCTTCGGGGCAAGCACGATCACTTCGTTGACGGTGGTCGGGCCCATGTGGACGTTGGCGTGGCCCACCTTCACCCGCACGCGCTCGCCGGTCGGTGGAGGGGCCTTCTCGACGGCGGGCTGGCCCTGCCCGCCACGGCCCTGCGCGGCGGCAGTCACCGCGAGCGCGAGGCCGATCACGCACGAGCACGCCGCGGCGCGAGCGACAGCCGTCCGCATGGCGCATAGTCAACACCCCGGTAGCCGGCGTGTCAAGGAATGCTAGGATAGCCCGCCAACCAACGGGCTCCGCCCCTTGATATCCCCGCGGAACCCCTTGGCTGGTTGCCAGTATCTTCTGCCGCGCGTCGCGCGGCGAGGACCGCTATGCGGGCGGACGCAACGAGTACGAAATTCGCGTTCCGGGCCGCATCGCGGTCCAACACGCAGGAGTCACATCATGCGCACCATGCTGCCGTTCGGCGCCACGTCACTGGTTCTGGGTGCGCTCGTCCTGGCCGGCGACATGGCGACGACCGCACCGATCCAGGCGCAGGGGTCCATCAGGAAGGTCGACCTAGGCGACTACGAACCGGTGGTTCCGTGGCCGAAGCCGCTGCCCGATACGGACCTGCCGCACGCCGGATGGACCTGGGGATCCGGCGCGGGCGTGTGGGCGGAGGGTCCGAACAAGGTCTGGGTGGCGCAGCGCGGGGAGATCGCGCTGCCGCCGGGCGCCGAGCCCTGGACCTGTGCCTGTCTGCTCACCCCGCCGCGCACCAACACCGGCCGTCGGGCGTACTCCGGCAAGCCCTACCCGTACGAGATGCGGCGGCATCATCTCGTGTTTGCGGTCGACCGCGAGGGCAACACGATGGTCGAGTGGCTGCAGCACGACAGGTATCTGGCGCCGCCGCGAGGCAGCGGCCTCGGCGAAATGGGTCGCGGACCGCACAAAATCCTGATGAACCCGTACGATCCGCAGAAGCACCTCTGGATCGTCGACGACGACATGCACGAGATCAACGTGTTCACCAACGACGGCAAGCTGGTGAAGACGCTGGGCGAGCGGGGCGTGCCGGGGCGCGGACCGAACAACTTCAACCGGCCGACCGACATTGCATGGCTGCCCGACGGCACGTTCTTCGTGTCCGACGGCTACGCGGGCACGCGCGTCGCGAAGTTCGATCGCAACTTCACATTTCTGATGGACTGGGGACGGCCGCCCGTCGATCCGAACAACCCGAAGCCGTATGAGTTCTGGTCGGTGCACAGCATCGGCATCAGCCGCGACCGCCGGCTGTTCGTCGCCGATCGCGAGCATCACCGCATGCAGGTGTTCGATGAGAACGGCAAGTTCCTCTCCATGTTTCCCACCGGCTACAACTCATCCGTGCTCGCGCACTTCGTGACCGAGGACGATCACGTCTGGGTGGCCGACTGGACCACGGACCGCCTCGTCAAGTACGACCTGGAGGGGCATTACATCCTCGACATCGGCGGACACGGCGCACTGCCGGGACAGTTCGACGGGGTGCATCAGATCCACGTCGATTCCGAGCGGAACCTGTACGTGACCGAGGTGCAGAACGATCGCTCGCAGAAGTTCCGGCCGAAGCCGAACGCCGACCCGAACAGGATCGTCGGGCCGATGGCGATCGTAAACCCGAAGCCGTCGCGCTAGCGGCGGGCTTGCGCGGCGAGAAACTCGAGGCGGATCGCGCAGTGATCGCCGTACGCGGGATCGCAGAAGCAGCTCCCCCCGCCTCGCGTCGCGCCGCACGCGTCGCAGACGTACTCCTTGTAGCAGCGCACGGCCTCTTTGTACACGACGCGACCCCACATATTGGTTTCCTGGGTGGGCAGGCTCTCAGCCGCCGTCACGCGACGGCGCCAGTAGTGGTGCTCGTGATGGTTCGGGAAGCTCGCCATGGCGTCCTCCGGCAACGTGCTCGGTGTGCAAGAGCTGCTCCAGTGGCGCGGCCGCACCTGTTGGACGATGGACGTTGCAGCCGCACGGCCGATACGGCGCGAAAAATCCCTGCGGAAAAATATCGCGGAAAAATCCCGGCTATCGGGGGAAATTCCCGCCGCGCGCAAGGCGGGCACAGCCGCCCGCGACGCGGTCACGGACGACAACCGCGACAGCGATCGCGACGGCAAGTAGCCGCTACCGTCGAATCGGGATCGGTGAGCGGACTCCCAGGAAGCGCTCGCGGAAGCGCAACTCGTCGGAGATCGTATAGATCGTCTCGATCATCGCGCCGTCCTCGACGGGCTCGAATGCGAGCTTCGCGGTCCACGGTCTGGTAAACGCGCCGGAATCGTCGAACGTCAGCTCCACGGCGAGGCGATTGCCGTCGCGCCGGAAGCGCTCGACGAGGTGCAGCTGGTCGGTGTGCGGCACGCCGCGCGAATCGAGCCACGTCGAGTCGTTGAAGCCAGTCGTATCGACGACGAGCGTGTCGCCTTCCCACGTGCCCACGGCGTTGCCGTACCACGTCGGCGGATCGTCCGGCGCGTGGTCCTTGCCGATCGCGATCTGACGCCAGTTCTGGTTGTACTCGAACAGCTGGTAGACGTAGTCGTCGGTCTGCACCAGCTTGAACTTCATCGGGTGCATCATGATCCGCGGATACCCATTCGGATCGGCGTACAGCACGGCCGGGTCGGTCGTCTCGCGGAAGTCGTTCGTAAAGGTCGGCCGTGCCGCCTTCAACTGGTCGGCACCCCAGGGCGTAAACGGGATGTCGCCTTCGGAGGGACGCAGCCTGTTGCCGCCGCCCAGCGGGTTGTACCACGTCCCGGAAATGTCGGGGCGAGGCGGTGGCGTCGGAGGGGTCTCGTCACGCGCGCAGCGGCCCGCGGCTGTCGCCAGGGCACCAGCCAGCAGGACGACGAGCCCGCGCGCGATCACGCGCTCAGCTCCTTGCCGTTCGGCAGCACGATCTTGAGGAGCCGGCCGATCCGCATCCCGCGCAGCCCGGGGTTGAAGGTGACCGTCACCACGTCGCCCGGCTTGAGCGACTTGGCCGTCCAGCCGCGGGCGGAGATGTTCGGGGGCGAGCCGAGCTCGAGCAGCCAGCGCGCGTTCTTGTCCTCGACGGAGGCAATCCCGACCTCCACGTGCGGATTGATCCAGTTGAATTCGGTGATCGTCGCCTTGATCGTGGATTCCTTGCTCAGGTCATAGAGCGACGCCGCCCCATGATGGGCGAACACAGGTGCCGAGAGGAGCACCAGACCCGCGATTCCGGCAGCGATCGACCACACCCGGTTGCGCATAGAGACCTCGTGCGGTGGATTATACTCACCCCTTCGACAAGGAGCGCATATGTGCGATCAGGATCATTTTGAGCACGACCGAGACAACCACGAGGCGCTCGGACTCGTCGTGACGCGCCGCCAGTTCGGCGTCCTCCTGGGCGCCGGCATGATGATGGCGCTGCCGAAGGTGGCCCATGCGGTCACCGTCACCGAATCGGAGGTGACCGTGGCAACGCCGGACGGGATGGCCGACTGCTACTTCGTGCACCCGGCGAGCGGCACCGCTCCAGGCGTCCTGGTGTGGCCGGACATCTTCGGGCTGCGGCCGGCCTTCCGCCAGATGGGGAAGCGGCTCGCCGAAACGGGCTACTCCGTGCTCGTGGTGAATCCGTTCTACCGCGTGAAGAAGGCGCCCACCGCGGACAACGGCTCCGCCACGCCGATCCCGCAGCTGCTACCGCTCGCGCAGGCGCTGACGGAGACGACGCAGATGACCGATGCGAAAGCCTTCATTGCCTGGCTCGACCGCCAGCCGTCGGTCGCGAGGAACCGGAAGATCGGCACGCAGGGCTACTGCATGGGCGGTCCGATTGCGTTTCGCACCTCTGCTGCGGTGCCGGATCGGGTCGGCGCGGTTGCGTCATTCCACGGCGGCGGGCTCGTGACCGAGATGCCGAACAGCCCGCATCTGCAGGCCGCGAAGACCAAGGCGCAGTTCCTCATCGCGATCGCCGCCAACGACGACATGCGATCGCCCAACGAGAAGAACGTGCTGAAGGAGACGTTCGCGAAGGCGAAGCTGCCGGCGGAAATCGAGGTCTACGCAGGCGCCGCGCACGGCTGGTGCCCGCCCGACTCGCAGGTCTACAACGAGCCGCAGGCCGAGAAGGCGTGGAGCCGCCTGCTCGCGCTGTATGGAAAAGCGCTGGCCTGACGGCCGGCGCTTCATCTGCACGCCTCAGGCTCGCCGCCGGGCTGGAACCGCCAGCAGGACGATCCCGCCGACGAGCGCCAGCACGCCGGCGAGCGTCGGAATCCGGACGCCTTCGCGTTCCTGCGTGGTGATTTCGAGCGGACCCGCATCGAGGATGGTCTCCCGATCGGTCCAGAACACCCCGCCCCACACGAGCGCCACGATCCCGATCACGACCAGCGCCACGCCGACTATGCGTCTCGTCACGGCAGACCTCCCGCGGCCGG
>JACPCS010000118.1 GCA_016184455.1 Acidobacteriota bacterium
CCCGCGGCTGCCGCGCGCGCGCCAGCCGGCCGCGCGCCTCCGCTTCGCGGCGGAGCGCGGGGTCCGGATCGATGACCACCTCGCCGGTGTCGCCGTCGATGAGAACCGACGCCCCCGGGGGCACACGGCTGCTGACGTCGCGCAGCCCGACGACGGCCGCGACGCCAAGGGAGCGGGCCAGAATCGCGGTGTGATACGTGCGGCTGCCCGCATCGGTGGCAAAGCCGCGAATCAGATCCCAGTCGAGCTGCGCCACCACCGACGGCGCGAGCTCGTCGGCAATCAGCACGCACGGAGCGTCGAGATCCCGCAGCAGATCGCGCGCGCCGCCCTTCTCGCTGCGCATGTTCAGCCGGAGCCGGCCCGCCACGTCCTGCAGGTCGCCTTTGCGCTCGCGGAGGTAGGGATCGGCGAGGTCGTTGAACACCTCGGCCACCTCGTCGAGCGCGCGCTGGACCGCCCACTCGGCGTTGACTCGCTCGTCGCGAATGATCGCTGTCGCGCGGCCGACGAGGAGCGGATCGTCGAGCAGCAGCAGCTGCGCGTCGAAGATCGCCGCCAGCTCCCTCCCCTTCCGGTGCGCGATGCCGTCGCGGATCTGCCGGAGCTGATCGCGCGAGCGGGCGCGCGCCTGCTCGAGCGCGGCCAGCTCGCGTCCGATGCGTGCCGGCGCGACCGGAAACCTGATGACCTGTGTGCGCTGGATGGCCACGAGCGCCGGCCCCACGGCCAGGCCGCCCGAGACACCGATGCCCTTCAGACGTTCCACGATTCCCCTGGCCCGAGCGCGTCCGAGAGCTCGGCAAATCCCGACTCGACGAGCCGCACGAGCGCGTCGACCGCGCGCTCCTCGTCCGGCCCCTCGGCGCTGATGGTGAGCATCGTCCCGCGTGCGGCCGCCAGCAGCAGGATCCCCAGAATGCTCTTCCCGTCCATCATTTTCTCGTCGCGGCCCACACGAATGTGCGACTCGAATCGCGTGGCCAGCTGCACGAACCGCGCGGCCGCCCGCGCGTGCAGCCCGAGCTCGTTGATGACCACGACCGCGCGTGACGTCATGACGCGGATGTGGCGTCCTTCTCGCCGCGCAGGAGATCGGACGCCACCCAGATGGCGTTCCGTCCGTGCTCGCGGATCTCGCGGGCCGCCTGCAGCAGCCCCGACCGCGCGTCGAGCCCCGCCAGTTTGATGAGCATCGGCAGGTTCACTCCCGTCACCACCTCGACGCGGTCGCCGCCGAGAAACGACATCGCCAGGTTCGACGGCGTGCCGCCGAACATGTCCGTGAGCACCAGCACGCCGTCGCCCTCCTGGACGCGCGCAATCGCCTGCGCGATCTCCTCGCGCGCCTCCGCGGCGTCCTGATGCCAGCCGATCGAGACCGCCGCGAACCGCGGCAGATCGCCGACGATCATCTCGGCGGCGTTCAGCAGCTCCGTGGCGAGCTGGCCGTGGGTGACGACCACGATCCCGATCATGAGTCGCGGTGCCGCACCCGCACCTGGATGCCTTCGATATCCGCCAGCGATTTGCGCAGCGCCTCGGCAATCATGACCGACCGGTGGCGTCCGCCGGTGCAGCCGATGGCCACCGTCAGGTAACTCTTCCCCTCCTGCACGTACTGCGGCAGCGCGAAGCGCAGAAACTCCGCCAGGCGATTGAGGAACTCCTGCGTCGCCGGGCTGCGGCGCATGTAGCGGACGACCGCCGGGTCGCGGCCCGTGAGCGGCCGCAGCCGATCGACGAAATGCGGGTTGGGGAGGCACCGCACGTCGAACAGCAGGTCGGCGTCCACCGGCACGCCGTGCTTATACCCGAAGCTCACCAGATTCACCACCATCTCCGCGCGCGGACGTCCGTCGCGGGTCAGGCGCATGAACCGGTCGCGCAGCTCGTGCACCGTCATGTTCGAGGTGTCGAGGATGAGATCGGCCAGCGTCCGAATGCCGTCGAGCTTCTGGCGCTCTTCGGCAATCCCTTCGGCGACCGAACGGTCGGCCGCGAGCGGGTGCGGACGCCGCGACTCGCTGAAGCGCCGAACGAGCGCCGCGTCGCTCGCCTCGAGGAAGATGAGCGTCGGCTTGGGGCCGTTGCGGCTCTTCAGCTTGCGGAACACGCGCGGGAACTGCTTCAGGAATCCGCCCTCCCGCACGTCCACCACGATCGCGACCTTGTCGATCCCGGCATCCTCGCGCGCCGACAGGTCCGCCATCGTGGGAATCAACTGCGTCGGCAGATTGTCGACGCAGAAGTAGCCGAGATCCTCCAGCGCGCGAATCGCCTGCGTCTTCCCGGCCCCGGACAGCCCGGTGAGGATCACGAAGCGGCGCGAGCCGCGCGGCCGCGGCGGCCGGCTCACCGATCGCCTCCCTGCCCCAGTGCGCGCTCCAGCCGCGCGGCGAGTTCGCGCGCGGCGTGGCGGCCCCGCGCGCGCAGAATCTGGTTGCGCGCCGCCACCTCGACGAGAATGGCCAGGCTGCGGCCCGGCGCCACCGGCATCCGCACCAGCGGCAGTTTCAGCCCGAGCAGCTCGTAGAACGCGTCGTCGAGGCCGAGCCGGTCGCCGTCGCGTACGCCCCCGGCTTCGCCGTCGCGCCAGCGTTCGAGCTGCACCACCAGCTCGATGCGCTTGGACGCGCGCGTCGAGGCCACGCCAAACAGGTCGCGGATGTTGATCACGCCGAGGCCGCGCACCTCCATGTGGTGGCGCGTCAGCTCGGGACACGCGCCGATGACGGCCGTGTCGCCGCGTCGCCGCAGCTCGACCACGTCGTCGGCGACGAGCCGGTGGCCACGCACGACGAGGTCGAGCGCGCACTCGCTCTTGCCGATGCCGCTCTCGCCGACGATCAGCACCCCGAGTCGGAGGATGTCCATCAGCACACCGTGCACCAGTTCGCGGACGGCGAGCGCATCCTCGAGCACCGTGGTCAACTTGGCAATCGCAAACGGCGTGGGCACCGTGGTGCGCAGGAGCGGCACGTGGTGGCGGTCGGCAGCCGCGCGCAGCTCGGGGGCCGGTTCGAGACCGGCGGTCACGAGCACGCAGGGGATGTCGTGGGCAAACGCCGCGGTGAGCGCCTGCTCGCGCGCGCGGCGCTCCAGGCCGTCGAGAAAGCGGATCTCGCTCTCGCCGAAGACGAGCACGCGGCCGGGCTGCAGGTACTCGTCGAACCCGGCGAGCGCAAGGCCGGTCTTCTGAATGTGCGGGCTGGAAATACGGCGGTCGAGCCCGCCGCCGCCGCTCAACAATTCGAGCGTCAGACCGGCGTGCTCCGGCCGGCCTCCGAGGAGGCCCCCGACCGTCAGGACTGCACTCATACGGGTTGGTGGTTCGTGGTCGGCGGTTCGTGGCGTTCCACCAACCACCAACGACCAACCACCGACCAAGGTTATCAGGCCTCGGGCTCGATCAGTCCGAGGTGTCCGTCGGGCCGGCGGAACAGGACGTTCACCGAATCGGTCGTGGCGTTGCGGAACACGAGGAAGGCGCCCTGTCCCACGCCCACTTCGAGCGCGGCCTCGTCGACCGACATCGGCTTCACCGCATACCGGCGCGCCCGGATGATGCGGACGCCGGCGTCGCCGTCGGCGTCGCCCGCGACCACGCCGGTGGCGAAGACACGGCGCGCCCGCTCGGGCCTCGGGGTCGCCGACCCCGCCTTGGCCGCCGACACGCCCTGGCGCTTGCCTTCGGTCCACCGGCTCTTGAGCTTCTGCGCCTGGTGCTCCAGCTTCTCCGCCGCCGCCGCGAGCGCCGACGCGAGGTCGCGGCCGGTGGCGGCGCCGTGCATGAAATGCTCGCCGCGGGCGTGAAGCGTCATCTCCGCGTGGTGGCGCGACTTCTCGCGCGTGATGACCACCTGCACCGAAACGATGCTGTCGTTCAGCATGCGCGCCATCCGGGCGAGGCTCCGCTCGACGGCCTTGCGGACGGTCGGTGTGATGGTGACGTGTCGTCCGGTGAGTTCGAGACGCATGATCTTGGGCTCGTGGCCTTGGGCGTCGGGGCTTTGGCCTGAAGCCACAAGCCTGAAGCCCACGGCCTAATACAGGACCTTCCGCTGATTCGAGGTCGGGATCTTGAGCTCCTCGCGGTACTTCGCGATCGTGCGGCGCGCCAGTTCGAGCCCCTCGCGCTGCAGAATGCTGACGATCTTCGAGTCGCTCAGCGGCTTCCGCGGGTCTTCCTGCTCGATGATCTTGCGGATGCGCTGCTTGATGGTCACCGACGACACCGCTTCGCCGTAGGCGCTCGCGATGCCGCTGTGGAAGAAGTACTTCATCTCGAACACGCCCTGCGGCGTGTGCATGTACTTGTTCGTGACGACGCGGCTCACGGTCGACTCGTGCATGCCGATGTCGTTGGCGACGTCGCGCAGGACCAGCGGCCGCAGGTACTCGATGCCGTGATCGAGGAAATCGCGCTGGAAGTTGATGATGCTCGTCGCGACCTTGTGGATCGTCTTCTGGCGCTGCTCGACCGACTTGATGAGCCAGAGCGCCGACCGGAACTTGTCCTTCACGTACGCGCGCGTCTCGTCGGTGTTGTCGCTCGCGCTCTTGTCGAGCAGCCGCCGGTACACCGGGCTGATCCGCAGCTGCGGCAGCCCCTCCTCGTTCAGCACGGCGACGTACTGATCCTCGACCTTCACGACGTACACGTCGGGGATCACGTACTGCGACTGCGACGGGTTGTAGCGGCTGCCCGGCTTCGGATCCAGGTGGCGAATCAGCTCGATGTGCTGCTTCAGGTCGTCGATCGACATCCCGAGCTTGCGCGCCAGCTCCGGCACCTGATGGTTCTGCAGCAGGCGCATGTGCTCGGTGACGATCTTCTCGGCGGGCGAGCCCGCGAGGCCCAGATGGCGCAGCTGCAGCAGCAGGCACTCCTGCAGATCGCGCGCGGCGACGCCGATCGGATCGAAGCCCTGGACGAGCTTCAGCGCACGCTCCACGTCCTCGATCGGCCAGGGACCCATGGCCGCCAGCTCCTCGACCGTCGCGACGAGCTGACCGTCGTCGTCGAGATTGCCGATGATCGCCTCGCCGATCTCGCGCATCAGCGGGTCGTCCGTCTGCATCGAGAGCTGCCACAGCAGGTGATCGGCGAGCGACGTCGTCGTCGAGAGCGTGTTCTCGATCGGCGGCAGCTCCTTCACCTCGGTCGGCGTATGCGGACGGTAGCCGTCGTCGAGGTAGTCGCCGAAGAAGTACTCGTAGTCCTGATCGTCCCAGGTGTCGGTCTTCTCTTTCTCCTTCTCTTCCTGCTTGTCCTGGGCGGCCTCGACGGGCTGAAGCTCTTCCGTCGGGACCTCCTCGAGCAGGGGATTCTCGACCATCTCCTGGTTGAGGAGCTCCGACAGCTCGAGCGTCGACATCGGCAGCAGCTTGATCGCCTGCTGCAATGACGGCGTCAGAATGAGCTTCTGGACGAGCTTCGTGTGGAGCTTCTGCGAAATCGTCATGACGTCAGACGTTCACGTCCATCCCTGGGGCCCAAGAGAACATATTACACGCAGCGGCCCGCTTCCGCCGGATGTCAGTCCAGACGAAACTCGGCCCCCAGATAGATGCGGCGCACCTCCTCGTCGGCCGCGAGGGACTCGGGCGTGCCGCTGCGGAATATCACGCCGTCGTGCACGATGTAGGCCCGATCGGTGATGCGCAGCGTCTCACGGACGTTGTGGTCGGTCACGAGCAGGCCGATGCCGCGCTCGCGCAGGTGAAAGATGATCTTCTGAATGTCGGTGACGGCGATCGGGTCGATTCCCGCGAACGGCTCGTCGAGCAGCATGAAGCGCGGCGACACGGCCAGCGCGCGCGTGATCTCCACGCGGCGACGCTCGCCGCCGGAGAGCGTGTGCGCGGGCGCCTTGGCGAGCGGCGTGAGGTTGAGCTCGGCCAGCAGGCTCTGGAGCCGTTCGCGACGCTCCGCCTTCGGCAGGTCCAGCGTTTCGAGAATCGCGAGGATGTTCTGCTCGACGGTCAGACCGCGGAAGATCGACGGCTCCTGCGGCAGGTACCCGATGCCCTTCCGCGCGCGGACGTACATCGGATCGTCGGTGAGATCCTCGCCGTCGAGCGCCACACGCCCGGCGTCGGGCGCCGTCAGCCCGACGACCATGTAGAACGTCGTCGTCTTGCCGGCGCCGTTCGGGCCGAGCAGGCCGACGACCTCGCCGGAGGCGACTTCCAGGCTCACGCCGCGCACCACCGTGCGGCCGCTGTACGACTTCGTCAGCTCGTGCGTGCGCAGCGTCGACATCAACGGGCGGGCGCCTGACACGGGCCGCCGCTGCGGCTCGACTGCGTGCGGACCTCCTCGTTGCCGTCCACGATGATCCGGTCGGTGGACTTGAAGAAGACGACCGTGCGCCCCGTCGTCTCGCGGCACTCCTCGACGATCTTGACCGGCACCGTCGCCACGCCGGTCATGACGTAGCGTTCCTCGCCCGCGGTGTACGTGAGGCGATCGCCGGTCGCGAGCCGCCGATCGAGACGAATGGTCACGTCGGTGTACGCGTCGAGCCCCTCGATGCGCGACTCGCTCCTGGCCAGCCGCACCTCGATGCGCCCGGCGCGCAGGTCGCCCTGCGGACCGCTCAGTTGTGAAGCGCCGCTCGGTACGATCGTCCCTGCGTTGGTCGGTGCGATCCCGCTGACGCTCGTCGGTGCAATCCCCGCTTCGCGTGTCGGTGCGGGCGGCCCGTACGTCAGGCGCCGCGCGGCATCGTCATACCGGATCTCCGCCGCGCGGCCGACCGATGCGCCCGTATCGAAGACGAGGTTCGAACGGGCCGCGCCCGATACCACGAGGTCCCCGCGGCTGCGGTCGATCGTGATCGTGTCGCCGCGTACGGCGGTTTCGCCTTGCCAGAGCATCGCGTGGCCGCTGTAGATCGCGGCGCCGTCCGGCCCCTGGTACGCGAGCGCATCCGCGTTCACGTTGACCGGATTCTGCCGCTGGAGCAGCCCCGGCATCCGGCCGGACGCCGCCGCCTGCAGCACGGTCTTCACGGTCCCTGTGGCGACCATCCTGGGGCCGTCGAGCGTCACGTCGATCGCCTCGGCCTCGATCTGGATCTGCGCGTCGGCCACTCGCGGACCGCCGCCCTCGTCGGCGCCCTTCAGCAGGAGAGTACCGGCGCGCGGTTCGTACTCCGCGCCGGCCGCCGACGCCCGGAGATCGCCGTCCTCGAAGCGGACGCGGCCCGTGAACCCCGCACTCGTCACCGCGTCGTCGGCCAGACCAATGCGCAGCGCGTTCGACCGCGCGAGCCGCGCGCGGCGCCTGTCCTGCGCCTCTTCGCGATACTCGACCCCACCGGTGAAGCGCGCCGCCGTCAGCCCCTTCCCGGCCTCACCGGACCCCTCGAAGGCGTCGGCCCGCACGCTTCGGCTCGGCGTGCCCGGCCGCGCGGGCAGGTCGACGCGCACGCTTCCGCGCCCCGCCACCGCCGTGAGCGAGGCATCGGGCGCGAGCGTCAGGTCGAGCGAGTCGCCCGCAAACTGCCGCCCCCGCGCCCCTTCCTCGCCGCGCATCGCGATGCTCCCGTTCCCGCGCAGCGCCACTTGCTCGAGCGTCGCCCCATCGTCGGTGTAGTCGAGGTCGAGATCGCGGGCGCTCATCGCCTCGAACGTCTCGCCGCCCGAGACGCGGGCGTTGCCGCGCAGCTCGATAAACGTGATGACCTCGTCGTCGTCGGAGAGGCGTGCCAGGCCGCGGTCAGCCTCGAGGACCTGCGCCGACCGCAGCGCGCGCACGTGCCCGTCGAGCGCCAGATAGTTCTCCTGGCGCGAGAGCACGGCGGTGTCCGCGGTGAACTCGTTGACCGTATCGCCGGCGTCGTCGACCACGGTCACGTGCGCTTCGCCCGCCAGTGAGAGCACGTCGGTGTTCTGGTTGTAGGTCATCCCGGCGCCGGTCCCCGACATCCGGCCCTTGCCGAACGTGACCGTCCCCGGCGCGGCAACGGTGGCATCTCCCTCATTGAACGTCGCGTACTCCGCCTCGACGGTGAACCCGTCGCTCGCGGCCAGCTTGACGCCGCCCGTGATCTCGAGCAGCTTTTTCGTCTCGTCCGCGTGCATCTCGCGCCCCGAGACGACGAAGTCGCGCCCGCCGCGGTTGCGCACCTCGATCGTGACGCCGAAGGACTTCGTGGTGCCGTCCTCGTACCGGAGCTGCCGCTCGGCCTTGACGACATAGTCCTTCTTCGTCTCGCGGAACTGCTGGAGCATGGCGCCCGCGCTCTCGAGGATCGCGCGGGGGTCGAGGCGCGCGGGGCGGTCGAGGGGCGCGGCGGTCTGCCGCTCGCCGATAGCCGCGTAGATGGCGATGGCGAGCGCGATCGCGAACAGGCCGAGCCCGACCCGCGCGCGCTTCTGCCATCTGGCCATCGCTGTTGATCTTAACCCGGCGGGTCTGCTCGGCGCGTCTTCGCTGGGCCTCGCGAGACCCGCCCGACGTACGTAGGCCGGGGCTCGCGGCGCACCTGCTGCCACGTGCCGCAGCCCCGGCGTCAGCTCTCCGGAGCGCGGAAGTCGGCAATGGAGAGCTGGAGGTAGCGCTCGCCGTTCCAGGTGTCCTGCTCGAGCGAGTACGCCAGATCGATCGCGGCGCGGTGCTCGGCGACGAACTGCTCGCGCTCGGCGGCGCGCCATGCGATCCCGCGCATGACCCGGCCGTCCTGACGGAACGCCATCTTCAGGTGCCGCTCCTTGAGCAGCCGCGGACCATCGATGACCTCGACGCGGCTCGTCCGAAACAGCGGACTCGGATTGCCGGCACCGAACGGGGCCAGTGCCGCCAGCTCGGAGGCGACCTGTGCCGTAACGCCGCGAAAGTCGAGCGCGCCGTCGATCCAGAGCCGCGGCCGCAGATCGTCGGGCTGGAGGTGTGCGTCGGCGTACTCGTTGACGCGCGCGCGCAGCTCCCGAATCCGGGCCGCCTCCATCGTGAGACCGGCGGCCTGCCGATGGCCGCCGAAGCGGGTCATCACGGCCGCGCACGATTCGAGCGCCGCGAGCATGTCGAAGCACGGGATGCTGCGGCACGACCCGTGCGCCACCTCGCCATCCACGGAAAGCACGATCGCGGGCCGGTGGAACGCATCGACGAGCTTCGAGGCGACGATGCCGATGACGCCCCGATGCCATCCGTCGCCCGCGACCACAATCACCGCGCGCGAGCCGATCTCGAGGTCGGTCTCGACAGCTTTCCGCGCGGACGCGAGGATGTCCGCCTCCTCCTTCTGGCGCCGGAGATTTTCCGCGTCGAGCTGCTCGGCGAGCGCGCGGGCCTCGTCGGCCATCGCTTCGTCAGAGGCGAGCAACAGCCGCGCGGCGAGGTCGGGCGTGCTCATGCGACCGGCAGCGTTCACGCGCGGCCCAATCACGAAGCCGATGTGGTAGCTGTCGATGTCCTTCCCCGTCAGCCCGCATACGTCGAGCAGGGCGCGCAGGCCCACCTTGTGCGGTCCGGCCGACAGCATGCCGAGCCCGAGCTTGGCGATGACGCGGTTCTCGCCCACGAGCGGGACCACGTCGGCGAGGGTACCGATGGCGGCGATCTTGACGAACGCGGGCAGCCAGCCGGTGCGGCCCATGCGTGCGCAGAGCGCGTGCACCAGCTTGAGCGCGACGCCGACGCCCGCGAGGTTCTTGTCGGGATACGTGCAGTCGTGCCGCTTCGGGTTGATCACGGCGACCGCACGCGGCAGCACCGCATCCGGCTCGTGGTGATCCGTGATGATCAGCTCCAACCCGAGCACCGCGGCGTGCCGGGCGGCATCCTCGGCGCGGATGCCGCAGTCGACCGAGATCACCACGCGCACGCCGTCGGCGTGCAGCCGATCGAGCGCGGCCGGCTGCAGGCCGTAGCCGTCGCGCAGCCGCTCCGGAATGAAGTGCACGACGTCGGCGCCGAGCAGCTCCAGCGCACGGCGGAGGATGACGGTCGACGTGACGCCGTCGACGTCGTAGTCGCCGTGAACCGCAATGCGCTCGCGGCGGGCAATCGCGGCGAGAATGCGGTCGACGGCCGGCGTCATGTCGGTCAGCCGGAACGGGTCGTGGAGATCGTCGAGCGAGGGGGAGAGGAAGCGCCTGGCCCGCTCGCCCTCGTCCAGCCCGCGGATGCAGAGCAGCCGCGCCGTGATCGGCGAGACGGCCAGGTCGCGCGCCAGCGGCTCGATGCGCGCCTCGTCGCACGGCCGGGCCGCCCAGATGCGCTCGGCCTTCATGGCTCGGCGAGGCCGACGCTGCCCATCGCCCGGAACTTGCGGTAGCGCGCCTCGAGGCGCGCCGCCGGATCGGCGGCCGACACGTCGGCCAGCGCGCGCGACAGCGGGCCGTCGAGCAGCGCGGCGGCCCGGTCGTGGTCGGTGTGTGCGCCGCCCACCGGCTCCGGCACGATTTCGTCGACCACGCCGAACGCCAGCAGATCGGGCGCCGTCAGCTTCAGCGCGGCGGCCGCCTCGACCTTCCGGTTCGAGTCGCGCCACAGGATGGCCGCGCACCCCTCGGGCGGGATGACGCTGTAGATCGCGAACTCGTGCATCAGGATGCGGTCGCCGATGGCTACGCCGAGCGCACCGCCGCTGCCTCCTTCGCCGTGCACGGCCACGACGATCGGCGTCTCGAGGGCGGCCATTTCGCGAAGGTTGTAGGCAATCGCTTCCGCGATGCCGCGCTCCTCGGACTCGACGCCCGGATAGGCAGCCGGCGTGTCGATGAAGGCGACCACCGGGCGGCCGAATTTCTCGGCCAGCTTCATCGCACGCAGCGCCTTCCGGTACCCTTCGGGCTTCGCGTACCCGAAGTTGCGAAACACCTTTTCCTTGGTGTCGCCGCCGCTCCCCTTGTGGTGCCCGACCACCATCACCGGCTCGCCCTTGTAGCGCGCGAACCCTGCCACGATCGCGCGGTCGTCGCCGAACCGGCGGTCGCCGCTGATCTCCGTGAACTCGGTGAACAGCCGCTGCACGTAATCGAGCACGGTCGGGCGGTTCGCGTGGCGCGCGACCAGCACCCGCTGCCACGGCGTCAGGTTCGCGTAGAGATCCGCCCGGACCGACTCGATCCGCTGCTGCAGCCGTTCGATCGACCGCTGCCGTTCGGCCGTCTGTGGGAGCATCGAGAGCGCCTCGATCTCCTTCAGCAGCACGCCGATCGGCTCCTCGAACTCCAGGAGATCAGGAGGCATTGTCCGACACGTTCGTGACAGCCCAGGTCACCGCCCCTCGACCCTGCTCGGGGCGCCCTGAGCGTCAGTCGAAGGGCGCAGGGTCACCGAACCGGCGCCGCAGATCTTCTCGACATCGGACACCAGCCGCTCCGACGGCCGGACGCGGATCTGTGCGTTGACGTCAATCGTCACGCGGAGATGGCGATCGGGGTCGACGAGCTCGATCGCGACACGCCGATCGCCCTTGTGCTGCATGAGCACGTCCCAGAGGCGCATGAACGTCTCCCGATCGTGCTGCGGCGCCGAGACCGTGATCGCCACCGACGAGGCGAGCTGTTCACGGACGGTCTCGATCGGCGCGATCTCCGCCGCCAGCACGCGCGCCGTCTCGTCGTCGCGCTCCGAGCGCCCTTTGACGAGCAGCATGCGCCCCTCTTCGACGAGCTGACCGCACTGCTTGAACGCATCGGGGAACACCACCACCTCGACGCTCCCCTGCGCGTCCTCGAGCGTGAAGACGCACATGCGGTCGCCCTTGCGCGTCTTCAGCGGCCGGATGGCGGCCACGATGCCGCCGATGCTGAGGTCCTCGGCGGAGCGATGGCCGTTACCGTTCACCGGCGCCGTCTCCTCGTCAGCGGCCTCGCGCTTGACAACCAGCTCGCCCGTCGTCTTCGCGCCGAACTCGCGCAGCGCCTCGGCATGCCGGTCGATCGGGTGGCCGCTCCAGTAGAGGCCGAGCGCCTCCTTCTCGTAGTGCAGCTGCTCGATTTCGGTCCAGGGAGGCGCCTCCGAAAGCGGCGCGGCGCTCCCCGGGGCAGCGCCCTCGTGCTCGTCGCCGCCGAAGAGCTGCGTCTGGCCGAGGCTGCGGTCGCGCTGCATCCGCGTGCCGTGATCGACCGCGGCGTCGAGCGACGCGAAGAGCCGCGCGCGGGCGGCCCGGGCGTCCCCGCCGACCATCCCGTCGCACGCCCCGGCCTTGACGAGCGCCTCCAGCACGCGCTTGTTCACGATGCGGAGATCGACGATCTCGCAGAGCGCGTGCAGCGACAGGATCCGGCCGCCGAGCTGCGCCCGAGCGGCGATGATCGCGTTGACCGCCGTCTCGCCGATCCCTTTGATCGCGGCGAGCGCGAACCGCACCCCCTTTCCCCGCTCCACGGCGAAATTCAGCTGGCTCTCATTGATGTCGGGCGGGAGCACCGGGATGCCGCGCTCGCGGCAGTCGGCGAGGTAGAGCGCCAGCTTGTCGGTATTCTGCGCCTCGATCGTCAGCAGCGCCGCCGCAAAGTGCCACGGGTAATTCGCCTTGAGATACGCCGTCTGATAGGCCAGCAACGCGTATGCGGTCGAGTGCGACTTGTTGAACCCGTAGCCCGCGAAGTGCTCCATCAGCTCGAAGATGCGGGTGGCCTGCCTCAGGGCGATGCCCTGTGTGCGCGCCCCGGCGATGAACCGGTCGCGCTGGAGCGCCATCACCTTCGGGTCCTTCTTCCCCATCGCCTTGCGAAGCACGTCGGCCTGCCCCATGGTGAAGCCGGCGAGCGCCTGGGCGATGCGCATCACCTGCTCCTGGTAGGCGATGACGCCGTAGGTGTCCGACAGGATCGGCTCGAGCTGCGGCAGCTCGTACTTGATCTCCGTCTTCCCCTGCTTCCGCGCGATGTAGTCGTCCACCATGCCCGACTTCAGCGGCCCGGGCCGGTAGAGCGCATTGAGCGCGATGAGGTCGTCGAGCCGTTCGGGCCGGGCCTTCCGGAGCAGCTCCCGCATGCCCGAGCTCTCGAACTGGAAGATGCCGTAGGTCTGACCGTCGCCGAAGAGCTTGTAGGTCTTCGGATCGTCGAGCGGAACCGCGTCGATGGCGATCTCGAGGCCTTCGGTCCGCTTGATCTCGGTCAGCGCATCGCGGATGAGCGTCAGCGTGCTGAGACCGAGGAAATCCATCTTCAGGAGGCCGACGCGGTCGACCTCCTTCATGCTCCACTGCGTGGTGATCTCGTCGCGGGCGCCCTTGGAGAGCGGCGCGTAGTCGGTGACCGGCCCCGGCGCGATGACGACCCCGGCCGCGTGGACGGAGGCATGGCGAGAGAGCCCCTCGAGACGCTTGCCGATCTCGAGCACCTCCTTCACCTTCGGATCCTTGGCGGCCATGTCGGCGAGCACGGGGTTTTCCGCGAGCGCCTTGTCGAGCGTCATGTCGAGCGCGGGCGGAATCTGCTTGGCGATCCGGTCGACGTCGGCATAGGGCATGTCGAGCGCGCGCCCGACGTCGCGCACGACCGCCTTCGCCTTCATCGTCCCGAATGTGATGATCTGCGCCACGTTCTCGCGGCCGTACTTGCGGGTGACGTACTCGATCACCTCGCCGCGCCGGCGCTCGCAGAAGTCGACGTCGATGTCGGGAAGCGACACGCGCTCCGGGTTGAGGAACCGCTCGAAGATGAGATCGAAGTCGAGCGGGTCGACGTCCGTGATCCGCATCGCCCACGCGACGAGCGAGCCCGCGGCCGATCCGCGCCCCGGGCCGACCGGGATATCCTGCTCGCGGGCGTAGCGGATGAAATCCCAGACGATCAGGAAGTAGCCGCAGTAGCCCATCTTCTCGATCATCTCGATCTCGTACTCGAGCCGTGCCGCGTACTCCTCCACCGTGTGGCGCAGCCGGCCCGCGGCCGCGAGCTGCCGCAGGCGCGCCAGCCGCTGGGTGAACCCCTCACGCGCGACGTGCTCGAAATAGCCTTCGAGCGTGAACCCGTCCGGCACGTCGAACGACGGCAGGTGATTCTGCCCCTTCGGAATCGTGACGTGGCAGCGCTCGGCGATGAGCAGCGTGTTCCGCAGCGCGTCGGGATGGTCACTGAACACCGCCGCCATCTGAGCGGCGGTCTTCAGGAAGAACTGATCGCCGTGATAGCGGAGCCGCTGCGCATCGTTGACCGTCTTTCCCGTGCCGATGCAGAGCAGCACGTCGTGCGGCTGGGAGTCGCCCTGCCGCAGGTAGTGCACGTCGTTGGTGGCGACGAGCGGCAGGTTCAGGTCGCGCGCCAGCGGCACCAGCCCGGTGTTGACGATCGTCTGCTCCTCGAGGCCCTGGTACTGCATTTCGAGGAAGAAGTTGTCCGCTCCGAGGATGTCGCGGAGCCGCCCCGCCGCCTCGAGCGCGGTGCGCGCCTGCTCGACCTTGAGCGCGCTGGCCACCTCGCCTTTGAGACAGCTGCTCAGGCCGATGAGCCCCTTCGCGTGCTGCGCCAGCAATTCCTTGTCGATCCGCGGCCGGTAGTAGAACCCTTCGGTATAGCCGGCCGAGACGAGCCGAATCAGGTTCCGGTAGCCTTCATCCGTCTCCGCCAGCAGCACGAGGTGGTTGGTGTCGCTCTGCGGCCCGCTCTTGTCGAACCGGCTGCCGGAGGCGACGTACACTTCGCACCCGAGGATCGGCTTCAGGCCACGGTCCCGCGCGTGATCGTGAAAGATGACCGAGGAGAAGAGGTTGCCGTGCTCGGTGACGGCGAGCGCCGGCATCTTCTGCTTCACCGCCTCGTCCAGCAGTTCGTCGATGCGGCAGGCGCCGTCGAGCAGCGAGAACTCGGTGTGGACGTGCAGATGAACGAATTCGGTCATTCCCACTCGATCGTCGAAGGCGGCTTCGACGAGATGTCGTAGACCACGCGGTTGATCCCGCGGACCTCGTTGACGATCCGCGAGGAGACGGCGGCGAGCAGGTCGTGCGGGAGCCGCGCCCAGTCGGCCGTCATACCGTCGAGGCTCTCCACGGCGCGAATCGCCACAGTGTACTCATAGGTCCGCGCGTCGCCCATCACGCCGACGCTCTGCACCGGCAGCAGGACGGCAAAGCTCTGCCACAGCCGCTCGTACCATCCCGCCTTGCGGATCTCCTCGGCGACGATCTTGTCGGCGAGGCGCAGCAGGTCGAGCCGCTGCCGCGTAATCTCCCCGATGATGCGCACGGCCAGCCCCGGCCCGGGAAACGGCTGGCGGACCACGAACTCGCGGTCGAGGCCGAGATCGCGTCCGACGCGCCGCACTTCATCTTTGAACAGGTCGCGCAGAGGCTCGACGAGCTTGAACTGCATCCGCTCCGGCAGCCCGCCGACGTTGTGGTGGCTCTTGATGACGACCGCCGGCCCGAGCACCGAGGCCGACTCGATCACGTCGGGATAGAGCGTCCCCTGCCCCAGAAACTCGAAGCCGCCCAGCTCCCTGGCGCGCCGCTCGAAGACATCGATGAACGTGGCGCCGATGATCTTCCGTTTCTGTTCGGGATCCGTGATGCCTGCCAACCGGTCCAGAAACAGATCCGAGGCGTCGACGAAATCGAGCGGGAGCCGCATCTTCTCGGCAAACCGATGCCGGATCTGCTTCGCCTCCTCGTAGCGCAGCAGCCCGTTGTCGACGAAGATGCACGTCAGCCGCTCGCCGACGGCGCGATGGATGAGCAGCGCCGCCACGGTCGAATCGACGCCGCCCGAGAGCCCGCAGACGACGCGGCCGCTCCCCACCTGCTCCCGGATGCGCGCGATCGCCTCCTCGATGAACGAGGCGATCGTCCAGTCGCCCCTGCAGCCGCAGATCTCGAACGCAAACGTCTTCAGGATGTCGACCCCATGGTCGGTATGCGCCACCTCCGGATGAAACAGGAGCGCATACAGGTCCCGCTCGGGCGCCTCCATGGCCGCAATCGGCGCGGTTGCGCTCGTCGCGGCGACCGCGAACCCGGGCGGCACGGCCGCCACGTCGTCGCCATGGCTCGCCCAGACGCGCAGCTCCTCCGGCACATGCGCAAACAACCGTGGTCCACCCCTTCCATTGGCGGAGACGCGCACGTGCGCGTGGCCGAACTCGCGATGGCCGGAGCGGCGCACCTCGCCGCCGAGCGCGTCCGTCATCAACTGCATCCCGTAGCAGATGCCGAGCACCGGCCGTCCGAAGTCGAACACCTCCGTCGCGCACTTCGGCGCACCCGGCTCCGACACGCTCCGCGGACCGCCCGAAAGAATCAGGCCCGCAGGCTGCTTCGCCCGCAGCGTCTCGATCGGCGTGTTGAACGGCACCACCTCCGAGTACACCGACAGCTCACGCAGCCGACGCGCGATGAGCTGTGTGTACTGCGAGCCGAAATCGAGAACGAGAATGGTCTGATGGGACACTTGACTGGTTGGTGGTGGGTGGTTGGTGGCTGGTGGTAAGCGGGCCGTGCCACCAACCACCCACCATCAACCACCAACCTCGAGCGGTATTATATCGTGGTGCGCGCACGCGTGACCGCGACATCTTGGGCTTCTCGCGCGGTTGCCGCGCTCCTCATCGTCATCGCTTGGGGCTTCTGCCCTGCGTCGCGGCTCGCGGCGCAGGCGACGGCGAAGCAGCGCTACGACGCGATCGTGCGCAGCTTTCGCGACATGGCGGAGAAACCGCCAGCCGTGCCGCTCCTTCCCGCCGAACCCGCCTGGTCGCTCAAGCTCGGTTCGTCCGTGTCAGCGCCCGCCGTCCTCGATGACGACCACGTCTATGTCGCGCTGCGCGAGTACACCGTCGTCGCGCTCCACCGTGAAAGCGGCATCGTGGCCTGGACGTGGGCGGGCGACACCGTCTCGTCGATGGCGGCTGGCGGCGGCGATCTCTTTCTCGTCACCGACGGCGGCGTGCGGGCGCTCGACGCCGCAACGGGGTACGAACGGTGGATCGCACCGATCACCGGGCGTCCGACGGCGCCGATCGTTTCGGCGCTCGGCCGCATCGTGCTGGCCGTGGAGCCCGGCGAGCTGCTGGCCTTCCGAGGCGTCGACGGTCAGCCCGCCTGGCGCCGGTTGCTCGGCGCGGCCACGACGCATCCACCAGCGATCGGTGACGCCGACGCGCTGTACGTCTCGCTCGCCGACGGTCGTCTGGTGGCGCTCCACCTCGAGACCGGTGAGCCGTTATGGGAGCGCAAGCTGGCGGGCACGCTGAGCGCGCCGGCGACAGCGCGCGACCGGGTCTTCATCGGTTCGACCGACAACTTCTTCTATGCGCTCGATGCCGAGACGGGGCGCGACGAGTGGAAGTGGCGCAACGGCGGCGATGTGATCGGCGCGGCTGTCGATGATGAGACCGTCTATTTCACCTCGCTCGACAACATCCTGCGCGCCGTCAATCGCGGCAACGGCAATCAGCGCTGGCGCAAGCCGACGGGCACGCGTCCCGTGCTGCCACCCTACGCCTTTCGCGGTGTGGTCGTCGTGCCCGGACTGATGCCGGCGATTACCGTGTTCGTCGGCGAAACGGGGGCCGTCATGGGGACGCTTCCGGCATCGGGCGACCTCGCGGGGCCGCCGCTGGTCGATCCCGCGGTCAAGCCGTTCCGCGTGGCCCTGGTGACCGTGACCCGTGAAGGCGTGGTCGAAGCGTTTCGGCCGGCGGGGCTGCTGTTCCGCGAAACGGCCGCCGCGCCCGTCAGCGCGCTCCCGGGCCGTGCACTGGTGCGGGAGCGCATTGAGTAGATCCCCATCGCGAGATCGCGCTCGATTCGTCCCGACGGAACACCGAGGCGCCGAGCCACCGAGGAATCTCACCTGCCTCGCATGCGAATGGCCATCGTTTCGGATAGATCTCGCGTCCTACGGATCAGCCACAAAGGGCACAAAGACCACGACGGCCCTTTCGTGACCTTTGTGTCCTTCGTGCGCTTTGTGGCTAACGAAGACCTCCGTGTCTCGGTGCCTCGGTATTCCGTGAGGGATAATCGCGGTGCAGGCGCCGCAGCGCTTCTTCAGGAATTCACCACGTTGGCAGCCATTGCGCCTGCGAGCCGGCGCACGCCTTCCCGGATGCGCTCCACTGACGGCGCCGAGAACGACAGCCGGATCCGGTTGTGTCCCGTGCCGTCCACGAAGAACGCGCTGCCCGAGACAAACACGACGCGTTCCTCGAGCGCGCGCGCGAGCAGCGTCTCATCGTCCACGCCCTCGGGAAGCGTTGCCCACAGGAAGAAGCCACCCTTCGGCGCAGGCCACGTCAATCGGCCGCCGAGCTCTTCACGGAGGGCCACCTCCATCGCATCGCGCTTCGTCTGATACAGCCGCCGGAGCCCGGGCGCGAGCCGGTCGAGCAGGCCGCAGCGCACAGCTTCGTGCACGATGCGCTGGTCGAAGCTCCCGGTCATCAGATCGATTGATTGCTTGGCGGTCTCGAAGCGCTCGACGAGCGAGGCGGGCGCGACGACCCAGCCGACACGAAAACCGGGCGCCAGCGTCTTCGAGAAGGTGCTGAGGTAGATCACCCGTCCCCGCATGTCGTCAGCCCGCATCGGCCGCGTATCACCCGCACTCGCGACGTCGTCAAAATAGAGCGCGCCGTACGGATCGTCTTCGACGATGAGGACGTCACGCCGCTCGGCCCATTCGAGGAGCCGCTGCCGCTTCTCGAGGCTGAGGAGCAGGCCGGTCGGATTCTGAAAGTTGGGAACCAGATACAGCAGGTTCACGGTCCGGCCCGCCCGCCGTTCGCGCTGACAGACGGCATCGAGATCATCGAGATCGATCCCATCGTCCTCCTGGCGCACGCCGACGAGCTCGGCCTGGGCATTCTTGAATGCCGAGATCGCACCGGTGTAGGCGGGGAGCTCGACGAGCACCGCATCGCCCGGGGTCACGAGCACCCGCCCGACCAGATCGATCCCCTGCTGCGACCCCGTCGTGATCGTCACCTCGCGGGGCGTGACCGCGATCTCACGTCCGGCGAGCACCTCGACGATTGATTCGATGAGCGGCTCGTAGCCACGCGTCGGCCCGTACTGCAGCACGGTGGGATCCGTGCCCGAGAGGAGCTCTGCCGAGAACTCGCGCAGCGAGTCCCACGGAAATGCGGTCGGGTCCGGATAGCCGGCTGCGAACGACACCATGTCGGCCGAGCGCGCCGCCATGGTGCCCATCCGCCGGATGGCCGACTCGTGCAGGTGGCGCCCCGCCGGTGACAGGAACTTGAAGTAATCGGTCATGCCGAGCCTTTAGCCGTGAACCGGAACCGGCGAACCGGAACCCGAGAACCTTTGCACCTGTGCACCCGAGAACCCGCGGTACAACGTCAGGTACGCTCCCGCCGACGTCAGGCCGAGATACTGGAACACCAGCCCGCGCAGCAGCCACGCGAGCAGCTGCAGCGGCAGCGCCGCCAGCCCGAAGAACGGCACGAATGCCACCAGACCGAGCGCCGCCGTCGCCAGCAGCGATGCCCCCGTGGCGGCCACAATGATGGCGAGCATCAGCGCGAAGAGGGCCGCGACGCGGCGCCGCTCGCGGCGCACGAACGCGGCAACGCGGCGCGCGGCCGCCGCCACGCTGCAGTCGTCAGCGGCAATCACGATCTGCACGAGCAGGTAGAGCAGGTTGACGACCGTGATCCAGAACGCAAAGACGATGGTGACAGCGGCGGTCGCACCCCAGCCGGCAGCGGTGTCGCGCAGGGCGATCGCCGCGAAATACACGAGCCCGGAGACGACGTAGATCGCCATCAGTACGAATCCGAGCCGCGCGTAGCGCGGAAACAGGCGCCACGCGGCCTCGACGTACGAGTCGACGGAGAACCGGCCGGCGCGCACCACGGCGCTCACGTGCAGCGGAGGTTCTTCGATCGCGCCGCTCTCGCGTTCGCTGCGAACGAGCGTCGCCACCGTTCCTCCCTTGATCAGGAAGACGAACAGCGACCCGCCAACCGCCACGATGGCGAGCGCCAGCACGAGCGAGGCGAGCACCAGCGGCTGCGCCAGCAGCGCGCCCCCGATGGCGGCAATCATCTCGCGCGACTCGAGGGTGATGAGCACGTCCGGCTCGCTGCCGACCGCGAGTGCGACGAGAAACACGCCGCCGATGAGCGGCGCGGCGAGCAGCAGCTTGAAGAGTGAGTCGGCCGAGGCCTGAATGAGCGTAACCGGCCAGTTGGCCGCCGCGACGAGCGCGCCGCGCTTGACGGCCGCCTTGAGGATGCCCCGGGTCATCGGTATTTCAATTGTACGTCTCCGGTCTCTGGTCTCTCGTCTTTAGTCTCTGGTCTCTAAGCTCTGGGCGGAGGCAAGAGACTGGAGACGAGCGACTAGAGACGAGAGACTAAAGACCTACAATCAGTTCTGTGAGGCTTCCCGATCGCACGGCGCCGGTGCCGCCGCTGCCGTCGCGGCGGCTTTTCGGGATTGCGGCGACCGGCGGCGCGGCGGCGCTCCTGGTGTTCCTGCTCGGCCGCGGTGCGGAAATCCTCGTGCTCGGTGCCGGCGAGGCGGACGCGCGGACACGAGTGGAAGCCGACGTGCGCGCGTCGTTCGACGAGATGACGCGCGCGCTGCGCGTCGTCGCGCTCGGGATGGCCGACCCTGCCTCCGTCCTCGCCGCGGCCGGCGGCGATGTCACGGCGTCCCGGCGGCTGTTCGAGGCGGCCGGCGGCGCGCTGGCGCAGGTGGGAGCCTCCACGGCCGCTGTCACCGCGTACGGCGCCGACGGCCGGCCGCTCGCGTGGGACGGCCGCCCGTCGGAGCTCCCGCCCGATCGCCTGCTCGGGGAGGAAGCCTGGTTCTTCACGCGCGGCGAGCTCGGTCTGCGGCTCGTCTACGTCACCCCGGTCATCAGCACCACCGGCGACCGCGTCGGGACGGTGGCTGCGGAGCACTCCGTCGACCTGACGCCGCCCCGGCCCACCGAGCCGGACGTGCTTCGCTACCCGACCCGCCTGGCGCCCGTCGCGCTCGAGCTGCGGTTCGAAAACGGCCGCACGTCGCCCGCGGGATACACGTTCGAGGTCCCCGCGCCCTCAGGAGCACGGCTGGTCACGGCGACGCTCGACTCGGCCGATCTGGCGCGGACGCGCGAGCGCTGGCGGCGGGCATCGCGCTCGCTCGCGCTCGTCACCGTGGCCATCGCCGTTGTGCTCCTCTGCGGGCCGCTCCTCGACTGGCGCAGTCGGGCGAACCGCCGGCGCGAGTACGCGGCCGCGGCCGCGCTCATCGCCGCCGCGATCATCCTGGCGCGCCTGCTCGTACGCCTCGCCTCGCCGGCAGACTGGTCCGATGCGTCGGTCTTCGGCGCCGCCGAGTACGCGTCACCGCTGCTCCGCCCGCTGCTGACCTCCCCTTTCGATTTCCTGCTGACCGCTGTCGCGGTAGGCAGCCTCATGACGCTGCTCCTGTACGCCGTGGAGGCCTGGCGGCTGACGCGGTGGCATCAGCGGGCGCGTCTCGACACCACGGCCCGAATCGTGGCGTTCGCCTCGATGCAGCTCGGCGCGGGCATCACCGTGGCGGCGCTGCTGGCGGCGTATCACGCGTTCCTGCGCGATACGGTCGCCAATACCACCCTCGACCTTCTCCACTACTCGCTGCACCCGTGGAGCACCGCACGGCTCGCGCTGCAAGTGGGCCTGATCGTCTGGCATGCCACGGTGCTGGCCGCCGGCGTGCTCGTGCTGCGTCTCGCGCTCGTGCCCTGGTCGGTGCCGAGGCCCGACTGGCGCATTCGCGGCGGTACTGTCGGCTTCTGGGCGCTGCCGCTGCTCGTGTGGCAGCTGGCCTTCGATGTGAGCACGGCACAGGGGCTCGCCCTCCTCCTCGCGCTCGCGGTGGTCATCGCGCTCGTCGTGCTCGCCACGCGGCTCGAGGCGCGCTATCGCCACGGCTCACAGTCGTTCCGCCTCAACCTGATGACGCTCGCGCTCCTCGTCCCGGCGATCGCGTTCTATCCCTCGATGTTCGAGTTGGGCTATGAGGCGAAATCGCAGCTGGTCGAGACGCGCTTCGCCCCGCAGGCGATCAACCACCGTCAGACGATCCAGCAACTGCTGCAGGAAAGCCTGATGCAGATCGACCGCTTCCCCGGCCTCGCCGACCTCGTCACCGTGCCGGCGCCTGCCGGGACGGAAGCGCCCACTGATCGCGCCTTCCAGGTGTGGCGCCTCACCGGCCTTGCGATGTATCCGGTGACCTCCGCTGTCGAGCTGTACGACGCCAACGGCGTCCTCGTCAGCCGCTTCGCCTTCAACCTGCCCGCCGACCTCACCACCGTGCCGCGCTCGGACGAGCGCGCCTGCACGTGGGGCGTGTTCGAGGAGGTCTCGCCGTTCTTCGCCGAGGAGCGCCGGCTGCTCTACGCGGGGCGAGCCGTCTGCGGATCTGATGGAGAGCCGCTGGGTTCGATCGTCGTCCACGCGATGCCGGCCGACTACGCCAACCTTCCGTTCATCGTCTCGCAGAGCCCGTACGTCGAGCTGATGCGACCGGTCGATCCGGCGCAGGGCGAAGGGGTGTCGGGGCGCGACGTGGAGTTTGCGGTCTATGGCTGGAGCCGGACGCCGCTCTACGCCTCCGGGGTCACGGCATGGCCGCTGGAGGATGCGGTGTTTGGGCGCATCGAGGAGTCACGCAGGCCGCTCTGGGCCGAGCTGCGGCGCGGCGACATCGAGTACGCCGTGTACCTGCTCAACGACCGGGGCGGCATCTACGCACTCGGGTTTCCGGTCCCGTCCCCGCTCGATCACCTCGTGAACCTCGCGGAGATCACGGTCCTTGCATTCGGGACGTATCTCCTGCTGCTCGTCGCCACCGCAATCTACGGCGTCGTCAACCGGCGCGGCACGACGGCGCGGGCGCTGCTGCGCGAGGTCCGAGCCAGCTTCTACCGCAAGCTGCTCCTCGCCTTCATCGCGGCGATCGTGGTGCCGGTGGCGGCGCTGGCGATCGCAACGCGGACCTACGTCGCCGACCAGATGCGCGCGAACGTCGAGCAGGAGGCGATCCGCACCGCCTCGGCCGCCCGCCGGGTCGTCGAGGATCTCGCGGCGCCGCGCGCCGCGCAGCGGGGGTTTGCGCTCGACGACAACCTGATGGTCTGGGTCAGCCGGCTCATCGACCAGGACGTGAACATCTTCGTCGGGCCGCGCCTGCTGGCCACGAGCGAGCGGAACCTCTTCGCGTCGGGCCTGCTCCCGACCCGCACGCCCGCCGACGTCTATCGGACGCTCCAGCTGCGCAACAACGCGGCGACCGTCGTCCGCGAGCAGATCGGCGAGATGGACTACCTGGTGGCCGGCACCTCCATCCGAACGCAGCAGCTCGACGCCATGCTCACCGTGCCGCTCACGTCGCGCGAGCTGCAGATCGAGAGCCAGATCGATACGCTCGATCGGCGCGTCCTCCTCGGGGCGCTGCTCTTCGTGTTTGCCGGCGCGGCCATCGGCTACTGGCTTGCCGAGCGCATTGCGGACCCGGTGAGCCGCCTGACGCGCGCCACCCGCCGGATCGCCCGGGGCAACCTCGATGCCCGGATCGTGGCGCGATCGTCGGACGAGCTGCGGCGGCTCGTCGACGATTTCAACCGCATGGCGAGCGAGCTGCAGCGCCATCAGCAGGAGCTGGAACGGACACACCGGCTCGAGGCCTGGGCCGAGATGGCGCGCCAGGTCGCGCACGAGATCAAGAACCCGCTGACGCCGATCCAGCTCAATGCCGAGCACCTGCGCCGCGTGCACGCGGATCGCGGGCGGCCGCTCAGCCCCGTGCTCGAAGAGTGCGTGAGCACGATCCTCGCGCAGGTGCGGCTGCTGCGGCAGATTGCGTCCGAGTTCTCGAGCTTCGCCTCCTCACCCACCGCGCGCCCCGCACCGGTGGCCGTCCCGGAGCTGGTGCACGACGCGATCGATCCGTACCGCGTGGGCCTGTCCGACCGCATTCGCGTCGAGGTCGACGTCCCTTCGAACCTGCCGCCGGTGTTCGTCGATCGGACGCTCATCGCCCGCTCGCTCATCAACATCGTCGAGAACGCCATCCACGCCATGCCCGGGAGCGGCGCGCTCACCATCGTGGCGCGCGCGTCGGATTCGGTGGTGCGCATCCGCGTGACCGACACCGGGGTCGGCATGGACGCCGAAGCGCTCGCCCGCGCGTTTGAGCCGTACTTCTCGACCAAGACAACCGGCACCGGCCTCGGTCTGCCGATCGCGAAGCGGAACGTGGAATTGAGCGGCGGCGCGATCCGCGTGACGAGTGAACGCGACGTCGGTACGACCGTTGAGCTTGTCCTGCCCACAGCCGACTCCAACGTCAGGGTCTGATCACGCATCGCGTACCTCGCGTGTGCCGCAATGAAACATGCGGCGCCGTTCGCAGCCCATCTTCTTCACGCAATTAATTGACGCTCCAAGGCTTGCCACGACTGCTCCGAACTGGACCAGCTCTTGCTCGTTGCGCAGGGCGGCCCACCCAGGAGGGTAGCGATGATCACTGCGACGCGTATCGCTCGTGCGTGGCGGCTCGCAGCCGCGGCGACCGCAGTTGCCGCGATCGTCGGCGGGAGGGCCGTCCACGCCGGCTCCGCCACCGCAAGCCTGGCGGTCAACGCCACCGTCATCAACAACTGCACGGTCAGCACGTCGGCCGTCGCGTTCGGCTCGTACGATCCCGTCGTTGCCAACGCCAGCACGAATCTCGACAGTACCGGGTCGATCACGATTGCGTGCACCAAAGGCGCCACGGCAACGATCGGCCTCAGTGCGGGCAGCAACGCATCTGGCAACGCGCGCAGATTGAGCGACGGCGCGTCCAACTATCTGACGTACGAGCTCTACAAGGACTCGTCGCGGGCGAGCATGTGGGGCAATTCCGGCGCCGACATGTACAGCCCGCCGGCGGCTCCCAACAAGACGCCTCGGACGTTCACGGCCTACGCACGCGTCACGAGCGACCAGGACGTCCCGGCCGGGTCGTACACCGACACGGTGACCGCGACCGTCAACTTCTGAGGGGTGGCCGCGTGGTCTCCCGGGCTCGAGCCCTGCGTCACATCGTCGGTCGTGCCGTGGCCGGTGCCCTGCTCGTGGCGCCGCCTTCGTCTGCGCGAAGCTCGTTCACGGTCAATCCCACGCAGATTCACCTTGGCGGCCGTACGACGACGGCGCTGCTGACGCTGCGCAACGAGGAGGCACTGCCCCTGCGCTTCCAGCTCTCGGTGTTCAGCTGGAACCAGGACTCGCGCGGCGAGATGGAACTCGACCCGACCGACGACATCGTCTTCTATCCCCCGTTGCTGACGCTCGCGCCGGGCGAGGAGCGGCGCATCCGCATCGGGGCTGCGACCGCGTTCGGCCCCGTGGAGCGGACTTATCGCATCTTCGTCGAGGAGCTGCCGCCCGAGTCGGAGGGCGATCAGGGTGCCGTCCGCATGCTCACGAAAATGGGCATCCCGATTTTCCTGCGACCCGCCGAGCCGGTGGCACAGGCCGCGCTCGAAGCGCTGCGGCTGACTGGCGGCACGTTCGGCTTCCACGTGCGCAACGCGGGCACCGTGCACTTCGTGCCGCAGGACGTGCGGGTGCGCGGTTTCGGTCTCGGAAAGGAAGTGGTCTTCGATCGGCACCTCGACGGCTGGTACATCCTGGCCGGCGGCACGCGCGCCTATGAAGTTCAGCTGGGTGACGCGGACTGCAGCCGGCTGCATTCGCTCGCGGTGGAGGTCCTCATCGCCTCGTCGACGCTCTCCGACGAGCTCGACGTCGACCCCGCCGCCTGCAGGTCCTCTGCGGCGCCGTGACAGCACATGCATGGATCGCGTGCGTCGTGGTGGCCCTGATCGTCGGGCTCGCGCGCGCAGCCTCGGCCCGGGATCAGCGCGCTTTCCTCTCGCTCGTCGTCAACGGTGTGGAACAGGGAGATGTCCTCGTGCTCATTCGCGATTTGGACATCTGGATCGGCGTGGCTGCGGTCAGGGAGGCAGGACTGCAGCAGGTCGGCGGCCGGCACGAGACGATCGGCGGTGAGGAGTTCGTCTCGCTGCGCTCGCTCGCCCCGGATGTGCAGTTCGTGTTCGAGGAACGTGCCCTCACGTTGCGCGTGACGGCCGACCCCTCGCTCCTCGCGTCGACCACCCGCGCGGCACAGCCCGCTGGCCCGCCGGAGCTGCAGTACGTCCGCAATTCCAGCGCCGTCGTGAACTACGCCGTCACATGGCGGGGGCGCCAGTCGGTCGATCTCTTCAGCGAGCTGGGGCTGAGCCTCCGGCGCACCTTCCTCTCCAGTACGCTCACGCTCGCGCGCGGGCGACGGCCGGTGCGGGGCCTGACGAGTCTGACGATCGACGAGCGGTCGCGCCTGCGCCGGTGGGTCGTCGGCGATCTGTACACCATCGGCGGGCCACTCGTGGGCGACGCCTTCCTGGGCGGCGTCAGCGTCGCCCGAGAATTCTCGATTCAGCCGTACTTCGTCCGCTATCCGAGCCTCTCGCTGTCCGGAGCCGTGACCACGCCGTCAACGCTCGAGCTGTACGTGAATGACCGACTCGTGCAGAGCGAGGCGCTCGCGCCCGGGCAGTTCGAGCTGACGAACCTCCCGCTCGCGAGCGGTACCAACGACGCCCGGATGATCATCCGCGACGCGTTCGGCAACGTGCGCGAAGTCACGCAGTCCTACTATCTGTCGACGACGACGCTCGCCCCGGGCCTGCACGATTACCGGTACAGTGTCGGCTTCCGGCGCCGCGACCTCGGCCCGGAGTCCTCCTGGGCGTACGGCTCGCCCGTGCTCCTGGCGCAGCACCGCTACGGGTTTGCCAGCGCATTGACTGCGGGCGGCCAGGTCTCCGTCGGGCGGGAGCTAGCGACCGGTGGCCCGATCGTGAACCTGCGGCTCCCATTCGGCGAGGTGGAGGCCGCGGCCTCCGTGAGCCAGCACGAGCGTAGGTGGGGAGCAGCGGGTGCGCTTTCGTTCACGTACGTGGGACGGCGAGCGAGCGTCGGGATGACCGTGCAGCCCGCGACGCCCACCTTTGCGACGCTCAGCACACTGCGGGGCGTGCCGGCTCCGCGCCTGGAGGGGAGTGCGTTTGCGAGCATCCAACCGTGGGCGCGCACGAGCGTAACGCTGCAGCACAGCCAGGCGCAACTCTTCACGGGTGAGACGCGACGGCGCAGCACGCTGCTGGTCTCGGCGACCATCGCGCCGCGCCTGCTGCTCGTCGCAAGCGCCGCGCATGGACTGCAGGATAGCCGTCGCGTGCGCGATGTCTTTGGAGGAATCACGCTGTCGTTCGGCGCCGGGGGCACGGCCACCCTTGGCGCCGAGCGGACGGCTCCGGAGGTCCGCCGCTTTGCAGAGGTCCATCGTCCGCTGCCTGTCGGCACGGGCTACGGTTATCGGTTTCGCGCCGAGGACGGCGATCGGCGTCTCTGGACCGGCTCGCTCGAGCACCACAATCGCTTCGGGCGATATGAGGTGCGGCGGGAGCGCCTCGGTGAGACCGGCCAGACAACCGTCAACCTGAGCGGCGCGCTGGTGGCGATCGGCGGCGGCCTGTACGCCAGCCGCGCGGTGCAGAACAGCTTTGCGCTCGTGCGCGTGCCGCAGGTCGGCGGCGTGCGCACCTACGTCAACCGGCAGGAAGTCGGACGCACCAACCGCTACGGCGACCTGCTCGTACCCGATCTCCTCGCCTATTACGGCAACCTCTTGAACATCTCCGACGAGGACGTCCCGCTCGGCTACGACATCGGACGCGTGCAGCAGACGATCGCCCCGCCCCACCGTGGCGGCGCGCTCGTCATCTTCCCCGTCCAGCGGATGCACAGTGTCAGCGGACGCGTGCACATTGCCGACGGTTCCCGGATCACGGTTCCGGCCTACGGCACGCTGACCGTCAGCACTGATAGCGGCACGGTCGCGTCGCCGATCGGCACCGACGGTGGGTTCTATCTCGAGAATGTCACTGGCGGACGGTACTCCGCCACCGTGACCTCTCGGGGGCGCACGTGCACGTTCGAGCTACAGGTGCCGCCCTCCGACCAACCCGTGCATCGCCTCGGCACGGTGACGTGCGCGGCGGGGGAACACCGGTGACGAAAGCGTGCGGCGTGCTCCTCGTCGTCGCAGCGGTGGCCGCGGTGCCGCGTGCCGCCGACGCCGCGTGCACGATCACGACCACGTCGATCAGGTTCGGCGCGTACGACCCCCTCGGCACCAGCCCCAACGACTCGACGGGCACGGTTACGTATCGGTGCGCGCCGCCGGATCGAAACGTCTCGATCATGCTCGGCACCGGCGCGAGCGGCAGCTTCAATCCGCGCCAGTTGTCGAAGGGCGTGGAGCAGCTCAGCTACAACCTGTATCGCGACGCCGCCCGCTCGGTGACGTGGGGCGACGGTACCGGCGGAACTTCGTTCTACTTCGACGCCGACCCGCCGAACTGGCAGGACGTCGTGTTGACGATTTACGCAAGGGTACCCGCCGGCCAGGACATCTCGGCAGGCAGTTACACTGACGGCGTCTCTGTCGTGATCAATTTCTAAATGGGTCAGAAATTGATGGTGACGAGGCGCGTGTCGGGGGACGACCGCGGCGACGCCGCAGCTGGTGAGACTGAACGTGCGGGCTCAAACGTTCGGCGCTCGGCGATGCGGGGCTGACCGGCCGTCGTCGAACAGCGTACGGTGACGTCCGATCCCGTCCGGATAGCGCACGCCCGCACGACGGTGACGCTGACGGTCATGGGCGCCGACCGAGAGGCGGCGTACGCCGGTGCGACGGTTGAGAGCACGAGACCGGCGCTAAGCACGAAGCGAAGCACGGTACGATCGTAGGGTACGTACAGCGGCCAGACAACCGCGAAGTATGGACGTGTGCGCTTCGTGCCCAACTGTGCGCTTGCGCGTCACCTCCCTGCCTGAGGCTGCGGCACCTGGTACTGGATCCGGGGCGGCGGCGGGTACATGTTCGAGTAGATGCTCTCGTACCGCACCCTGATTCCTTGCGCGTCGATGAAGCCGAGCGATTGCTGGAAGTGGCCCGGCGGTGGATAGTTCGCGGGCACGGTCCCCTCCAGGATGTAGAGGCGGTTCTCGTGCATGTGGATCGCGGCGAACGTCTGCGTCCCGTCCGGGTTCGCCAGCTGCAGGCGCCGGCCTTCGATGCGATCGCTGTTGTAGTAGGCGTAATGCAGGACCTTCGCCGCGCGCTTCAGGAAGGCGTACGCGGCATAGTCCATCGCCCCGCGCAGCTCGCCGACGTACGGGTTGTTGCACAGATTCGGGTACTTGTCACAGTTCTCGAGCCGCTTCGCGTGAATCTGGCGGACGTTCGAGTAATCAACAACCGTCACCGAGTAACGGGAGGCGCCATGCTCGGAGCTATGCACGCGGCCCGGAAGCGTGATCTCGTATTCGGTGGGATAGGTGACGTCCCGTACCGTTGGCTGGTCGGGAAAATTCACCGTGAAGAGGTCCTCCCGGCTCACGTATTCAATCCATTCCTGAGCGAACGAGGGTACAGACAGACAGAGGACGAACGCCGCCGCAACGAGGGTACTCAGACGCATGACGTGACCTCCCGTGAGGCAGTCCGGACAGGGGTCTTACACTACTACAACGCCCGGGTGTCCTTGGTGGCCTTCGTGGCCGAGTCGTTCTGCTGGTCTTCGTGGCCGTGCCGGCGCCGCAAACGGTGCCAGCCCATTTCCACGAACGCCGACGCGAGGTACCCGTACGCGAGGACGACGAGCACAGCCTCGGGATGCGCGGCAAGCAGCGCGAGCCCGACGGCGACGAGCACCAGCACCGCGTAGCTGCGGCGCGCGCGGAAGTCGATGTTCTTGAAGCTGCGGAAGCGGAACGTGCTCACCATCAGCAGCGCCGGCACGATCACCATCGCCAGCACCGGCAGCGCCTCCGCGGAGGTCTGGAAGCCCCACGGATACGCGTAGACGGTCGCGGCCGGCACGCCCGCCGCGGCGGGGCTCGGCATGCCGACGAAATAGCGCTTGTCGTGGTGGGTTCCCGTCTGGATGTTGAACCGCGCCAGCCGCACCGCGGCCGCCGCGACAAAGATGAAGCCGGCGGCCCACCCGAGCCGCCCGAGCGGCTGCAGGCCCCACGTGAACGCCAGGATGGCGGGCGCCACGCCAAACGAGATGACGTCGGCGAGCGAATCGAACTCGATGCCGAACGCGCTCGTCGTCCCGGTCATCCGCGCGATGCGGCCGTCGAGCATGTCGATGACGATCGCCAGTCCGATGAAGGGCGCCGCCGTGACGAACTCGCCGCGCATCGCATAGACGATGCAGGCATAGCCGCAGAACATGTTGCCGAGGGTGAAGACGCTCGGCAGCAGGTACACGCCCCGGCGGAACCGCCGCTGGGCGACGTCGGTCCGCCGCCGGAGCGGCGTCAGCATCCGGATGCGGGAGCGCCGGAGTTCGCCGTTGTTCTCGTCCATCAACCTGTCAACACCGCCACCACGGTGACCGCCGCCACGACGTGATCGCCCACCTGGACCGTGATCCGCGCGCCGGCGGGCACGAACACATCCATGCGCGACCCGAACTTCATCACGCCGAACCGCTCCCCCGCCGCCACGTCCGCCCCCTCTCGGGTGCGGCACACAATCCGGCGCGCCAGCACTCCGACGATCTGCCGGACGACGACCGGCTGGCCGCCGTGGTCGATCCAGACTTCAGTGTACTCGTTGAGGTCGCCGGCATCCCGCCGGTAGGCCGGCAGGAAGCGGCCCGGATGATACCTCACCTTGGCCACCCGCCCCGCCACGGGCATCCGGTTCACATGCACGTCCAGCGGCGACAGAAAGATGCCGATTTGCTGCCAACGATCGGCGGGAAACGCATGGACGGTCGAGGTGCCGGCCACCAGCACCCGGCCGTCCGCGGGCGCGAGCACCGCCCCGGGCGCCTCGGTGACAACCCGGTCGGGGTCGCGGAAGAAGAAGAGAAGAAAGCCGGCGACGACGAGCAGCACCACGCCGACGACAGTGCTGACGAAGAACCCCGCCGCGACCGCGAGCGCAACCGCGCCGCCGACAAAGGGCCACCCGGCTGGATCAATTCGCATGCGATTTGTGATGTGGTGATCTGCGATTTGTGATTGTCACATCACGAAATCACGAATCACACATCACACATGTCTCAGGCGCTGCTGTGGGTCTGCCGGAACTGGCGCGCGATGGCCTCCATGCGGTCCTTCAACACGAGCTTCCGCTTCTTGATCGTGCTCTCTTCGAATTGTTCGGAGGGTGAAAGGTAAGGCTTGTCGGAGAGTTCGTGCAGTCGGCTGTCCAGCTGATGGTGCTGCTCGGCAAGCTGGCGGTACTGGTCGTTCTGCTGCAGCAACAGGGCTTTGACGTCCTGTGCTTCCGCTGCATTCATAGGCCGCCCCTCCTACGGACGAATCGGGTTCATCGCGGTTTCACCTAGGCGCAAGGTAGCACATTCGGTCGCTAGGTCGCTAGGCCACCCAGCGACCCAGCTACCCAGCCACCGTGTCGTCGTCACGCCAGAGGACCAACGCGTCCTCGACCGGCTCCGAGTAATAGTTCCGGCGGACGCCGGCGACGTAGAAGCCGAGGCGCTCGTAGAGGCGCCGGGCGCGTTCGTTCGACGCGCGGACCTCGAGCGTGGCGCGGCGTGCGCCGAGTCGGCGCGCCTCGGCGAGCACGTGCTGCAGGAGCGCCGTTCCGATGCCCTGGGTCCGGAAGCCCGGCCGCATGGCGACGTTATTGATATGGACCTCGTCGAAGACCAGCCAGAACGCGCAGAAGCCCGCGACGCGGCATTCCGCCGTGCGCACGAGAAAGATGTGGCACACGGAGCGGTTCTGCAGCTCCCAGGAGTACATCTCGCGCGTCCAGGGATTGGTGAACGACTCCGCTTCCACTTCGAGCACGCCTTCCAGATCGGTCTCGTCGCGCAGCGGCTCGATCCAGTATTCCGGCATCCTAGGCTCGATCCCTCGCCAGCTCTGCATCGGGTCGGCGCACGTAGAGAGGACGGATGGCATCGGGTGCGGGCCGGTCACCCGCGACAAAGGCCTCCGCCGCGATGACGCCCATCGCACCGGCGAGCATCGGCGTCACGGGGTCTGCAAACCGCGCGCGATCACCGAGCGTCGTGCGGACGACGTCGGCGTGAAGCACGGCGCCGTCACCAATGAATAACGTCACGCCGTCGGGCAGCCGCCCGAGCAGCACCTCGGGACGCGTGACCGTCGGCGGCTCGACCTGCCGGCCGGCCTCGTAGAGCGTCGCATAGACCTCGCCTCGCCACGCGTCCACCCACGTCGCGACGTGCGTCGGGCGGGTCCTGTCGGACCCGCCGAACGCGATGCGCGCGAGCGCATCGAGTGCCGACACCCCAAAGAGCGGCGTGCCGGTCGCCATCGCCAAGCCCTGCATCGTCGCAATGCCGACGCGCAGCCCGGTGAACGAGCCGGGACCAATGCCGACCGCACACGCATCGATCTGCGCGAGCGTGAGGCCCGCACGCTCGAGGAGCGCCGCCAGCTCTCCGGGCAGCCGCGCCGCCTGCGGACGGCCCGGGTCGCTCGGCGCCTCCTCAATGACGCTGCCGTCGCCGACGAGCGCGCAGCTTCCCGCCGTCGTGGTCGTGTCAAGGGCGAGGATCAGCATCCGACTGTCAGATAATAACCACGAAGTTCACGAAGCTCTCGAAGAACACGAATCGTAAACGTCTTCGCGATCGTCGTGGCCTTCGTGGTTTATGTCTTCCACCGCTTCCGTTACGCCCGCCATGCGTCAGTATCTCGACGCCAAGCGGCAGCACCGCGACGCGATCGTCTTCTTCCGGATGGGCGACTTCTACGAGATGTTCTACGAAGACGCCCTTGTGGCGGCCCGCGCGCTCGATCTGACGCTGACCTCGCGCTCGAAGGATGCCGGGGGCGGGGCGATTCCGATGTGCGGCGTGCCGTTCCACGCCGTCGACGGCTACCTGGCGCGCCTGGTGACCAAAGGGTTCCGCGTCGCCATCTGCGAGCAGGTGGAAGATCCGAGGAAGGCGAAGGGCCTCGTCCGCCGCGAGGTCGTCCGGGTCGTCTCGCCGGGCACGCTCACCGACTCGACCTACCTCAACGCGCGCGAACCGGCGTATTTGATGTCGATCGTCGAGCGCTCCACCCTGTTCGGGGTCGCGCTCGTCGACCTCTCCACGGGCGAGTTCACGACCGCCGAGTATCACGGCGATGACGGCGCCCAGGCGCTCGCCGATGAGATCGCGGTGCTGCGGCCGCGGGAGCTCGTGCTCGCGAGCGATTCGGCCGCGTCCGATCGGCTGCCGGAGATCGCGCGGCTGCAGCTTCCCGTGACCAGGGTCGAGCCGTGGAGCTTCGAGCCGGAGGCGGCGCGGCGCACGCTGCTCGATCAGCTGCGCGCGCACGGGGTCGAGGGGTTCGGGCTCGACGGCCACGACGCGGCCGTGCAGGCGGCGGGCGGCCTCATCGCGTATCTGCGCGACACGCAGAAGGCCGACCTCGCCCATGTCCGCACCGTCCGCTACAAGGCGACCGGCGATCACCTCATCATCGACCCGATCACGCTGCGGCACCTGGAGATCGTGACCGGCAGCGACGGCGACCCCGCGCACTCGCTGCTGCACGAGATCGACCGGACGGTGACGTCGATGGGTGCCCGGCTGCTGCGCGGGTGGCTGCTGCGCCCGCTGCGCGCGCTCGAACCGATCCGCGATCGCCTGGACGGCGTCGAAGAGCTCGCGTTTCGCGCGACCGATCGCGGCAAGCTGCGCGAGACGCTGAAGGGCGTCCACGATCTCGAGCGGCTCGTCGCGCGCGTCGCCCTCGGCACGGCGGGGCCGCGAGACCTGGTCGCGCTGCGCCTCTCGCTCGCCGCCGCGCCCCGCGTCCGCGGCGTGCTGGCCGACCTGCAGGCACCGCTCCTCCGCACGCTCGTCGCCGCGCTCGACGATCTGACCGACGTCCGCGACGCGATCGAGCGGACGCTCATCGACGAGCCGCCCGCCTTCGCGCGCGACGGCGGCTTCACGCGCGACGGCATCGACCCCGCGCTCGACGAGCTGAAGGCGATCAGCCGCTCAGGACGTCAGGTGATTGCGGACATGGAAGATCGCGAGCGGGCGCGGACGGGGATCGCCTCGCTCAAAGTCCGCTTCAACCGCGTCTTCGGCTACTACATCGAGGTCTCGAAGGCGAACCTTCGCGCGGTGCCTGCCGACTACCAGCGGAAGCAGACGATCGCCGGCGGCGAGCGATTTACCACCCCCGCGCTCAAGGAATACGAGGCGAACGTGCTCGGCGCCGACGAGCGGATCCTCGAGCGTGAGCTGGAGATCTTCGACGAGCTCCGCGGCCGCGTCGCGGCCGAGGCGCCGCGCATACAGGAGACCGCGCGCGCGCTCGCCACGCTCGACGTGCTGGCGGCGCTCGCCGAGACGGCAGCGGCTTCGAATTTCACGAAACCCCATATTCACGAGGGCGACGAGTTCGTCGCCGCCGATGCCCGCCACCCGGTCGTGGAGCGGTTCGCCTCGGGCGGCTTCGTCCCCAACGACGTCGACCTCAACGGCTCCACCCGCCAGCTCGTCATCCTGACCGGCCCCAATATGGGCGGCAAGTCGACGTACCTGCGCCAGGTGGCGCTGATTCCGATCCTTGCGCAGATCGGATCGTTCGTCCCCGCGCGCGAGGCCGTGGTGCCGATCGTCGACCGCATCTTCGCGCGCGTCGGCGCGTCCGATAACATCGCCCGCGGGCAGTCGACCTTCATGGTGGAGATGCAGGAGACGGCCAACATCCTGCACAGCGCGACGTCGCGCAGTCTGGTGGTGCTCGACGAGATCGGCCGCGGCACCTCCACCTTCGACGGCCTGAGCATCGCCTGGGCGGTGGCGGAGTATCTCGTGACGAACGCACGGGCGCGGCCGAAGACGCTCTTTGCGACGCACTATCACGAGCTGACGGATCTGGCCGACGCGCTCCCCGGCGTGGTCAACGCCCACGTCGCCGCCCGCGAGTGGCACGACGACATCGTCTTTCTGCGGAAGATCGTGCCGGGACGCTCCGACCGCAGCTACGGCATCCAGGTGGCGCGCCTGGCCGGCCTGCCCCCGGACGTCGTCGCCCGCGCGCGCGACATCCTCGGCGGCCTCGAGCGCGACGAGCTGTCGCGCGGGGGCCGGCCGACGCTCTCGGGCGCGGCTGGCGATCCCGCCACCGAGCAGCTGGCGCTCTTCGGCCCGGCGGCGCCGGCCGAGCGCGATAATGAAGTCGTGCGGCGGCTCCAGGCGCTCGACGTCGATGAGATCACGCCGCGTCAGGCGCTGGAGCTCCTGGCTGAGCTCAGGAAGATCGCGGACGAGAACTGATGGCAATTCCCGACTCCCGACTCCGCAACTCCCAAGCACGGAGATGGCATAGGGCGGGTGCGCGTTTGGGAGTTGGGTGTTGGCTGTTGGGAGTCGCGGCGGGCTGCGGCGGCGGCAGCGGGGTCCCCGCCGATGACATGCTCCGCGTCGTGATTCGCGCGGCCCCGGTGAACTTCGACCCGCGCGTCGGCACCGACGAGCAGTCGCAGCGCGTGCATCAGCTCGTCTACGACCACCTGCTCGTCATCGACGATCAACTCAAGGTCGTCGCCGAGCCGCCCGCGCTGGCGCTCGGCCTCGACATGCCCGACCCGCTCACCTACATCGTGCATCTCCGGCGCGGCGTCCGGTTCCACGACGGGCACGAGCTCACCGCACAGGACGTGGTCTATACGTTCGGCAGCTTCCTCGATCCGGATTTCGTCTCGCCGAAAAAGGGCGCGTACCGGCAGTTGGCCTCCGTGAAGGCGATCGACGACCATACCGTCGAGTTCAAGCTGAAGGAGCCCTTCGGGTCGTTCCCGATGCAGCTCGTCATGCAGGTCGTCCCTGACGGCGCGGGCGACTCGCTGCGGACGTTTCCCATCGGCACGGGCCCGTACCGCTTCGTCCGCTACGCGGTCGACGAGGAGGTCGTACTGTCCGCGTATGAGGGGTACTGGGACGGGCTGCCGCAGAACGCCGGCGTCATCCTCCGCATCATCCCCGACGAGACGATGCGCGGGCTGGAGCTGCGAAAGGGGTCGGCGGACCTGACGATCAACGACGCACCCCCGGACATCATCTATCAGCTGGAGCGCGACGGCCTGGCAATCACCGAGGGCGACGGCGTCGACTACATGTACATCGGCCTCAACATGCGCGACCCGGTGCTCCGGGACACACGCGTGAGGCACGCCGTCGCGTATGCGATCGACCGCCAGGCAATCGTCGACTACCTGCGCCGAGGGCTCGCGCGTCCCGCCGTGGGCGTGCTGCCGCCGTCCGCGTGGGCATTCGAGCCGAACGTGCGCCAGTTCACCTATGACCCGGAGCTGGCGAAGCGGCTGCTCGACGAGGCGGGCTATCCCGACCCTGACGGCGACGGCCCGCTGCCGCGGCTGCGCCTGTCGCTCAAGACGTCGACCGACGAGTTCTACCGCCTCCAGGCGACGGTCATCCAGGAGAATCTGCGGCTCGTCGGCATCGACGCCGACGTGCGCTCGTACGAGTTCGCGACCTTCTACGCCGATGTGCTCGGGGGCAACGTGCAGATGTACACGCTGCAGTGGGTGGGCGTGACCGATCCCGACATGCTGCGGCGGCTGTATCACTCCAGTCAGGTGCCGCCGGTCGGCTTCAACCGCATCTACTACAGCAACCCGGAGGTCGACCGGCTGATCGACCTCGCCACGACGGCGCCGACCGACGACGAGCGTCGGAAGTACTACAGCGAGGTGCAGAAGATCGTGGCTGAAGACGCACCGTACATCAGCCTCTGGTACAAGACGAACGTCGCGGTGACCCGTCCGAACGTCACAGGGATCCGACTGTCAGCGCAGGCGTCCTTCGCGACGCTGAAGGATGTGAAGAAGCGGCAGCCGTACGGCGCCGCGTACTCCGGCCCGTCGGACAATCACGTGATCGCGAGGTAGCTCAGTTGCTGGCACCCTAGCTACCCAGCTCCGCCCGGGCTTCTGCGGTGTACGGCGAGGTCGGGTGATCCTTGATCAGCTGCTCGAACGTCTTCCTCGCCTCGGCGGTGTTCCCCGCGGCCTGATACGCCCTGCCCAGCTCCATCAGGATGGCGTCTTTCGGGAGCACCTCGTCAGAGCTCGCCGCCAGCTCTTTCCACGTGGCAATGGCGGCGTCGTTCTGCCCGGCGCGCACGAGCGCGTCGGCCTTGCCGAGCCGCGCCATGCGACCGTAGAGGCTGTCACCGCCGGCGCGCGCGTTGACCTCGTCGAACGCCTTGACCGCTTCGTCGTGCCGCCCGAGGGCGGCCAGCGATGACGCGTAGTGATAGCGCGCGGTCACTCCCGCATCGGTATCGGGATAGGCATCGGCGGCGGCCTTCAGCTTCGGCAGCGCGGCGTTCAGCTTCGCCGCGGTGCTCGGGAACGTCCCGGTCGCGCCGATCGCCGCCGCCGCCGGTACTTCACCGGGCGCTTCCGGCTCGGCGGTCACCGGCACGACGCGCGCGTTGAACGTCACCATCGCCTCGCCGAGCAGCTGCTCGGCGCGCGCCTCCGTCTGGCCCTGCCACGCCACGACGCCGCCGGCGACGGCGCCGACGACGAGGAGAACGAGGAGCACACCGCTCATGACGCGCTGGTGCTTCTCGAACTGCTCGCGCGCGGCCGCGATCATCCCGGCGAGCTCGTTTTCCTTCAGCTGATGACGTTGCTTGGTCTTCATATGTCTTCGCGGAGGATCGAAGGCCTCCGCCTACCTTGGGCCTGAGGCCTGAGGCCTGGGGCCTGAGGCCTGTTCTTGTGGCGTCCCCGGGCAGAATTGAACTGCCGGCCTCGCGCTTAGGAGGCGCGCGCTCTATCCATCTGAGCTACGGGGACGTCGCGGTCGCCAGCCCTTTAGTTTACCCGATGGTGGCCAACAGCCTGGGCGGGACCGCGACTTCGTCTGGCTAGTGCGAGAGGTGTGAAGCGCTGATGAGCGGATACATCGGTCGGCGGGACAGCCGATCCACCTGTTCGAGGAAGCTCTGCACCGCGGCCTCGAGTGCGGCGGGCGGGCAGCCCTGCAGCCGCCGGCCGGCATCCCGCATCAGCAGTGTCGTGAGCTCCAGGCCCTGAACGAGGGTCGACACCATCTCGGCGTCGCAGCACCAGGTCGGGTCGGCCTCAGCGAACTGCTCTCTGAGCGCGAGCAGTACGGTTTCCGCGGTCGTGAAGTTCTCGAGCGGGCTCGTGTTCATGAACCTGCAATCGTCCGCGCCCGGAAAACCTTGAATCGTAGGTCTGCCGGCGGCCTCCTACGTGAGCAGCTCGCGAATCCGCTGCAACAGCACGTCCCGCGTGAACGGCGTGAAGAGGAACGGCACCTGCGCCTCCCCGATCGGATCGACGTGCGCACCGTACTCGGGATACCCTCCTCCGGCAGCAGCCCCAGTACGCGCTTGATGCCTGGGTTCTGGTACAGGATCGTGCCGTCGGCATCGACCACCGTGATGAGATCGAAGGTCTGCTCGATGAGCGCCTGAAAGTACTGGCGGCTGCGCACGAGCTCCTGCCGCGCACGCTCGCGATCGGCCGCGTACTGCAGCACCCGCGCGAGCTGCGCCGGGTCGACCTCGGACTTGACGGTCGACAACGACGATGAGGACCGGAATCGGCGGCTCTGCGCGCACGCCGATATCAGGGACCGTCCCCTCCCGGATGATCATCACGGCGTACGATAATCGAGATCCGCCGGTTTCGCGCGTCGGCCGGCGCTTCCGGCAGCCGGGGCCGCGTCGCGGCGTAGCCCCGGACCCCTTCGAGCTTCTCCCCCCGCACGCCCGTCCGCTCGAGCACGCGCCGGGCCGCATTCGCCCGGTCGGTCGACAGCTCCCAGTTCGAGTACTGCGTGTAACTGCCGGCGTAAGGAACGCTGTCGGTGTGCCCCTCCACCGCCACGCGGTTCGAGAGCTGCGCCAGTTCGTGCGAAATCAGCGCAAGGAGCGCCTCGGTCTCGGGCTTCATCTGCGCGCTGCCGCTGCTGAAGAAGCCGTCGTCGGGCGCCTCGCTCAGCTCGATCCGCAGGCCCTCCTCGGTGACCGTGATCTCGATGCGGTGCTGGATGTCGGCGAACTTCAACTGAATCGCCTGCCGCAGGTGTTCGGCCGCGCGCTCGAGCGCCGCTTTTGCGCGCTCGATGTCCTGCTCGTTCTCCTTCTCGCGCGTGGGCCCGACGCCTGGCTGCCCGCCCCCCGCGACGCCGTTCGCCGAGCCGGGCAGCACGCCTTTGCCGCCCGCGTTCGCGGCAAACGCGCCCGGATCGCGGAAGTACGCCGCCACCGACGAGCGCACGTCCGGTCCCTGCGCGACGAGCCACATCACCAGGAAGAACGCCATCATCGCGGTCACGAAGTCGGCGTACGCCACCTTCCACGCGCCGCCGTGATGGCCGTGCCGGTGGTGGCCGCTCTTCCGGATGATGATGACCGGATCTTTGGGGGCGGCCACGGTTACGCTGCCTGTGCGTGCAGCTGCTGCGCCTGCGACGTTACGGCGCGGCAGAACTGTTCAGTCTCGTTGAACGAGGGGCGCACCGAGTGCGGCAGCACGCGGCGGGCGAACTCAATCGCAATCGCCGGCGGATTGCCTTTGTAGATCGCCAGCAGCCCTGCCTTGATGCACAGGCAGTAGTACCCGTCGTCGGTGACCCGGTGCTCGAGCGCCTGCGCAATGGGCTGCACCACGCCGTACGAGAGCAGGACGCCGAGAAACGTGCCGACGAGCGCCGCGCCCACGTGGTGCCCGATCTCCGCGGGCGGCGCGTCGATGTGGCCCATCGTGATCACGATGCCCAGCACCGCCGCGACAATGCCGAGGCCGGGCAGCGCGTCGCCGATCTTGGTGAGCGCAGCGGACGGACGGAGCGCCTCGTCATGGTGCGCCTTCATGTCCTCGTCCATCAGCGCCTCCAGGTCGTGCGGCGCAATGCCACCGACGATCAGCACCTTGAACGAGTCGGAGAGAAAGTCGAGCGCGTCGTGGCGCCTCAGGAAGTTCGGGTATTTCGTGAGAATCGGGCTCGTGGACGGGTCCTCGAAGTGCGACTCGAGCGACATCAGGCCGCCCTGCTGCACCTGCTTGAAGATCTGGTACAGCATCGAGAGCAGCTCGACGTACGCCGCCCGGCTCGTCGCCGCACCCATCGCCGCCTTGATCTGGACGACCGTGAGCTTCAGGACGCTCATCGGCGTGCTGATGAGCAGGGTCCCCACCGCGACGCCGCCGATGACAAGAAACTCCGACGGCTGATTGAGGACGAGCAGCGCCCCGCCCGCCATCAGATAGCCCCCCACGACGGCGCCGACGACGATCGCGAAGCCCGCGATCAGGAGCATCGGCGGAGCTCCGTCATCTGCAGCCAGGCGCGCACGATGTCGGGGTCGAACTGCGCACCGCCCTGCCGCACGAGCTCGGCGTTTGCCTCGTCATGGGAAATGGGATCGCTGTAGCGGCGCGCCGACGTCATCGCGTCGTACGCATCGGCCACGCTGATGATCCGCGCCGGCAGCGGGATGGCCTCGGCGCACAGGCCGGCTGGATAGCCGGTCCCGTCGTACCGCTCGTGCGTGGCGCCCACGATTTCGGCAATCGGCTCGAGCGACCTCACCGACGCCAGCACCGCCTGCCCGATCTCCACGTGCGAGCGCAGCAGCCGCAGGCTCACATCGGTCAGCGGTCCCGTGTCGTCCAGCAGGCGGTCCGGGATCGCGATCTTACCGATGTCGTGCAGCAGCGCCGCTCGACGTACGGCGTGGACCTGATCGGGCGCGAGGTTGCACGAGCCCGCCAGGGCGACCGCCGAGTGCGAGACCCGGGTGCAGTGGTCGTGCGTCTCGGGGGACCGCGCTTCGAGGACCGCCAGCAGCACGGCGGGCACGCTCTCGGGCTCCACGCGGCCGATCGTGTCGAGCAGATGCCGCCTCCCTGCGGTCACCTCCTCGGCGAGCCGGCGTTCCGTCTGCTCGGCCACCTTCCGGGCGGCGCGCCATTCGACGGCGCGGCGCACGGACTCGACGACCGTGGCCGCCGACGAGGGCCACGGCAGGCAGTCGACGGCGCCGAGGCGGTTCGCCGCCACCGCCACATCGAAGTCCGGCGTCGCGGCGACGACGACCACGCCCACCTGCTCGGTCTGTGTGCGCAGCGTCCGCAGCACGAACATGCCGCCCTGGTCCGGCACGGTGACGCCCACCACCGCCGCATCGACCGGCCGTTCGCGCGCCGCGGTCAGGGCCTGTCCGGCGTCGGTCGGCACGCAGAGGTAGCCGACATCCTCGAGCCAACCGGCAAGCAGGCCGCGGACGTTCTCGTCGTTGTCTGCAATGAGAACGCGTGCTGGCATCGCACGAATGGAATCGGCACGGGGGCAGCCCACTTGAACGGTCACGGTGCGGCGGCCCTGCCTGAGGCCTGAGGCCTGGGGTCTGAGGCCTCCGGCTGGCACGGGGTTCGCTGCAGGGCTGGCCGATGACACAGATCTTCCTGAACGACGCCTCCCGAACCTTCGATCCGGCCCCCGCCACTTGGGGGGAACTGCTCGAAAAGCTGGACGTCACGGCCGCCGACGAGGGCCGGCTGCTGTCGGCGGCCCGGTTCGACGGTGTCGACGAACCGGCATTCCGCGACCCCGCCCTAGCTACCCGCTCTCTGGCCGCCATCGGGCGGATCGAGGTGGAGACGGCCGTGCCCGCAGCCTTCCTCCGCGCCTGCCTGCTCGAAACAATCGAGCCGCTTCAGCGCGTGGCCGAGCGCACGGCGAGCCTCGCGGCCGTCTATCGCGGGCGCGACCTCGCGTCGGGCCATGAAGGGCTCACGGAAGTGGCCGCGGAGCTGCAGCTGCTCACCCGGCTGATCGACATGCTGACGGGCCCCGTCGGCCTCAAGCTGACCACGGTGACCGACGAGGCGGGGGCCGACCTCACGGCCCTGGGTGCGACGCTCGACACGCTCGTGTCCGCACAGACCTCAGAGGACTGGCTCACGGTCGCCGACATCCTCGAGTACGAGCTCGAGCCGGCGATTCGCCGCTGGACCGAGATCCTGACCCGCGTCGCGAACGATCTTCAGGAGCTGGGTAGTTAGGTAGCAACCCAGCCGCCTACTCATGCCGCGGCCGCGAGCCGCCCTGCCTGCCCATATTCGTGCTTGACGAAGAAGTTCCCGATGCGAACCAGGTCAGCAGCATCAGGTCGCGAATCTGCGCGGGTGTGACCGCCACGTCCTGCCGCGCGCGCACGTCCCGCACCCACTCGTTGTCGAGGAGACGACCGCTGTCGTCGACGTACTCCGCGAGACACGCGGAGCACTCATGTCAGGCCGCCTGCTCCGCAGCGAGCTCGGACGACAGCGCGCCGGCCTGGGCCATCATCTCGTGCGTGGCCAGCAGCAGCGGGCGCCACAGTGCGGCCCCGACGCTCGGCGCAATGCCGATGCGCCAGAAACGCGGCAGAAACGACACCCCGAGCGATTCCTGCAGCAGGATGCGGACGCGCGCGTCGTCGCGCCAGCTCATGATCTCGTCGATGCCTGCTTCCAGGGCGGGCGCCCACCGGCCGCGGAGGGCTCGGGCCTTGAGGGCCAGCGTCTCGAGGCTCGCCGCACGCTCGAGGATCGGCACCAGCTCGGCACGCGCGGCCCGCGCATTGCGAAGCCGCTGTGCCCGATGCGGCGCCAGGTACATCTCGGTCTCGAGCCGAGCCCACACGCGCGCGCCAGCGATCTCCTCCAACTGCATCTGCGCCCACCCGCGCTTGGGTACGCCTCCGGCGCCGCAGTCGTACGTCGCCGCAGGCACGAGCTGCGCGAGCAGCTCGAGCACCGCCTTCAGCGGCGCATGGGCCGGATCCGGCGCGGTGGGCGTGCCGAGATCGATCCCGAGCAGCGCGACGGCCGACGCCCCCGCGTCCACCGCCAGTGCCGCGGCCGTCGCCGGCCACAATCCCCAGGTCGGCAGACGGCTCGGCACGAACAGCGCCGCGGGCGCAACGCTCGCCAGGAGCGCCGGCGGCGTCCGCCAGTCGGCCGCAACCAGCGGGCATCGGGCGAGCACCGGCTCGCTGCAGTCGGCAAGCTGGCGTGCGCTGTCATGCGCGTCGAGCGCCGTCCGATGCTCGATGAGCACGAGGTCCGGGACGATGCCGTGGCCGAGCAGGGCCTCGGCACCGCGCAGCGAGGTGAAGAGTCGCAGGTGGTCGCGCGCGCGGACGAGTGCGTCGATCTGCGACGGCAGCGACGGCCCGGTGCCGACGATCACCACCGCCTCGTCCGCGTTCAGGCGCACCGCGCCGGTTCGGGTCGCCGGGTGCGAGAGGTAATGGAACTGCGGATCGAGCGTGCTGCCGGTGAAGCACCTGAAGAGCTGCGCGTAGACGTCCCACGCCGTGGCGGTGAGCGGATGCGCCTCTGCCGCGGATGCCGCCTCCGCCGCCGTCAGGCAGCGGTCCGATCCGATGACGCGGAAGATCTCGGGCACCATGCCTACTGGTCCACGGCTCGCCAGTACGGGCCGGCCGCGCACGCCGCCTGCAGCGCGTGGAGCAGCCGCCTCGCCATCACCCGCAGGGGGTCGGCGTCGGGGCCCGCCGACGGCGATGGCAGCTCCGCCGCGTCCCCAAGGATGCTCGTATGTCCAGCGGACACGTCGTAGGCGAGGGCCAGACGCGCCGAGGTGAACGTCGCCGCGTCGCACGCGGCCAGCATCGCCTCCTCCGCGCACCACCGCAGCCCTTCGTCGGGGCGGTACATGGCGCCCCGGTCGTAGCCCCTGCCGTACACGACCGGCACGGCCGACCGCGCGACGAGCTGGGGCAGCAGACGATCGGCGCAGCGCTCGA
>JACPCS010000101.1 GCA_016184455.1 Acidobacteriota bacterium
TAACCCGGAAAATTCACGAAGGGGCCGATTTCGGTAGAAACAGAAACGCCTCCGCGTGGTACAAGAGGCCTTGCTGACGGACCTTTTGACACACGGAGGCGTTGCTGTTGACGACCGAGACGATACCACAGACTGTTCTCTTTCCTGACCTCTTCAATCGCCCCCTGGTTGCGACCTTCGATCAGCAGCACGCGAGTTCTGATGGTGGCGCCGTGTTGCTGAAAGCGGCCGACCGCCGCTATGGACTGGTCGACGGTCTCGCGCGCGGCCTCATCGAGGATCGGCAGCCGAGCAAAGTGCGGCACACCCTTGAGGATCTGGTGGCACAGCGTATCTTTGGGATCGCGTGCGGCTACTCCGATGCGAATGATGCCGACCGACTGGCCGACGATCCCATTCAGAAACTCTTGCTGGGTCGCGATCCCATCGCCGGTATGCGGCTCGCGTCGCAGCCGACCATCTCGCGATTCGAAAACGGCGCCGCCAGCCAGGCGCTCTACCGCATGGGGCGCGAGCTGGCGGACTGCGTCATCGACCGGCACCGTCGGCGTCTGCACGGCCGGGCCAAGCGCATCACCATCGATCTCGATCCCACCGACGACCCGACCCATGGCGCGCAACAGCTCACCTTCTTTAACGGGCACTATGACTCCTGGTGTTATCTGCCGCTGCTGGCGTTTCTGACCTTTGATGATGAGGTCGAGCAGTACCTCTGCGCGGCGATCCTGCGGCCGGGCAATGTCCCGGCCAGCCGCGGCACGCTGGGCCTGTTGCGCCGGCTGCTTGAGCGGTTGCGGGCGGCCTTCCCCAAAGCGCGGTTCCTCGTCCGCCTCGATGGCGGCTTTGCCACGCCCGAGATCCTCAACTTCCTCGATGCCGAGTCGCGCCTCGCGTACGTCGTCGCCATGGCCGAAAACAGCCGGTTGGCGCGGTTCGCGGAACCCGCGATGGGCGAGGCCCGGACGATGACCGCGGCCAGTGGCCAGACGGAGCACGTCTATACCGAGGCTCGGTACGCCGCCCGCACGTGGCGGCGGCGCGAGCGCCGCGTCGTGATCAAAGCCGAGGTCGTCCGGCTCGCCGGTCGGGACCCGCGCGACAACCCGCGCTTTGTCATCACCAATCTCCCCCAGTCGCCCCGCTTCATCTATGAGCGGGTCTACTGCGCCCGCGGCGACATTGAAAATCGGATCAAGGAACTGCACGACGGGCTCCAGATCGGGCGCACCAGCTGCTGTCGCTTCTGGGCCAATCAACTGCGCGTCCTCCTCACCGCGGCGGCCTACGTCCTGATGCAAGAGCTCCGGCTGCGCGCGGCGCGCACTGCATGTGCGCGGACCCAAGTGTCCGGGTTGCGCGAACGGCTGCTCAAACTCGGCGTGCATGTCGTTGTCTCGGTCCGTCGAATCGTCCTGCATCTGCCGACCGCCACGCCCCATCTCAACGCGTGGCGCCAGATTGCCCTCGCGCTTGGCGCGCGGACCGGCTAACCTCGAACGCACTCGTCGCCACTCGCTCCACACTCGCTCGCGGTGGCGGAGCTGTCTTCCGGATCCGGTCGCCACCACGATTCCGCTGCGCGTCGGCCACTCGTGTCCCTCTGCTTCGCCCGTCCCGCGCCTCCCACCCCGAGCTTGCGCTACGATCTCACGCGCTGTGACCGAAATCGGTCCCTTCACGAATAATGCGGGCTAACGCGTTGTAGCCCCAGCCCCACACCGTGCCGTCCGCGGTGAGCGCCAGGCTGTACTCATAGCCCGCGGCGATCGCCACCACGCCGCTCACGCCAAGTACCTGTTGGGGCGTCGGGCTGTCCGTCGTCGTGCCGTCCCCGAGCTGGCCGTAGGTGTTCGCACCCCACGCCCATACGGTGCCATCCGCGCGCAAGGCGAGCGCATGGTGGCCTCTGGCCGCCACCGCCACGATGTCCGTCAGACCGACCTGTCCCGGTCGGACACAGTAACCGCCCAACGAGTTGTAGTCCGTCTCGCACGTCGATCGCCCGAGCTGACTACGGAAGGTCGATCCCCACGTCCACACCGTGCCGTCCTCGCGTAGGGCGACGGTGAACCCGCCGTAGTTCGGCGTGTTGTCGCTGCCAATCGCGATGGCGCGGACGCCCGTCAACGTGCGCACCTGTGGGCTATTCGCCTGCGAGACGACCAGCTCGCCAAACGCCGGTCCTCCGTTCTCCTTCCAGCGCTCGCCGTATCCGAGCTGCCGCACGGTGTTGCTTCCCCAGCTCCAGACCGTACCGTCCGGCGTCAGGGCCGCCGAATACGTGAGACCGCCGGCGATCCCACCAGTGTTGTAGTTCCACGGGATCGTGTAGGTCGCCGTGGCCACGTCACTCGGATCCATGTACTGGTAGAACGCGCGCACCGACAATGTGAAGTTGCCGACGAGGAGTTCGCCGTCCGACGGGATCTGCGGATCGCTGTCACTCGGCGGTTGGCCGTCGAGACGGTACCGCAGCACTGCACCCGGCGTACAGGAGGTGATCTGGATCGCGGTCCCAGGATCATACTCACCCGAGGCCAGCCCAATGACGGGTGTGCCCACCTTGAGCACGACCGTCTGCTCCACAATCGCGGAATACGACCAGGTGTTGTTCGGCTGCAGCTCGCGCACTTGGCTCTTCACCGTGCGCGTGCGGTCGATCTCGAAGGGCGCCCAGTACGATGTGCCCGGCGTGGAACCGTCGATGGAATAGTAGGTGATCAGTTGGCCTG
>JACPCS010000045.1 GCA_016184455.1 Acidobacteriota bacterium
CTTCTGGCAGGGAGACCAGACGTCCCTGGAGTCACAGGCGAAAGCCGCGAACACCGGCCTTTCTGGCAACGGCAAGACCGACATGATGGAGGAGCGGCTTCGCCAGGCGCCGGAGTACGTCAGGCGCTTCAAGGAGGTCTTCGGCACCGATCTGCCACTGCTCGAGGATGCCTGGCGCGCCATCGCCGCTTTCCAGCGGACGCTGAACGATGCCAACACCCCCTTCGACCGGTACATGAGGGGCGACAAGACGGCCCTCGACGAGCAGCAAGTCCGCGGCCTCGCGCTCTTTCAGGGCAAGGCGCAGTGCATCAGGTGCCATAACGGCCCGCTGCTCAGCGACGAGAAGTTCTACAACCTCGGCGTTCCACTGCAGGCGAGCTTCCTGGAAGATCCGCTCCAGCAGATCACGCATCGCTTCCAGTACTACAGCAAGGGCGTCAAGGAAGAGCTGTACCGGAAGGGCAAGATCGATCTGGGCCTCTATTTCAACACCGGTCGAAATGAGGACATCGGGAAGATACGCGTCCAGCCGCTCCGATACACCGTCTACACGCCCCCCTACATGCACAACGGCGTGTTCGACACATTCGAAGAGGTCGTCGATTTCTACAACGACGGCGGGGGTGAAGATCAGACCTTCCGATACTTCGGCATCGCCAACAAGACGAAGGTGCTGAAAAAGCTCGAGCTGACCGACGAGGAGAAAGAAGACCTGGTGGCGTTCATGGACGCGCTCTCGGGGGACGAGATCACGATGGACACACCGACGCTTCCTGACACGGTGGCGCGCGTTTATCAAGGCGAAACCTACGTGGGGTTGCCGATTCCGGTCGTGAGCGACGACCTCGCGGCCCGGGCGGCCGCGGCTGAGGCGGGAGGCGTGAAGTGGACGCTGGTCGAGGGTCCGCCGGGCGTGACGGTCGATGCCGAAACGGGCCGGGTGGCGTGGCCGAACGTCCAGGCTCCGCCGGGGGGACCCGATGTTGCGATCAAGATCCGGTCTGAAACGGCTTCCGGCGCAACGGAAGAACAGACGCTCAGGATAACCGTCAGCCGGGAACCGGTGAACACCGTATACAAGACGGGGCCGCCGCGAACGGCAAGGCGATAACGAATTCCTGTGCGCCGGCCTCACTTCGCGCTTTTCGTCCTCGTCCTCACGGTCGTGGCCGCGACCTTCAGCCGCTCTCCAAGAAGTCATGCGCAACCAGCTCGAGTCGAACTGCGACGATCAGCCGGCGCTCGTCGCGCAGGGGCTGCGGCGGCGCACCGGGCAGCCGTGGGCATACGTGCACGTGGAGGCGTGGATCAGCGACAAGCGGTACTGTCAGGAGCGCGGCCGCGGCGACGGCGTCGAGACCGAAGGGCTGATGTTCTTCGCGGCCGAGCCGATCGTGGTGTCGACGTCCACGCGGTTGCCGGAGAGTCGCGTCGCCGTCGAGGTCCGCCTCGCCTCGCTGCCGGCCGTGTCTGTTCTCGTCACGCATCTGGCACCGAGTCGCGAGAACCAGGCGCTTCGCGTCCAGCAGTTTACGGCGCTGCTGCCGTGGGCGGCCGGGCGCGGGCGGGGCATTCTCATCGGCGACCTGAACGCTGAGCCCGACGCGAGCGAACTGGCCCCGGTACTGGCGCGTTACCGCGACGCGTGGGCGGAGGCGGCCGTGAAGGGCGTGACGCACGGCGTAACCACGGCCCGGATAAGGCCGCACCGCGTATCGCGCATCGACTACATCCTCTACGCACCAGAGATCGACCTGACGCTTGAGTCAGTTGAGGTGATCGACACGTCGACGCTCGGCCTCGGCGAAGTATCGGACCACGATCCCGTCATCGCCACGTTCCGGCGGAGCTAGCAGGTGGCGTCCTGCTTCAGCCGGACCAGCGATCTCTCGGCGTGGACCTCAGGCTTGTCGTTCTCCTTCCTGAGATCGAACGTTGGGTTCGCCATCACGTCAGCAGCACCCGCGATCGGTCGAGGGGACTTACCTCGGGGATTGTGCCGATTGGAGGTGAACCCCCCGTGCCCTCGATCGATCGCGTGTGCTGCGAGGCGCGCGCTGTACCGCAGGTGCTACTCGTGCGGACGTCATCCGCTCCGCTGGTCGCCAATGAACTTGCCCTGACCCACGATGAGCCGGTGACGAAGTGAGCCGGGCATATGGCTCCCTGCGGCGCCAAGGGCGAGAACCGCGACGAGCAGGGGCACACGGGCCTCCCAGAAGAAGAAGACCATCGCTGTGAGGACGACTTTCACGAGAACAAGAAGGCCGCGCACCTGGAGCAGAAAGGCGAAGGTCGCGTGGAGATCCGTCGCGAGAAGGATCACGCCTGACGCAACACTGCCCACGAGCCAGCCGAAAAGCCGCTCCTCTGGTTGCCCGAAAATATGGCCTCCGAGAAGAACGCCGGTTGCGAGAATGTGGAGAGTTCGCAGCGCCGTCCGGAGGGCCCGCCTGAGGGGAAAGTCCCGGGGAGTGTCCGGAAACAGGAACCGCATCATGCCATCCGGATCCTATCCTCCGTGATACTTCTCGGCTAATCCGCCCGAGGGCTGATTGGAGCCAGACGAACCCTAACTTGTGTCGGGCGGCCTTGAAAACGCGTCAGTTTTTCTCCCCTTCGACGACACCCCTGAACGTGTTGTGCACCAGCGGCGTGGCGTCCGCCTGCGGCACGTGGCACGACGTGCAATTATTCCGCGCCGGGACCACCTCCGTGAGGAGGTTGCCCTCGCGATCCTTGAAGTGGCTGTCGGCCGCCTTCGGTGCCTTCGCGGTCTTGTACGACTGCGGGCCGTGACAGAACAGGCACGCATTCCTCTCCAGGGTGATCGCCGGGAATCCCTCGACGCTGTGCGGAATCAGCGGCGGCTGTCCCGTGAACGTGCGCTCGATCCGCTGCTGGCTGCCCGGGGCCTTGCCGGCATAGGACTTCTCAGCAGGTGCGGTATCTGGCTCATCAATGTTGGCGCCACGCAGCGTCTGCACTCCTGGCGCAGCCTGCTGTGCCGACGCGGGCTGCCACAGCACCAGCGCCGCCAGTGTGGCCAGCAGAATCCCGGTGAACGTGTTCATACGCGACTCCTTTGGAAAAACGCGCACCGAACGCGAAGACGTGTTTCGAGCAGACATCGATGCAACGGCCGCAGTTGGTGCACAGGGGCGACAGGATCACCGGGCCGACGCCACGGGCCGCGCCCTTGAGGGCGGGCTTGATCACCAGCGGTTCAGGGCACACCGCATAGCAGTCGGCGCAATCGTTGCACCGTTCGCGCGCCACCGCGACGACGCGCAGCGGGCTGAATATGGCGATGGCGCTGTAGAAGGCCCCGACCGGACAGAGGCGCCCGCACCAGGCGCGTTCGGCCACGAACACATCCAGGAGGAAGACCGCTACGATGACGGTCCAGCCGACACCGATGCCGAAAAGGATCCCCCGGTTCAGCATCGAAACCGGGTTCACCAGTTCCCAGGCCATTGAGCCGGTGAACGCAGCGACGGCCAGCGTCATGGCGAGGATCCAATAGCGTGTGGAGCGGGAGATTCCTGCGCCGTCGGGCACGCCAAGCCGTGCGCGCAGCCAGTGCGCCGCGTCGGTCACCACGTTGACCGGGCACACCCACGCGCAGTAGCTGCGGCCACCGAGCACGAAATAGGCGATCAGAACGACTGCCGCGCCGATGAGCGCGTTGCGCGCCGGGCTGTGCCCCGCCGCCAGCGATTGCAGCAGCACGTACGGATCGGCCAGCGGCAGCACGCCGAGCGTCAGGCTGTAGGTGAGGTTGCCTTTGACGATCCAGTAGCCGAACCATGGGCCGGCGAGAAACAGCGCGAGCACCGCGAACTGCATGACGCGGCGCGCCAGCAGCCACCGGTGCGCCGCCAGCCAGCCCTTGCCGCGGATCGCCTCGGCGCCGATGCCCTGTTTCATTGTGCGATCTCCGGTATGCGCTCGGGCAGGTCCGGGCGGTAGTGCCCGCCAAGCTCGCCTTTCGTCAGACGGCGCGGCAGCACCCGGATCGCCGCTGTCTCCAGAACGCATGCGTGTTCGCATTTGCCGCAGCCCGTGCACTGGTCGGAGTGCACGGTCGGAATGAACATGGCGTGCAGACTGCGTGGGTTCTGCTGTGGCTCGAGCGTGATCGCCTTGTCGCTGAGCGGGCACGCCCGATAACAGACTTCGCAACGCAAGCCGAGGAAGTTGAGGCAGGTTTCGTGATCCGACAGGATGGCGAGCCCCATGCGCGCTTGGTTGATGTCGGTGAGCTCGGGGTCCAGCGCACCACTCGGACAGGCTTTCACGCACGGAATGTCCACGCACATCTCACAGGGTCGGCTCCGCGCCACGAAATATGGCGTGCCAGTCGCGATGTCTTGTCCGAGCGTGGCGAGTTCGAGGATGTGATACGGGCAGTCGCACACGCACATCCCGCAGCGCAGGCAGGCGGCGAGAAACTCGGGCTCGGCGCGCGCGCCAGGCGCGCGGATGACCTGTGACGGCAACGCCCGGACCTGGCTCGCATGGAGCGCGAGCCCTGCGCCAACGAGCGTCACGCCAGCCGCGCTCCTCGCGGCGTCGAACAGAAATCGTCGCCGCGTGGCCACCGTGATCCTGCCTGTGCTCGTGCCCCTACCTTCGATGCTCCTCACGCTTTGACGACCTTCACGGCGCATTTCTTGAAGTCGTTCTGCTTCGAGATCGGGCAGGTGGCGTCGAGCGTGACCTTGTTGATGAGCCGCGACTCGTCGAACCAGGGGACGAACACCAGGCCGACAGGCGGCCTGTTGCGGCCGCGCGTTTCAACCCGTGTCTGAACCTCGCCGCGCCGCGAGATCACCCTCACGACGTCGCCCTGCTTCAGGCCCCGGGCCTCCGCGTCCTTCGGGTTCATGAACACCAACGCGTCCGGCACCGCCCTGTACAGCTCGGGGACGCGGCGCGTCATCGAACCCGAGTGCCAGTGCTCCAGCACGCGGCCGGTGGCGAGCCACAAGTCGTATTCGTTGTCAGGCGGTTCGGGCGGCGGCTGATACGGAAGCGTGAATATGACTGCCCTGCCGTCCGGCCTGCCGTAGAACTTCACGCCTTCACCTTGCTTGACGTACGGGTCGTAGCCCTCGCGATAGCGCCACAGCGTTTCCTTGCCATCGACCACCGGCCAACGCAGGCCTCGCACCCGATGGTACTGGTCGAACGATCCGAGGTCGTGGGCGTGGCCCCGCCCGAACCCCGCGTACTCCTCGAACAGGCCTTTCTGCACGTAAAAGCCGAAGGCCGTCGATTCGTCATTCGAATAGCCCTTGATGGCGTGGGCATTCACCTTCCCCACGTCCGCCAGCGGGAACCGGTTCACCTGGCCGTTTGCGTAAAGCACGTCGAAGAGCGTCTTGCCGCGATACTGGGGCGCCTTGGCGAGCAGGTCCTCCGGCCACACCTCCTCGGTCTTGAAACGCTTGGAGAACTCCATGATCTGCCACAGGTCGGATCTCGCCTCGCCCGGCGCCTTCACCTGCTGGCGCCAGAACTGACTGCGCCGCTCGGCGTTGCCGTAGGCGCCTTCCTTTTCCATCCACATCGCCGCCGGCAGAACGAGATCCGCCGCCTGCGCGCTGACCGTCGGATACGCGTCGGTGACCACCACGAAGTTCGCGGGATCGCGCCAGCCGGGAAAGCGCTCCTGGCTGAGGTTGGGCCCGGCCTGCATGTTGTTGGTGCAGCAGACCCAGTAGAAATTGAGATTGCGGTCCTTGAGCGCGCGGTCCATCGCCACGGCATGGAAGCCGATCTGGCCGGGAATGGCGCCCGCGGGCAGCTTCCAGATCTCCTCGGCGGTTGCCCGGTGCTGCGGGTTCGCCACGACGAGGTCGGCCGGCAGCCGGTGGGCAAACGTGCCCACCTCGCGCGCGGTGCCGCAGGCCGAGGGCTGGCCGGTGATCGAGAAGGGGCCGTTGCCCGGCTCGGAGATCTTCCCCAGGAGCAGATGCACGTCGTAGATCAGGTTGTTGGCCCACGTGCCGCGGGTGTGCTGGTTGAACCCCATCGTCCAGAACGAGACGACCTTGGTCTTCGGGTCTGCGTAGATCCGGGCGAGCGCCTCGAGCTTGTCCTTCGGCACGCCCGAGAGCTCTGCGACCTTGTCCGCCGTGTATTCGGAGACGTGCTGTTTGAACTCTTCGAACGTGGTCGGGGTCGCCGCGTTGGGATCCCCTTTGGGCTTGCCGTCGGCCCCAGGGTAGCCATTATTGCCGGCCACCTGCTCCAGCCGATGAGTCGGGCGCAGGCCGTACCCGATATCGGTGACGCCTTTCATGAAGGTGACGTGTTGCTTCACGAACGCTTCATTGACCGCGCCGCTCTGAATGATGTAGTTGCAGACGTAGTTGAGAATCGCGAGATCGGTCTGCGGCTTGAAGATGATCTCGAGATCCGCCGCCTCGCTGGTGCGATGAGTGAACGTCGAGAGCACCGCAATCTTGACGTGCTTGGTGCTGAGCCGGCGTCCGGTCACGCCCGACCACAGGATGGGATGCATCTCGGCCATGTTCGAGCCCCATACCACGAACGCGTCGGCATGTTCCGTGTCGTCATAACAGCCCATCGGCTCGTCGGCGCCGAACGTGCGCATGAACCCGGCGACCGCCGAGGCCATGCAGTGCCGCGCGTTCGGATCGATATTGTTGGAGCGCAGCCCCGCTTTCATGAACTTGGCCCCGGCGATGCCTTCCCAGATGGTCCACTGGCCGGAGGCGAACATCCCGACCGAGCTCGGGCCCTTCGCCTTCAGCGCCGCCTTGCACTTTTCCTCCATGATGTCGAACGCCTGCGTCCAGGAGACCGGCGTGAACTCGCCGTTCTTGTCGAACTTGCCGTCTTTCATGCGGAGCAGCGGGCGCGTGAGCCGGTCCGCGCCGTACATGATCTTGGCGAGAAAATACCCCTTCACACAGAGCAGCCCGCGGTTCACCGCCGCATCGGGGTCGCCTTGCGTGGCAACCACGCGCCCATCCCTGACGCCGACCAGCACGCCGCAGCCGGTGCCGCAGAAGCGACACGCGCCTTTGTCCCAGCGGATGCTCGCGTCTGGCGCGTTCTGCGCCAACGCCTCATCGAGGCCCGGAATCGTAATGTCGGCGGCCGCAGCGGCCGCTGCCACGGCGCTCAACTTGATGAAACGGCGTCGCGATGTGCTCATAGCGTGCTCTCCCCCTGTGCAGGTGATTCGTCCTCGAGTCTTTCGGAATGGTGGTAGACCAGCGTCGTGGCGTGCACGCCCGGAATCGCACGCAGTTGTTCGAACGTCCGGTTCATTTCCGGGTCGTCGCCTGCTTCCACGGTCACGATCAGGAGACCTTCCGCGGTAGCGGCGTGGACTTCGACGCCGGGCAGTTGCTCGAGCTGCGCGCGCGCCTGCTCGGCACACGCTGGGAGGACGTGGATCAACAGGCTGCAGATCGTCATGTGAAAGAGTTCACAATCAACTGGAAAAATTTTGGCTGTCACCTCACGCCCGTCCCCTGCCCGGTGCGCACGAAGCGTTGCATTGGGGCACCTTTCTCTTCGTGGAACCGCCGCTCGGCGTGCTGATCGACAGCAGTCGCAGTCGAAGCGCAGCAAACCAGGGACCAACACACGTGCTTTCCGGGTGAGGTGATTCACTGCATTGCGTCACGTGATCGCACACGTGATCGCATACCCAGCTGGACGCCGTGCGAGCGCGCGGTATGCAATTCGCAGGAGCGGAACTCGAGTCCTGCGGCAGGCGGTGCACCCGAGTCAGGAGACGTTGCTGGGCGAATAACGATAAACTCGCGGGAGAGACAACCGTGAGTCACCAATTCATCTATGAGCAGAGGCCGCTGCGCGTGTACTGGGAGATCACGCGCGCCTGCGATCTCGCCTGCCGCCACTGCCGCGCGGAAGCGGTCCCCGATCCCGACCCGGCCGAGCTCACGACGGCGGAGGGACGGCTGCTGCTGGAGCGGCTGGCTGCATTCGGCGAGCCGCTGGCGCACGTGGTCCTGACAGGCGGCGACCCGTTGAAGCGCCGGGACCTCTTCGAGCTCATCGCCGCGGCGCGCGCGCTCGGCTTCGGCGTCTCGGTCGCTCCGAGCGCTACGCCGCTGCTCACCCCGGACGCGCTGCGGCGGCTGCGCGCGGCCGGCATCGACGCCATCTCGTTGAGCGTCGACGGAGCGACGGCCGAGCGCCATGATGCCATCCGCGGCATTCCTGGTACTTACGCGAGAACCCTGGAGGCCGCCCGGAGCGCACGGGAGACCAGCCTGCCCTTTCAGGTGAACACGTTGGTCTGCGGGGAGACCATCCACGACCTGGCGGCGGTCCACGACCAGGTGGCCGCGATGGGTGCGGCTCGATGGAGCCTCTTCTTCCTGGTGACCGTGGGACGCGGGGAGGTGCTCCAGCCGGTGTCGGCCGAGCGCGCCGAGGCCCTGCTCCGCTGGGTCGCGGGCCTCTCCGGTCCGCCGGGCCGTGGCCGCCTCGTCGTGACGACGACCGAAGCGCCGCAGCTTCGTCGCGTCATCATGGAGCGGCGACGCGATGCGCAGGGCACGGCGGCACCGGCCGCGTCCGCCTCCGGCGGCTCCGCGCACCACGGTGCAGGCATTCGCGACGGCAACGGGATCCTCTTCATCTCGCACACCGGCGAGATCTGCCCGTCCGGCTTCTTGGAGATCTCCACCGGCAACGTGCGACGTGATGATGTGGTCGAGATCTATCGCACCTCGACGTGGTTCCGGGAGCTCCGCGATCCGCGCGCCTTCGGGGGCCGTTGCGGCCGCTGCGAGTACCGCTGGGTTTGCGGCGGCTCCAGGGCCCGCGCGTTCGCGACGTCCGGTGATCCGCTCGGCGGGGATCCGCTGTGCGTGTACGAGCCGCTCGTCCCAGGGGCCGCCCACTGCGGCAACGTCTGAATCGGCGCCCATCATCCCTTATCCCCGCCCTGGACGCCCACTGAACCGCTGATGTTGTCCGTTCGACTTTCATCAGCGCCCCCTGTTATTCACTGCCCTTCCTCGCAAGACGGAACACCGCCACGACGTCGTGACGACGAGCGCCCAAGCTCCCGCAATGAGAAACGGTGGGTTGGACAACGTAAACCCGTAAAACCCGATGGCGACCACCAGACCGAGCGGGGCAAGGAGATTCTTCACGGCTTCTGTCAGGACATTTTCCCGCGACGAATTGAATTCCTGTCTACGGCCCTATACGAGCACGAACCGCCGGTAGTCAGCTTGCGGCGCGGAAATCACGGAATCACTCGGGTTTTGGCCGGGTCCGATGCTGGCTCGTCCCTTGCTCAACTGCCGTTCAATCGCATGAGGGTTTTCGCATACGAGCACCGAAAGGCACGTGGTGTGCCCCGGGCTGGAAGCGTCGCGTTCGTGGGGGCCGGCCCGGGCGATCCCGAGCTCATCACGCTGCGAGGGTGGCGCGTCCTGCAGCAAGCCGACGTCGTGCTGTACGACAGCCTCGTGGACACGCGTCTCCTCGAGGACCTCGACGCGGAGCTGGTCTTCGTGGGCAAGCGGTGCGGAAACCACCACATGCCTCAGGAGGAAATCACGGAGCTGCTGGTCCACTTCGCGTTCGAGGGCAAGCGCGTCGTTCGTCTGAAGGGCGGCGATCCAACGGTGTTCGGGCGCACGGGCGAAGAGGCGCTGCGCCTGGCGCAGTTCGGCATCCCCTTCGAGATTGTTCCCGGCGTGTCGAGCGCGGTGGCGGTACCGGCGCTGGCCGGGATCCCGGTCACCCATCGCGGTCTCGCAGATGCGGTCTGCGTCCTGTCGGCGCATCGGCAGGAGCACGATCCCGAGCTGTCGATCCCGCTGTACCACCCGCGCACGACGCTCGTGCTCCTGATGGCCCTGCAGACGGTCGAGACGTGGACACCGCAGCTGCTCGCGCGCGGCTACCCCGCCGACCTCCCGGTCGCCTTCGTCTGCGCGGGCGCGACGGAGCGCCAGCGGGTGGTCGTGACGACGGTGTCACGCGCGGCGGCAGATGCTCAGGCTGCGGGACTGGGTTCTCCGGCGCTGGCGGTGGTCGGCAGGGTGGTTGGTCTACGCGACAGGCTGGCGGCGTGCGAACGCACGGCGCACTGGCGCCGCTACGAACATCCACGGCAGGTGGAAACCCGGGAGGAAGTATGCGCGCTGTAATCGTTCTTGCTCTTCTACTTCTTGGCTCGGCGGACGCGCTCGCGCAAGCCCCCGCGCAGGCCCCGCCTCAGGCCCCGGTTCAGCCCCAGGCCACCCCGCCCCTGATATCGATGGGGGACATCGTCGTTGCGGGCTCGCTTCGCACCCGAGCCGAAGCGTGGAACTGGTTCGAAGGCAGAGCCGACGACAGCTACATCTACCCGGGCTCGATTGCGCGCATCGGCCTCTCGCAGAAGAAGGCACGGGTCGATTGGCAGCTCGAGTTCGCGGTGCCGTTCCTTCTGGGCTTGCCGGACGACGCGATTGCGCCAGGCTCGCAGGGGCAGTTGGGCCTGGGTGCCACGTACTTCGCGGCGAACAACAACAGGACCAACGTCGCGGAGCTATTCGTCAAACAGGCGTCGGTGCGCTTTACGGGCCTCGGAGGCGTTGCCGGTCAATCGCTCAAAGCGGGCCGGATGGAGTTCATCGACGGGACCGAGGTCACGCCCGGAAACGGCACGCTGGCCGCCGTCAAACGCGATCGCATCGCCCATCGGCTGCTCGGCAATTTTGCCTTCTCCCACGTTGGCCGGAGCTTCGACGGGGCCCAGTGGGTGCTCAGCAGGAGGGCGTTGAACATCACCGCCTTCGCCGGCCGGCCAACGCGCGGCGTGTTCGTGGTGGACGGGTGGAGCGGCCTCGACATCAACGTGCTCTACGGAGCGGTGACCGAACAGACGGGCACGGGGGCCAACGCCGGCGAGTGGCGAGTCTTCGGCCTCGGGTATTTCGATCGTCGCGACGGCGTCGTCAAAACGGATAACCGACTGGCGGCCGCCAGGATCGCTGATACCGCGTCTATCGATGTCGGCACGTTCGGCGGGCACTACCTCCGCACCGTACCCACCGCGGCCGGTGCCGTCGATCTGATGGCCTGGGGCGCCGTGCAGATCGGCTCCTGGGGCATCCTGGACCAGCGAGCCGGCACCTTCGCCGTGGAAGCCGGCTGGCAGCCGGACGCGCTCGACGTGCTCGCGCCGTGGTTCCGCGGCGGCTACAACTACGGATCGGGCGACGGAGATCCGAACGACTCGCGGCACGGGACGTTCTTTCAGATCCTGCCGACACCGCGCGTCTACGCCCGGTTCCCGTTCTTCAACATGATGAACACCGGCGACGCGTTCGGCGAAGTCATCCTCAGACCCTCGCGAAGCCTCAACGTCCGGAGCGATGTGCATGTGATTCGACTGGCGAGCAGGAACGACCTCTGGTACGCGGGCGGTGGCGCATTCCAGTCGTCGACGTTCGGCTTCTCCGGCCGCCCGTCGAGCGCTCGTGCGGGGCTGGCGACGCTCTACGACGTGAGCGGAGACTATCGCGTCAGCGCCTATACGTCCGTGACCGTCTACTACGGCCGTGCCGCAGGCAGATCGGTGACCGACGCCATTTACGCGAGCGGTGCCGACGCCGACTTCGGTTACGTCGAGCTGACGCTCCGATTCTGAACGAGCCCGCACGTATGGAATCGCTTCTGCTGCCGGCCTTCCTGAAGTTGCACGGCCGCAAGGCCTTGCTCGTCGGTGGAGGGCGGGTGGCGGCCACCAAGCTGGAGACGCTGCTCAGGACCGGTGCGTCGGTGACGGT
>JACPCS010000160.1 GCA_016184455.1 Acidobacteriota bacterium
ACATCACGCGGCTCGTCTGGTCGACGATCCTGCTCGGTATTCAGGACCTGGCGAATCAGGAAGGCTACGCGGTGCTCCTCGGCGATACGCGCTTCGACCGGACCCGTGAGGAGCGGTATGCGCAGATGCTGAAGGAACGGCAGGCGGACGGCCTGATCTTCCTCGCCCACCAGCTGGGAGAAGGCATTGCCGCGATCGTCCGCCGGCACCGCGACACCGTGGCTCCGGTGGTCAACGTCATGGGCTTTCGGCCGCAGCTCGGTATTCCCAGCATCCAGATCGACAACGCCGCTGCGGGCGGGGCCGCGATGGACCACCTCTACCGGATGGGACACCGGCGCATTGGCGTCATCACCGGTGGGTCGCCGAGCTTCGTGACGGGAGAGCGCCTCCGCGGGGCGCGCGTACGGGCCAGGATGGCGCGCGCCGAGCGTGACCTGCTCGTCGAGCACGGCGACTTCTCCGTGGAATCGGGCGTCGTCTGCGGAGAGCGTTTGCTGGCGGGGTCGAAGCCGCCTACGGCGATCTTCTGCTTCAACGACGAGATGGCGATGGGCGTCCTGCACACCGCCCGCCACAGAAAGCTCCGCGTCCCGGAGGACCTGTCGGTCGTGGGAGTCGATGACGTCCACCACGCGCGGTTCTGGGATCCGCCCCTCACCACGGTGGCGATGCCGATGCGGGACATGGGCGAGCAGGCCGTGCGGGTGCTGCTGGGCATTCTCAACGGCGGCGAGCGCCCTGCCGAGCGCATCACGCTGCCTCATACGCTCGTCGTCCGCTCCAGCACGGCGCCCCCCGGGCGCTGGTAACGAACGCTACGGGTTGGACGGCGGGGGCCGGGCCGCTACGGCCCCACGCGGCTCTCCCTTCCGCAACCCGCCCCTGCGGCACCGTCGACTGGGCGAGGGTCGCGCCCCGACCCACCGTCGCTCCGATGAGCACGGCGGGTGCTGCCAACGCGGCCCTCATCGAATGCAGCCTCATCGTCAGTGGTGTCCGGCTTCAGCCAGTTGTCAGAAGTCCCACTGCGCGCCGAACTTGATGAGTCGCGGTGGCAGATATCCGCGCACGGTCTCCCAGGCCGGACCGTATCGCGTGGTCATCTGCGTGACGGTGTTGGCGTTGAATGAATGCGTTGGCGATCTCGATGCGCGGTTGCACGCGGCTGCCGCCGAAGCGCAGCACGCGCGTGAACGCCAGGTTGACCTGGCGGGCTCGTTCTTCTTCCTCGCCTGGACCGTCGGCCCCGCGTGGGCCGTGGCGCTCGGTGTCGGCGGCGCCTTCAGCGGGACGGTCACCGGCGTGATGAACACGTCCGCGTCGCTCGTCGCGTCGGTGACGCCGATCGTGTACGGCACGCTCTTCGGCCAGGGCCACTGGGTCGCCCCGTTCCTGGTCAGCACGGCGGTCTTCGCCGCCGGAGCGCTCGTCTGGCTGGTGCTGCTCGACCCTGAGAAGAGCGTGGTGGAATCTTGAAGGCCCCAGGGCTCAGGCCGCAGGCCTCAGGGCTGTCTCAGGCCCCAGGGTCTGAGGCCTGAGGCCTGAGAGGCTCAGAACAGGAGCTTCACCGAGAACTGGACCTGCCGCGACGGCGTGGCGGTCTTGAGGATCTTGCCGACGGTCGGCAGCCGCCGCTGCGGAATGATGTTGCCGGCGGCATCGCGTTCGTCAGGGCTGCCCGGGAAGATCACGGCGGCCGATGGCGTGTCCGCCACCCCGACCTCGGGCGTCGCGAAGTTCGCGTGGTTCAGCACGTTGAACACCTCGGCGCGGAACTCCATGCGGCCGTCCGGGCCGAGCAGCGCCCAGCGCGTGTCCTTCGCGAGCGGCGGTAGAGATTCAGACCACGCGTGCTCGCGTACGACACGGTCGCCGCCATGTTCCATGGCAGTTCGCGCTCCACGGAGAGATTGGTCTGAATGCTGTGGGGCTGGTTCAGATTGAAGTCGACGCCGCCGGCCCCTCGTCCGCCCGGCCCTTCCGGAAAGACCAGCGGGATCTGGAAGTTGCCGCTCGCGCGCGTAGTGGCCGAGTACGGCCAGTTGAGCCCCAGGATCGCCGAGCCGAACGTGGCGATGTCGTACAGGACTGCGGCACCGCCGCGCACGGCGGTCGTGCCGTCGCCGCGGACGTCCCAGGCAAAGCCGGCGCGCGGGCTGAAGTTCGTGTACGACGGATTGTTGAACACCTTGTCGGGATCGTCGGCCTGCAGGCAGTAGCGCGCGTCCGCGCAGGTAGGGTTCGGGTCGACCGCGAGGTTGCGGATCGTGCTCACCCGGCCGTTGATCTCCGCCTCGCCGCAAGGTCACCAACCCCGCCGCTTCAGTGCGGGATGGCCTAGGCGGCACCACCAGACACAAGCGAGTTCCGGATGTAGACCGCCCGCCATCCCGGACGCAAGCGTCAGGACTTGCGCCGCGCCACGTTCACGTCGGTGCAGCGGGCCATCACGTCGAGGAACGTCTGGTAGCTCGCGGCGCCGACTACCCACGGATGGGGATCGCCCGGCTTGCGCGTTCGCAGCCGCTCCAGTTTGGGGTGAATCGGATCCATCAACGGATGGTTCTGCAGGACGATCTCGACGCCAGCCTTCCGCGTCGCCTCCCTGAAGCGCGCCACCGACTTGAGGTACGTCTGCAGCCCCTCGTCGGAAATCGGTGCGGGATTGAGAATCGTGCCGCCGAACATCGCCGCCATGCGCATGCGGCCACCGTCGCGGATCGGGAAGATGTAGCCCATCGAGCCGGGCGTGTGGCCGGGAATCGCGACGGGCGTCACGGTGAAATCGCCGAACGCGATCGGCCGGCCGTCGGCAATCACCTGGTCGCGCGTCGGAGCGGCGGGCGGCGGCTGGCCGCCGCGACCGGCCGGCGGGTTCGCCATCAGATCCCAGTCGGCGGCGGACACGTAGATCCGCGACCCGAACTTCTCCTGGAAGTACCGCGATCCGCCGAAGTGGTCCTGGTGACCGTGCGCCACGATGATCGTCCGGACGTTGGCGGGGTCGAGGCCGAGCGCCTTGAAGCCCGGGAGGAGTTGAGTCTCGAGCTGCGCCGCGGTCATCGAGTCGAACATGACGAGGCCGTTTGACGTCTGGACGACGTAGACGACCGTGCCCGCGTTGCCGATGACGTAGAGGTTGTCGAAAAGCCTCGTCGGGACGATGACCGGATCGTCGGGGCTATTCCCACGCGGCTTTTCACAGAAGAAGGTGGCCTCGTCCGCCCACACCGCGCCGGCGGTCTTCTTCGCTCCCTCGATGAGGGCGCGCACCGCCGCGGAATCTGGCCTGGCGGGCGCCGTAGCGGGGGCTTGCGCAAGAACGAGCGCGGGTACCGCGAACGTGAGGGCGAAGGCGGCGAATGTCATCGGCGTGTCCTCCGGCCCGAATTGTAGAGCGGCGAGTGGGGCAAGGCAGCATACCCCACTCGCCGACACGCGTGTTACCGGCTGCTCGTGGTCGTGGTCGGCGCCACGAGCGGACCGTGCGCGTCGGGCAGCTCGGTGTTGCCGAGGATCTTGAGGAACTGCTCGTGGCTGCCCGGTTGCCCGTGGATCGGCACGTGCTGGGTGACCTTGAGGTTGAACTCCTTGATGATGTGGCCCAGCGCGGCGACCCCTTCCGGCGTCGGCGACGGCAGCGGCAGAACTCGTTGTGATTCGAATAGGGCGGCGAGCCGGTGCCGATGTTGACGAACTCCATCACCTTGGAAACCTCGGTGCTGAGCGGCCGCCGGTCGTGGATGAACCCCTGATTGCCGATCCGGACGAACTGAGGATTGGTGAGCAGGCCCAGCAGCTCCTCGCGCTGCGACAGCGAGTCGGGCATCAGCTTGCGCTCACGACCGAACATGACCCGCTGGTAGTACTCGGCGTTGCGGTCGTGCGTGACGATCTGCGCACCGGCGGCGACCAGTCCGCGCAGACCGCCCGAGTGATCCCAGTGGTAATGGGTGTTGACGACGTAGCGGATTGGCTTGTTCGGCACCAGCCGGCGGACCTCGGCCACGACCGCCTGCGAGCGCTCGTCGTTCTGTGGCGCCTCGACGACCGTGACGAAGTCACGGAACTCGACGAGCACGCTGTTGTGGCTGCCGCCGCCGAGGAACCACACGCCGGGCGCCAGCTGCCGCGACTCGACGCGCACCGCGGGCCGGGCGGCCTGCGCCACGTCTGCCGGCACCGCGAAGGTCTCCGGCGCCACCTTCACGTTCGCTCGCGCGGCGTTCACGCGGAACTGCCGGTTGTCGGCCTGGTACGCCTCGACGAAGTGCGAGTGCTCCTCGGTCCACATCTTGACGCCGCCGAAGTCCTTCCATTCGTCGTACTCGTGGTTGATCCGCATGTCGCCCACGACCGGATTCGGAATGAACGTCTCCACCATGGCCACGTAGTTGTCCTCGATCTCGTGCCGACCACCTTGTACTTGCCGAGCACGTTGTTCAGGACGACGCGCCGTGGACCCGGCGGCGGAACGAGGACGGGGTTCGCGCCCGGCGCGAGCGCCGCCTTCAGGAAGCCGTGCGGCGTGAGAATGATCTCGAGTTGCCGGTACTCACCGGCGTCGATGGCAAAGAGGTACTGCCACTGGCGTACCGGCTTGTTGTTGACGACGTCCCACGCGACGTTCTTGTTGTTGCGCAGATCGATCTGCACCGGCGCCGGATTGGCGATGCCGCCGCCACCGCGCCGGAACGAGGGATCCGAGAGGTTGCCGTGCTCGCGGGCCGGACCGGGGAGGGCGGGATACCGGTTCGGCGGCTCCGGCGAGATGCGCGTGTACGACTCGCGCGACGACATCGTCGTGTAGTCGATCGTCATCGTGTAGTTGCTCACCGCGAACCGCGGCAGGCTCTCCGGGATGCCGATCAGGCTGGGAATCGGATCGTAGCCCTGTCCGGCTGCCGCGACCATGCCGGCGCCCGTGTATTCGAGCGTGGTGAGGGTGTCCGCACCGATGTTCTTGGAGACGGCCTGCAGCAGCGCGCGGACATCCTGTGTCTGCCCGCCCGGCGCCTGCGCCGCCGGCGGCATCCACAATGTCCCCGCGAGCACGATGAGTGCCGCGCACACAAATAACGTTGTCTTCTTCACGATCCCCTCCTTGGCACCCCACCGCGCAAACTCCGCGCGGCGGGGGCCCCGCTTCAGCACCCCACCGCGCACAGTCCGCGCGGTGGGGGCCCCGCTTTGGGTCGCCTCCCGACCGGGCGGGCGTCGGGCGGAGTATAGCAGGAGGTCGTCCAAATGGTCTCTGTAAACAGGCTCTGTAAACGTTGACAAGTGGTCCAGCCGGCAATAGACTCTGCGGCGCGGACGGGGCTATCACGAGCCTGAATGAACGTCTGCTGGCGTGCCGCGGCACCGGCGTCTGCACCGCCACCCAGAACGTCGAGTTGATCGCGCCGGCTTCGCTCTACGGGAGGATCGTACCTCGCTGTTCAGCGTCGCCGTCTCTCGCGACTTCCGCCTGGCGGGCTATCGTCAGGTGCAATATGCAATATAGGAGGAGTCTTATGAGGCGAACGCTCGTAGCTCTGGGCCTCGCCGCCGGTGTGTCGCTGTCCGCAGCAACGATGGAAGCCCACCATTCGTTCGCCGCGACCTATCTGGAAGGTCAGACCCAGACGATCGAAGGCAAAGTCGTTCAGTTCCTGTTCCGCAATCCCCACTCGTTCCTGCACGTGGA
>JACPCS010000161.1 GCA_016184455.1 Acidobacteriota bacterium
CGCGCCTGGAAGATGCAGGTAAAGAGCACCACGCTGAGTGCGCAGAAGACGGCGAACACCGCCATCAACACTGTCACGAGCAGCGTCGGCCCCACCCTGACGTACAGCACCCCGTCCTTCCAGACGTAGAACGATGCGACGAGGACCATCAGCACCATGTAGATCACGAAGTACGCGGCGGCGGGCGCAATGCCGGCAATGGGCGAAATCAATCGCGGGAAGTACAGCCGCGTGATGAGGCTCTTGTGCCGATCGAGGCACCGGGTCCCAAACAGGAGCGACCGATCGAACAGGCTCCACGGCACGAACCCGGTCATGAAGAAGAGCACGTACGGTACCCCTTCCGACGGCAGCCGCAGGAGCCCACCGAACACGAAGCCGCCGACGAGGATGGGAAACAGCGGCCGCGCAAACAGCCAGAAGATCCCGAGCGACGTGCCCTCGTACAGGTCCTTGACCGTCCGGACGGCCAGGAACCACAGCAGTCGCCGGTACCGCCAGAGCTCGACGGCGCGCGCCCTCGCCCCCTCACGCTGCGGCTCGATGACCCATGCGTCGCCGGTGCGCTCGAACGCCGTCGCCTCAAAAACGCTCGACACCCTGGACTCCTTCGGGCTTTTCGTCGACGCGCTGGAAGCGCCACCGGAACTGCGGCGTGAGATACCCCGACGGCCGCATCTCCTTTTCCTTGCGCTCGGTCCCGTCGGGCGCGTACACGATGAATGACAGCGGCTCACCCATGAGCACGTACTGGCGGCGCCCGTCACCTTCGCGCGCCACCGTCAGGCTTGGCACAACGCTGTAGGTCATCTCGTTGAAGAACCGGTGCGGGAGCCGCATCAGGGCCTCCCACATCCCGCCGTTCCGGAAGGAGCGCATCCCGATTGGATCCGCCGTGCGGAAGATCATCTGGCCCCGCGACCGTACATCGTAGGCAGCGCAGGCACACAGATGGTTTTCGAGGAGCTCGAAGCGCATGCGCAGGTGCGTCATGTCGCTGGTCGACATCCCACGCACCTCGCGTCCGTCCTCCGTGACAATGCGCACGTCGTGGATGATGGCGAAGCGGTTGGCGTGCCGCCCCTTCTCGGACCCCGTCATCCCACGCGCCCACACGGAGTTCTGGTACTCGGCCACGACCCCTTCGGAATCGCCGAGCTCCATGATGCGGCCGGCGTTCAGCCACAGCGTTCGATTGCAGACGCGGACGATCGCTTCCATGTCGTGGGAGACGAAAAGAACAGTCAGGCCGCGCTCGGCCTCCTGCTTCACGCGCTCGAGGCACCGTTCCTGAAAGCTTTCATCCCCGACCGCCAGGATTTCGTCGGCGAGCAGAATCGACGGCTCCATGTTGATCGCGACCGAGAACGCCAGCCGCAGATACATCCCGCTCGAGTAGTGCTTGAGCGGGGTATCCACGAACTTGTCCACTTCGGCGAACTCCAGGATCTGATCGAACCGGCGCGCCACGACCGCGCGCGGGACGCCCAGCATGGCCGCATTCAGAAAGATGTTTTCACGTGCGGGCAGATCGGGATCGAAGCCGGCGCCGAGCTCGAGCAGCGACACGACGCGCCCGCTGCCCGTGACACGGCCCTCCGTCGGGGTGATGATGCGCGCCAGTATCTTCAGGAGCGTCGTCTTGCCCGCGCCGTTTGCGCCGATGACGCCGAGCACGGTGCCAGGCTCGACGGTGAACGACACGTCGCGCAGCGCCCAGAACTCGCGCGACTGCTCGGGATCCTCGCCGTTGCCGGCCGCACGCCGCACCCGCGCCGCGAGCCGCCGTACGAGCCCGCTCGGCCTGCGCTCCTCGACGCTCGCGCCAAGCGTATAGCGCTTGCCGATCCCCTCCACCACGAGCCTGTTCATGACCGAAGCCTCGTCGGATCGCCCGCCGCGGACTCACGTGCCACCGGCAGGACGGCGGCCAGGTCGACGAGCGGCGGCACGGCCTCCCACGAGAAGTCTAGATACACACGCCGCGCACCGAGCGGGCGCTCGGGCGCAGCAGCCAGGCCCCACCCGGGCCGATTCCGATACACCACGTCGTTGTACGACCAGCGCTCGTCACCATAAGGCGCATCTGCCTCGTGGCCGGCGTACTGCGTCCTGACCGTCTGATAACTGCCGCCATGGTCGACGTGGTACACCGGACCGCCGATGTCCTCGATCGCGATCCCGGACGAACGCGCATGGATGAGGAAGTTCGCATCGATCCCGAACCGGGCGGCACGGTAGATCTCGTTGAACCCGCCGAGCGTGTGAAACGTGGCGCGATCGAGCGCAATGAAATCGCCGGCGGATCCGCGGAAATACGGCGGCCGCAGCGTCTTGGGAGGGCGCGCCAGATTCGCCGGATTCTCGAGGCACGCCCAGTCGAGGCGCTCGAGGTCGATCGTCGCGACCAGGTCCCACCGGGGGGCCCGGTAGACGACGCCTGGCGCGAGCGTGCGCGATTCGAGCCGCCGCAGCACGTGACGTCCCAGCATCACGTCACAGTTGGTCGTGAGCACGTACGCCCCGCGCGCGCGACGCACGCCGACGTTCTTGGCCAGGAACTCGTGGTAGACGAGCCGCGGATTCAGCCGCGCGGCAGGCCGCCGCGACGTCGGCCGGACACCGGTCGTCGACGAGGTCGGCCAGCAGCGGCGCTCCGGCGACGGGAGCCCATTCCACCAGCAGCAGCTCGTACGCAACGGCACGCGCCGTCAGCTCACGATGGTTGAACTGCAGCGTCGCGAAGAAGCGTGCGACGAAATCGCCGCCATAGCCGTCGTTCCGACCGGTGACGATGATGGAGAGGTACGGGGCCACGCTGGCTTCGGTCGACATGGCTACTGCGGCGCGGCACCCGTGCGCGTGCGGCGATCGAGCACGTTGGCCGCGCCTTCGAGAATGTCCAG
>JACPCS010000159.1 GCA_016184455.1 Acidobacteriota bacterium
ACCCGCGGATCCTGCAGTTCGGGATCAAGTATGCGTTTTGATCGAGACGACCGCGGGAGCGCGTGGCTCGAAGGAGGGACGCACGTGAAACGGTTTCTGGTGGCCTTGCTGGTCGTCCTCGCGTTGACGCTGTCGCTGCTGGCGCAGAGCCAGGCGCCTGTCGAGGGGGTGGGCAGCGGGGCGCGGGTCAGCCCTGACCGGCTGGGCAAGCTCAGCACGGAATGGGTGCCGGTGGCGCCGGCGGACATTGCATCGCGGCCGGTGCCGCGGCTGCACGACGGCCGTCCGGACATCTCCGGGCCCTGGGTGGGCGGCGGGTCGAACAACGACATCGAAGCCGACGGCGGGCTGAAGGCGGGCGAGCTGCCGCTGCTGCCGTGGGCGCGCACGCTCCGCGACTCGCGCAAGGAGGAGGACGAGCCGTACCTCTACTGCACGCCGATGAGCGTGCCGCGCACGAATCCGTACCCCTGGCGGTTCGTCCAGTCCTACACGGCCGGGGGCGCGACGCACATCTTCGTGATCCACGAGAACGGCGACGCCGGCTCCGTGCGCCAGATCTTCATGGACGGCCGCCCGCACCCCGCCGACCCGCTGCCGACCTGGTGGGGCCATTCGATCGGCCGATGGGAGGGCGACACGCTGGTGATCGACTCCGTGGGGTACAACGATAAGTTCTGGTTCGACAGCCGGGGCACGCCGCACACCGAGCAGCTCCACACCATCGAGCGGTGGACGCGGATCAGCTACGGCACGATGATCAACAACTTCACCCTGGACGATCCGGGCGCGTTCTCGCGTCCGGTGCAGCTGCGGTTCACGGCGCGCGCCGTGCCGCCGGCGCACGAGCTGATGGAGTTCATCTGCGCCGAGAACAATCAATACGGCATCGCCGGCGGAATCGAGAACATCTACCGCGACAAGGGCTTCGGACTCGAGAAGCCCGCGCCATAACGGTCCTGAGATCGAGTGCATCTGTGGAGGCGTCACACATGAAGAGGAATCTTGGCATGCTGGTGGCGGGTTTCGGTCTGTGCTGGTTGTCGGTACCGCTGGTCGCCCACCACTCGTTCGCCTCGGAGTACGACAACACCAGGCCGGTGGAGGGGACAGGGATCGTCGCCAAGGTCGAGTGGACGAATCCGCACATGCGCATCTATGTGGACGTCACCGACGAAAAAGGGGTCGTCACCACCTGGAACCTCGAGCTCGGCAGTCCCAACAGCGTGTTGCGGCGGGGATGGACGCGGAACGACCTCAAGGCCGGCGACACGATCACGTTCAAGGCGTACGGGGGGAAGAAAGTCCTGACCCGGGCTGTCGCCGACGCGATCACGCTGGCCGACGGCCGCGCTTTTGCCGGGGCGTCCGGGGCGCCGGACAGATAGGATCCTTCGTCAGACGACGATGCGAACAACCGAGCGGAGGACGCGATGAGGCGCAGTGTCGGGGATTTGTGGGCCGTCGCGATCGTTTGTCTCCTTACACTGCTCCTCACAACCGCCGTCTCGTGGGCGCAGGCGACGGCGCAGCTCGCCGGCACCGTGAGAGACGAAAGCGGCGGCGTCCTGCCGGGCGTCACCATCACGGTCACCCAGACCGACACGGGCTTCACACGTGCCACGGTGACCGACGAGACGGGAGCGTACGTGCTGCCCAACCTGCCGGTTGGCCCGTACCGGCTGGAGGTGTCGCTGCAGGGCTTCCGGACGTACGCCCAGACGGGCATCGTGCTGCAGGTGGGCGCCACTCCGACGATCAACGCCGTGCTGGCCGTCGGCAGCGTCGAGGAGACGGTAGCGGTGGAGGCAGCCGCGCCGATCGTGGACGTGCGGAGCGCCGGCATCAGCGAGGTGGTCGACAGCAAGCGCATCGTGGAGCTGCCGCTGCAAGGACGTCAGGTCACCGATCTGATCGTGCTGGCCGGGGCGGCCATTCAGACCGGCCGGCCGAACAGCCGGAGCTTCCAGGGCGGCGTCAACATCTCCGTGGCCGGCGGTCTCGACTTTGGTGTGGCCTACCTGCTGGACGGGGCGATGCACAACGACATCCAGAACGCGGGAGGCCTGCCGCTGCCGTTCCCCGATGCGCTCCAGGAGTTCCGGGTCGCCACCAGCGGCATGAGCGCCCAGCACGGCATGCACTCGGGCGCGTCGGTCAACGCCGTGACCAGGTCGGGCACCAACGTCTTCCACGGGAACGCCTTCGAGTTCCTGCGCGACCGGCGCTTCAACGCCACGAGCCCGTTCGCGGCCCTCGGTCCCGACGGCCGGCGCCGCGACGACGGCCTGAGGCGCAACCAGTTCGGCGGCACGCTCGGTGGCCCGATTCTGCGGGACAGGCTCTTCTTTTTCGGCGGGTATCAGGGCACCGCGACGCGCGTCGCGCCGTCGGACAATCTGGCCTACGTGCCAACGGCCGCGATGATGGCCGGCGATTTCACCGCGTTTGCCTCGCCAGCCTGCAACAGCGGCCGGCAGATCACGCTTCGCGCCCCGTTCGTGAACAACCGCATCGCCCCGGCGCTCTTCAGCCGCGCGGCGGTGAACCTCGCGAACCGG
>JACPCS010000119.1 GCA_016184455.1 Acidobacteriota bacterium
CCGGAGCTGAAGGACGGCGTGGTACGCGTGCGCGTGGATGGCGTGCTTCGGAGTTACATGCACCTGCCGCGGCCGGTCATGGATCGCGTCGTGTCGCGGATCAAGGTGATGGGGAACATGGACGTCGCGGATCGCCTTCGGCCCCACGCCGGGCGGGCGCATGTCCAGGTGGCGGGCGTCGACTACGACCTTCGGTTGTCCACCGTGCCTACGCGGCAATCCGAGAAAGTCGTCGTCCGCATCCTCGGGCCGGGACGCGCCCGGTCGCTCGCCGACATCGACGTTCCCGACGCCGAGCTCCGTCGTCTGCGGCAACTGTTCGGCAACCGCGACGGCCTCGTGGTGGTCACGGGCCCGACCGGGTCCGGCAAGACGACCACGTTGTACGCGGCGCTGCAGGATCTGGCGTCGGGGAAGATCAACATCATTACGGTGGAGGATCCCGTCGAGTACGAGCTCTCCGCCGTCACACAAATTCAGGTGGCGCCGCCGCAGGGTCTCACGTTCGCATCGATCCTCCGGACGATCCTGCGCCAGGATCCGGACATCATCCTGGTTGGCGAAATCCGCGATCTCGAGACGGCGGAAATCGCGTTCCAGGCGAGTCTGACGGGCCACCTGGTACTGACGACACTCCATACCGCAGACGCCGTCGGGGTGCTGGGTCGGCTCGCCGGCCTCGGTGTTACCCGCGCCAACATCGGCACCGCGCTCCGTGGCATCGTGGCGCAGCGGCTGGTGCGCCGCCTGTGTCCCGAGTGCCGCGTCAGGACCGATGGACGGCTGACGCCGGACGAGCAGCATCTGTCGCGGCTGTACGGTGTGGTGCCTCTGTTCCGCGCCGGCGGATGCGAGCGCTGCTCGGGATCGGGCTATCGCGGCCGGATTCCGATCCTCGAAGTGCTCGTCAAGACGCCTGAGATCGAGCAGCTGATCGCCGAGGGCGAGGGCGCGCAGCGGATCCAGCGCGCGGCGGAACAATTCGGGATGACGTCGCTCCTCGCCGCTGGGTTGACACGCGTGCGCAGCGGCGAGACGACGCTCGAGGAGATGGAGCGGGTGCTCGGGATCGGCACCGAGGCGCAGCCGCAGCCTGCCGGCACGCACGTGATGGTCGTCGGCCGCGACGAGCCGTTGCGCCACACGCTTCGCGCGACCCTCGAAGGCAGTGGTTATCGCATCTCCGAGGCGACCGATTCCGCGAGCGCGTGGCCGCGGCTCAGCGCGGGCGGCGACGCCACGCTGGTCGTGATCGAGCTCGGGGCGGAGCCCGGAGGCCGCGACCTGCTGGTGAAGCTGAAATCGTCACCGGCGACGGCCGGCCTGCCGGTGATCGCGGTGCTGGATGCGGATCGGCCTCTCGATCGGGCCCTCGTGGAAGAGGGCGTGGACGACGTGATCCACACGCCGCTCGATCCCGCCGCCGTGGTTGCCCGCGTCCGTGCGTGTTTGCGGCGCCGCGGGGTGGAGCCCGCCGAGGGTGACACGCAGGAATTGCGCGGTCTCCCGGCGTCGAGCGAACCCTCGATTGCCGTGCTCCCGTTCGCCGATCTGAGCCAGGCGCAGGACCAGGCGTACCTCTGCGACGGTCTGGCGGAGGAGCTCACCCACGCCCTGTCGCGCATCGACGGGCTGCTGGTGGCGGCGCGCACGTCGGCCTTTCGCTTCCGATCGATCAAAGGGGATGCGCGCGACATCGGCAAGCAGCTCGGCGTGAGCGCCATCCTGGAAGGCAGCGTTCAGAAGTCGGGCTCGCGCGTGCGCATCACCGTCCGGCTCGTAAACGTCGAGGAGGGCACCGACCTGCTGTCGGAACGCTACGAGCGCGACCTCATCGACCTCTTCGAGCTCGAGGATGAGATCACGAAGAGGGTCTGCGAGCGGCTGCGCGTGGTTCTGCTGCCGACGTCGCCGGGGCCGTCCGCCCCGCCACCCACCACGAGCGTCGACGCACACGAGCTGTATCTGAAGGGCCGCCACGAGTGGAACCGCCGCACGGAGGAAGGGTTGACGCGCAGTCTCGAATACTTTGCGCAGGCGGTGGCCCGGGACCCCGATTACGCCACTGCGTACGCCGCGCTCGCCGACACCTACGTCACGCTGAGCATGTACGGCGCGCGCCGACCCGCGGAGGTGATGCCGCTGGCGTTCGAGGCCGCCGCGCGCGCGCTGACGATCGATCCGAATGCCGCGGAAGCGCTCGTAGCCCAAGGCTGCGTGCGGGCCATGTACATGTGGGATTGGTATTGCGACGACGATTTCCTGCGTGCCTTGGAGATCGAACCCAACAACGCGATGGCGTGCCACTGGTATGCCACCAATTACCTGATGCCCCTGGGCCGCTTCGCTGCCGCCCGCGTGCAGCTCGATCGGGCGCTGCAGCTCGATCCGCAGTCGATGCCCATCAAGGCAAGCGTCGGCCTGCTGCTGTACTTCGAGCGTCGATACGAGGAAGCCGCCGCGCACCAGCGCCGGGTGATCGCGGCGGATCCGGCGTTCGGCCTCGCGCAGTACTTCCTCGCCCAGGCCTGGACCGAGATGGGCCGCTTCGACGAGGCCATCGACACGCTCCGGCGGGCGAAGAGGCTGACCGTGCAGAGCCCTGAAATGGACAGCGCCCTCGGCTACGCCCTTGCGCGTGCGGGCCGCACCGAGGCGGGAGAGGCGGCCCTCAATGAACTGGTCCAGTTGTCCGCGGCACGCTACGTCTCACCCGCGCTGCTGGCGCAGATCGCCGCCGGCCTCGGCGACAGCAACCGCGCCATGCGGTACCTGGACGAGGCGTTCGGGATGCGGGCCACGGAACTGGCCTGGCTGGCCGTCCGGCCGTCGTTCGATGCCCTTCACGGCGATTCGCGCTTCGCCGATCTCTGCTTCAGGATCCTGCCGGCCCGTCCCGCATAGCGCCACCGCTTGTCACGTCTCGCCGCCACGGAGGCACGGAGATACAGAGGCTCGTGGAATCGTGGTCTCCGCATTACGTGGCGGCGGACGACGGACGTGAGCCTCCGAACAGCACACTCAGGAGCGGCCGGTCGCGGTGCAGACAGAGCCGCACGGTTTCGAACAGGCAGATGTTCATGTATCCGGCCGCTGGCCAGAGAATCGCGGCCTCGACCGGCAGGTCGAACCAGGAATGAATGACGAGGCCCATCATCGCGTCGTACTGGTAGCCCCACCAGCCGTACGGGAGGGCCAGCGTCACTTCCCATATCAGGCTGAGGAGGAGCAGCGCGAACATCTTGTAGACGAACGCAGGACGGTTGATGAAGGGGCCGACGGCGTTGTAGAGCACAGCCGCCGGTCCGATGACGAGCGCCAGCTCGAACAGGAAATACCAGGGGAATCCAGCTGAGTACTCGTGCGCGCCCAGCTTCTTCCATCCGACCGCGATGACAAACAGCAACAGACCGACGAGGAGCGATGGAACGTGGATGGCGACGATCCCGGATGCGCTGCGGGCCCGCGCCGGATACGCGGACTCCGGCATCGTGTACGCGCTCAGCCATGAGTGGCTCGCCCAGATATACGAAAGCAGGATCGTGGCGCACCCCGACGCGTAGAAGACGAATTCCTCGATCGGAATTGTCCGCGGCCAGCCCCGTCCGGGCGCATAGCCGGGGACGAACACGCCGAGCGTGGCGCCGGGGTTGGGAAACCGGAAGAACACGTTGCCGAGCAGGATGTCGACCAGGCACCACATCGGGACGACGATCGCGGCGGTGATCCAGTACGCCCGCCAGTGATGCGGATGGAGCCGCCGTCGCCGAACGAACCACAGCCCGACGAAATGCGCGGGGATCACGAAGAGCGCAAGGCTCATCGTATAACCGAGCGGGCTGTGGTCGCCTGACAGATACGGCGGGTCCGGATCATGCCTCACCGTGGCCGCAGCGACGATCAGCGCCAGGATCGGGACAGAGAAGATCAGCAGCAGCGGCTGCTTCGGCGCGCCGCTGACCGACAGCCACGGGCGGGTGACGCCGTCCACGAAGTCACGGTCGTCTGTCAATGAGGGACGTCGCGGATCTTGTCCGTGCCGGAGGTGGAAGTCAACGCGGGGCTGGCGGCGCGGTCGTCGGCACGAGCGGCCCGCCGAAGAGCACGCGGCCGAGCGGCCGGTCCCTGTGGAGGCACAGCCGCACCATCTCGAACAGGCAGACGTTCATGTAGGCCGCCGCCGGCCATAGCACCACCGCCTCGATGGGCAGATCGAACCACGGGTGGATGACAATCCCCATCATCGCGTCGTACTGATAGCCCCACCACCCGTACGGCAGGGCCATCGTGGCTTCCCACATCAGACTGACGAGCAGGAGCACCAGCGTCTTGGCGACGAACGCCGGACGGTTGATGAACGAACCGACGGCGCTGTAGAGAACGGCCGTCGGCCCGATGACGAGCGCCAGCTCGAACAGGAAATAGCCGGGGATGACTCCTCCGGGGTACTCGTGACGTCCGAGGTTCTTCCACGCGAGCGCGGCGAGAAACAGGAGCGCGCCGGTCACGAGCGACGGGACGTGGATGACAACGAGCCTCGAGGCGTTGCGAACGCGCGCCAGGTACGCCGATTCGGGCATCGTATACGCGCTCAGCCAGGAGTAGCTCATCCAGATGTACCCCAGCAGAATCGTGAAGCACCCGGAGGCGTAGAACACGAACTCCTCGATCGGGATCGTCCGCGGCCAGCCCCGACCGGGCGCATACCCGGGCGCGAACACGCCAAGCGTGGCGCCGGGGTTCGGAAACCGGAAGAAGGTGTTGCCGAGCAGGATGTCGACCAGGCACCACATCGGGACGACGATCGCAGCGGTGATCCAGAAGGCGCGCCAGTGATGGGTATGCAGGTGCCGTTGTCGAATGAACCACGACCCGAGCGTGAAACACGGGATTACGAAGATGGCCAGGCTGATCGTGTAGCCCAGGGGACTGTAGTTGCCACTCAGATAGGGGGGCTGTGGGTCATGCCTGATCGTGGCGACGGCCACGAGGAGCGCCACCATCAAGGTGAAGAAGATCGCCACCAGCGACTGTTTTGGTGCGCTGCTGATGGTCAATTGATTGCCGCCTTCGAGAGGTTCTTGGTCGTCTGTCATGGTGGAGACGGCGCGTATCTTGGGTGACGCGGACGAGGATGTCAACGGGATCGGTCACGATCGCCTTCACCTTCAGCTCCTTGGCGATCGTCTGCAGATCAGAGCGGCGAAGACACGCTCGCGCGGAGCTGGAATCTGGTAGGTACCAGTCATGTCGTCCGGCGTGCGACTTCAGATCATCGAGACAGACGAAGGCCTCGTCCTCGCGCCAATCAGGAGAGCCAGGCCTTCCGCACGTCAAGCCGGATGGCGGTCGCTGCGCGGATGCGCGAAGGGCACGGACGCGCTGAAGCAGCACCTCGAGGAGCACCGGCGTGAAGCAAAACGCTTGCGCACCGGCTCCTCTGCCACTTCGGCTCAATCGAACGCATCGTAACGGTCGACGCCGGCACACTGGCCGAAGTGCGAGGTATCGGAGCAAGGAAGGCGGCCCGTATCCGGGAACTCGTTTGCGATCCGTCTTCCGGCGGCTCTGCCGCGGCCGCCGATAACTGTCCGTCGCCGAACCCCACAAGTGTCTAGAACCATAGACATATCCAGCACGCCGTCCATATACTGAAGGTAATGACAGCCAAGGACCTGCGCCGTATTCTCAGGTCACATGGCTGCGTGGAGACGCGTCAGCGCGGGTCGCACGTTCGGATCGAATGCGGCAGGTGCGTGACGACAGTGCCGGTCCACGCGGGCGAGGACGTCGGACCAGGTCTGCTCCGGCGCATCGAGCGCGATCTGGAGCCGTGTCTCGGAAAGGGATGGTTGAAGAAATCGTGAAGACCTATCACGTCACGTACGAGCGGGACGAGTCTGGCTGGTGGGTCGCTTCTGTTCGGGGACTGCGTGGCTGCCACACGCAGGGGCGCACCGTGGACGAGGCGCGGCGCCGCATCGTCGAAGCTATGGAGTTGTTCGTGGACAACACGCGTTCCGCGAACATTGTCGACGATGTGAAGCTGCCCGCGTCTGCGAAGAAGGCCATTCGCGCATACGCTACGCTGCGCAAGAAAGCGGAACAGGAAGATCGACGCGCCGCGCTGGCAGCTCGGCGAGCGGTCAGAGTCCTCCGCGGCGGACGGCTCAAGATGAGTGCGCGGGATGCCGCACGCGTGCTCGGTCTGTCACATCAGCGCGTCCATCAGCTCGCACAGGAGAAGCAAACCCGCGGCTGAGACGTGTCGAACGGATCTCGCCAAGACATCATGCGTGAGGAACAGCCGGCACCAGGAAGTCGATAGAAGTCAGCGGGTTCGACGGTTCTATCGCGACCACTGCCGATCGAGCGCAGCTTCGAGCTCTTGTCGAAAAGTTGACACTTGGTCGGTGAGAGTCGCGCCGGAGCGCTGACCGGTCCGTGCCCCCGGTATTCTTGGCGCGGCATTGACCAGACCGTCTTCGCGCGCCTCTGCGTACTACTCCAGACTCGTAGATCAGTTCCTCGGTAGTGACCCGTACGAGGTCCTTGGTGCTCTGACTGCGGCACACATCTACGACCTCGAAGTCGAGCAGCGCCGGGCGTGGGAAGAGCAGTTGAAGATCTTCACGGTCGCTCTAGGCGGGCTGACGGGCACGCTCTACCTCGAATTCGACGTCCCGCACTCCATCGCCAGCTTGGGCGTCGCCGAGGCTTGAGCCTCACTCGGGCTTCAATAAACGCGGGTCGAATTCGAATCTCTGCGAGCTCGAGACTCGGACATCTTTGAAGTCGCGATGACGTGGGTTCAGCAGGTGGTTGCAGTCGCTTGGAATGACGGCGCTCGGAACCTGCAGGACCGCTGACTCTGCGGCCTTTGCCCACTCATCGCCTATCAGCTGCAACTCCGGCGGTGCCGGATACGAGCGCCAGTCGCCCGGCAGGCGCTTGGAGTCGAGACGCTCAACCAGCGCCTCCTCGAACGTACAGGGAATGAGCACATACGCACCCAGGATCGACCCGCGTCCCAAGTGCACCAACAACTCAAGCGCGGCCAGCGCAGCGCTCTCGGACGTGTACACGAGCGGCGTGCCCGGTGAATTCCAACGCCCACCCTCGAGGCGAGCACCTTCACCATCGAATGCATTCACGGCGTGTCTGGCCTTGACGATTCGCCAGGCGGTAATCGCCACTAGGAGAAGACGCCGTGCTCGAGGCGGCCGACCAGCCGCTCTACCTCTTGAACACCGAGTTCAGTGCGAGCGAGGTCTAACGGAACACCACCGCCCAGCGCCGGCTGTGCTGTAGTGAGCCACTCGACGGCGGCATCGCGGTCGCCCTCGAAAAGTTGGAGCGCCTTTCCGAACAGCCTGGCGGCCCGCAGGAGGCGATCGGATTCGCCCGAAAGGAATCGGCCGTCGGTCTTTCGGCGCGTCAGCGTGCGGCGTGGAATGTTGATGAGGTCGATCAGGCGATCGACCGTCAGCGATGTGTTACGCTGAAATCGCTCGAACGCGCGATACGGAATACCGCGTTGGACCACCTCGAGCAATCCGGGCGCGTCGAACGTGTCGAGTCCCAACAGGACCACGTACGCGTGCGGCCCGGGCTGACCGGCTCGAAGCTGCCGCCGAAAGCGATCGAGGTCCTTGGTGGTCTCTGTGGCGTCATGAAGCGCGGCGGCTGATGCTTTGGCCATGTGGCCATCTATTATGCGCCATTTGCCTCCTGACAAAACTTGACAGATTGCGCACGAAAGGGCCGTCTCCAACCGGAGACGGCCCGACGATCTACGCGATTTTCCTAAGACAAACGTAGCAACCCAAAATCACCGACGACGCTTGGGCCGCCTCAGTGCCTATCCGAAAGTATCGGTGCTGCCGCGCGTGGAGGCCCTTCGACTCGAGGCCACGGCCCGCGATGTCGGGGACGAGCGAGCGTCGGCGCTCATGGCCGAAGCGGCCTCTCTTCAGTCCCGAGCCGAGCAAGCTGGGAGTTTTGCCGGCCGCATCGGACACACGGTTGCCCCGGTGTTCAAGCCGCTCGGTTTCGACTGGCAGCTCACGGTTGGCGTCCTCACCAGCTTCCTGGCTCGTGAGGTGTTCGTGTCGACGATGTCAGTGCTTACGGGCGGCCAAGCGGACGCCGATGTGGACGAGGGCGTGGTCGCGCGCATTCGCGGCATGACGCGGGACGACGGTACGGCAGTGTTCACGCCGTCGGCCGCCGCGGCGACGCTCGTCTTCTTCATGCTGGCGATGCAGTGCCTGCCAACGCTGACGGTCACTCGGAAGGAGACCGGCGGCCTTCGGTACGCGGCCCTGCAGCTCGCGTACATGTCGGGCCTGGCCTACGTCGTCGCCTTGCTCGTGTATCAGGGTCTTCGGGCGGCCGGGGTGTCGTAGGAGCGGATTCCATGGAGATTCTCCAACACGCCGTCGTGACACTGGTCGCTCTCGCTGCCAGTGCGGCGCTGTTTCGCCGCGTGTTCGGTTTTGTCGGACCCCGCGCGGGGCGAACCGGCTGCGCCGGATGTCCGTCAGCCCAAGGCGCGTGCGGAGCAACCACCCAGGCGACAAGTGGCGCGACAGTCCAGCATCCGGCGGTCCTGATACGGGCGTCCGCTCACGTACGAAGTCAGACGTCGCGCACACCAAGACGGGCCGACGCCCTGTAGAGGGCCGCGAGCGCATTCGTTGCATCCACTCGCTGGCGGCACGCTCGTTTCCGGCACAATACTGCGGTGACCGTCCTCGACGAATCGTACCGAACCGCGCGCCGGATCGCTCTGGTTGGCATGGCCGTCAGCGCCATGCTCGCGTGCAGCAACATCATCATCGGCTTGCTGACCAACTCGACGTCGGTCGTCGCGACGGGGTTCGAGTTCGCTGGCGATGTGCTCGCTTCGAGCATCGTCCTGATCGGGATGGGCGTCGCCGCGCGACCAGCTGATGAGAATCACCCGTACGGACATGGGCGTTTTGAAACCTTGTCCGCGTTTGTGGTCGGCGTGATCCTCGCGGCGGCCGGCGTGATCATCTGCTACCAGTCCCTGCAGGCCGTTGGAGCGAAGCATGCGCCGCCAGGCGTCAATGCTGCAGCTGCGCTCGTTGGCGCGATCGTGCTGCGCGGGATCATGTCGTCCGTGAAGTTCCGTGTGGGTCGCCGTCTCCGTAGCTCGGCGCTGATCGCCGACGCTTGGAATGATGCCGTCGATATCTTGTCCGCACTCGCCGCTCTCATTGCCGTTGCCCTCGCAACCTACGACCCGGTCCGGTTTCTAGCCGCCGATCACTACGGCGGGTTCGTCGTCGGCATCGTCGTCAGCATCACTGGCCTTCGCGTTCTGCGGGACGCATCGCTCGAACTCGTAGACACCATGCCGGAGCCAGAACTGACCGCCGAGGTTCTGAAGATAGCGAGATCGGTCGCGGGCGTTCGAGGCATCGATAAGGTGTTCGCACGAAAGACAGGCTTGCAGTATCACATCGACTTGCACATCGAAGTTGATTCGACACTGACGATCGCCGCATCCCACGCGATAGGTGGACACGTGCGTGCGACTGTGAAACGCGAGTTGCCGTGGGTGGCTGACGTCTTGGTCCACGTTGAACCGTCAAACTCCTCCGGAACGGGAACTTTGCCCTGACGGCGATCCATCTGTGTTGTCCGGAGACGCGGATCGGCCCGGGGGCACCGTCTGGCGTGACGTGCGCCATCGTTCAGCAATGTCCTATGTGTCCGAAACATGTATACAAATTTCGGACAGGCCGGGTAGAAGCGGTCGGCCAGTGGACCAGTTTTTCGCGGAAAGTATTAGGGATCACGAACAAGTTGGGCGACAGGGCATCATGCGGCCGTCAGCAGCCAGTTGCGAATTCCGTCCCTGACACCCAGCCACACACAGATAAGTCATTTATTAACAACTATTTACCAGACATATACCACCCCCATGGGTGCACAGCCGCTCGGCGGATGGACATGCCCTAACCTTCTGACGCACCGGCACTTATCGAATGCCGACGTTGCGGCGACGGTTCGAATCCCACAAGGGTTCGCCGAGAGGGACAGGCCCCTGATGCTGCCTGACTTCCAGCCCGCCATCCGGCCTCAGGCAGGATCGATCGAAGTGAGTCACGAAGGGCGGTGGCAGACGCCAGCACCTGTTCTGTGTTCGGGTTCCTTTCGGTGGGCCCGGAGCGCAGGTCCTCAATCCGCCCTCAGCGGCGCCGAGTCGACCGGCGGGACCCGACGTGCTGACTCGGTATCTTGCGTTCGGCAGAACGCGCGATCATCACCTCCGTCGACTTGATCACCGCGATCGCGTCGTCTCCGCGTCGCAGCTTCAATGACTTCACCGCGTCAGCAGTGATGACTGCTGTCAGCGACTGATCTCCCACACGGAGTCGGACCTGGGCGAGCAGGCCGTCGATCCGGACCTCGTCGATGAATCCGTGAAGGCGGTTGCGGGCACTCAGCCCTGCGAGTCCTTCGTCGTCCTCGCTCACGCGATCGTGCGGCTTCGCGTCCGGCTGCTGATGTGCAGCCAGACGATCGAGTTCCGCTTCCGAGACGCGGTGATGACCGCCTTCGGTCCGAACCGTCCGCACGCGCCCCGCATGAACCCATCGCTTGAACGTGGAATAGCCGACACCGAGCCGCTCGGCCGCCGCTCTTATCGTCAATGGCGCCATTCGACCTCCGTCAGATTGCTCATCCTCCGAACGAAGCACCGTAAGCAGTGTAGAACATGATTGAGCCGATTTGAGCCGAGTTGATTATCGCTTCGATGCAACTTACAGTTTGCACTTCTGGAGGGCAGATGGTCGGACGAGGGAGGCGACTGTTGTGCGCGGTCGCCCTTGTCGTGTGGTTCGCCGCGACGTCCATTCACGCGCAACTCGGAGCGGGCGCGCTTTCCGGACAGCTGATCGACCAAGCGGGTGACTCTGTGCCGGGGGTTTTCCTCACTGCGACGGAGGTCGGCACGGCCCTGACGCGCACCGCAGTCACCGGCACCGATGGCGGCTACTCAATTCCTGCCTTGCCGCCAGGCACGTATCGCGTCCGTGCGGAGGTGAGCGGCTTCCGAACGTTGATCCGTGAGGGCGTCCGGCTCGCGACCGGCGAAACGGTGCGATTGGATTTGCAACTGGAAGTTGGCAGCGTGACCGAGGCCGTGACGGTGAGGGCTGACGCGCCACTGCTCCGCAGCGGAGCCTCCGGGCTTGGCCACGTCATCGACAACAGAAAGATCGTCGACCTGCCGCTCAATGGCCGCAGCTTCATTGCGCTCGCGAGCCTGGCGCCCGGCGTGGCGGTGCCTCCACCGCCTGCGGCGCCGCTCCCGCGCATCAACGGCGGACGTCCGCGCACCAACGAGTATTTGTTCGACGGTATCTCCGTGTTGCAGCCCGAGCCCGGGCAGGTTGCCTTCTTCCCGAACGTGGATGCCATTCAGGAGTTCAAGATCGAGAGCAACAGCCCGCCTGCGGAGTTCGGCCGCTTCAATGGAGGTGTCGTCAATCTGACGACGAAGTCGGGAGGCAATGCGCTTCGAGGAACGCTCTTCGAGTTCTTTCGTCACGAGGCCCTGAACGCGCGCAATTTCTTCGCGTCGAGCAATGCGGTCAAGCCGCAGTTTCGCCGGAACCAGTTTGGAGGCGTGCTGGGCGGACCGATTCGCCGCGATCGCACGTTCTTCTTCATCGACTATCAGGGGCAGCGTCAGACCATCGGACGGACGGTGATTTCCACCGTGCCTACCGTGCTCCAGCGGCAGGGCATCTTCACGGAGGCAATTGCGGGACGGGTGCCGGCCATCTACGACCCCGCGACGACGACTTGCGGCGGCGGCGGAGTGACGCGGACGGCCTTCCCGGACGGCACCATCCCGGTGGAGCGTATGGACCCCGTCGCGCGCGCCCTGCTGGAACGGTACCCGCTGCCGACGAGCGCAGGGACGGCCAACAACTATCGGCGGACCGAGAACGAAACCGTTGACCAGGATCAGTTCAGCCTCCGCATCGACCATCGGTTCACGAATCGCGACCAGATGTTTGGCAGGCTCACGCGATTCCAGGAGGAGTTCCTCCCGGTGACACCCCTGCCCGACGGCAGCGGCGTGACGTCAGGCACCTTGGGGCCACAGGACACGACGTCGTGGTCGTTCGCATCCAGCTATCAGCGCACCTTCTCGAGTACTCTGCTGAACGAACTCCGCATCGGCGACACGCGCCGGGCGGTGGGCCGAACCGCGGCGCAGCTCAGTAGCTCGGCGTCATCGGCCCTGAACCTGCCCGGCATTCCCTCGACCGCGAAGTTTCCCAATACCTTGCCGACGTTTCTCATCGGCGGCTATCAGCAGCTCGGATCGCCATCGAATACCGCGACAGACTTCAGCACCAGCGTGACCGAAATCGCCGACACGCTCACCTGGCTGAAGGGTCGGCACACGATCAAGGTGGGCGCTGATTGGCGGTGGGAACGCCTCAATGTGCTGCAGCCGCCGGCACCAACAGGGTCCTTTACGTTCAGCAACCTGTTCAGCGATCTCCCGGGAACGCCGAATACGGGCACCCCGCTCGCAAGCTTCCTGTTGGGGCAGGTGCAGCAGTTCTCGATTGATCTCCAACAGGAGGAGATCCGCAATCGCGCCCACTTCCAGGAATACTTCGTCCAGGACGACTGGCGGCTCTCCAATCGCCTGACGGTCAACGCCGGCGTCCGGTACACGCTGAACTTCCCGTCCACGGAGGAGAACAACCAGGCGGCGGTCTTCAACCTGGAGACGCGCCAGCTCGAGTTTCTCGGGCGCGCCGGCCAGCCACGCGCCGCCCGGCAGCTTCACAAGCTGAACTTCGGCCCGCGGCTGGGGATGGTCGGACGCATCACCGACAAGACCGTCGCACGCGTCGGTTACGGGCTGGTCTGGATCGAGATGGCGGGTATTACGACGCCGTTCACGACGCCGGTCTTTCCGTTTCTCCAAACCGTGTCGCAGCGGACGCTGGACAACATCACACCCGCATTTACGCTCGCGGCAGGTCCCAGCGTCGCGCCGATTCCGCTGACGCCCGATGCGGGCATCGGTCAGGGCGTGTTCTCGGTTGATCGCGATCTCGGGTCCGGGTACGTCCAGCAGTGGAACACGTCCGTGCAGCGGGAACTCGCCTCCTACATCGCGGTCGAGATCGCGTACGTCGGGTCGAAGATCACCCGCGTCGGCCTTCCGGATACCAACCTGAATCAGCTGAGCGTCGAGCAACTCGCACAAGGCGCCTCGCTCCTGCAGCGCGTGCCCAATCCGTACTTCGGCACCATCCCACGCTCGTCGTCGCTCGGCGACCCGACGATCACGGTCGCGCAGTTGCTCAAGCCCTACCCGCAGTACACGGCGGTGAGCCTGTATCGGAACAACGTGGGCACGACCATTTACCACGGCGTGTACGCGAAGCTCGAACAGCGCTTCTCGCGCGGGCTCTCATATCTCGTGAGCTACACCCGGTCGAAGCTGATGGACGATGCCTCGTCGGTGTTCGACGCCTCGATTCTGACCGGGCCAGTCGCCAACCTCCCAGTCGCGGACAGCTTCAACCGAAAGCGCGAACGCGATTATTCGACGGGGGACATTCCTCACGTCTTCGTCGCATCGGTAGTGTGGGACATCCCGTTTGGCGACGGCCGGCGGAGCCGCGCGGGCGGCGTGATGGGGGCGCTCGTCAACGACTGGACGCTGACCGGCGTGCTCACGCTGCAATCCGGCATGCCGCTCGCCGTGACGCAGACGACCAACAACAACGCATTCGCCGGGTTCGGCACACAGCGTCCGAACCTGGTCGGCAACCCGACGCTCCCTGCTGGCGAGCGATCTGTCAATCGGTGGTTCAACACCAGCGCCTTCGTGCCAGCGCCCGCGTTCACCGTAGGCACGAGCTCCAGAAATCCGGTTCGGGGACCCGCCTATCGCAATCTCGACCTCGCGGTGATGCGTCGTGTGCCGTTGTCTGGCGCCAGGGCATTAGAGGTCCGAGCTGAGGTATTTAACGTCACGAACACGCCGCCGTTCCTGGCGCCGAACACCACCGTTGGGTCGGCGGCGTTCGGCACCATCACCGCGGCCGGCAATCCGCGCGTCGTGCAGTTGGCGCTGAAGTTCTTGTTCTGAAGACTGACCGGGTCGGCAGCCTCTCTTCGGAAAGCGACCGGGAACATGGAACACGACTGTCCACCAGCGCCTCCAGAGCCAACAGGAGCCAAGTCGCTTGATCGATGAAGTTGGTGAAACGGTTGGATGTATTAGGCCTCACGCTCAACCAGCCAGTCGGCGAGCGCGCGCAATTGCGCGGGGCTGGTCCCGACCTTCAGCCGTTCACAGTGGTAGTCGTCTTCGACCTCGACGTCGGCCACCACGACGGCCAACATCTTCTTGTGCACGTCAATCCCCGCGATCTGGTACGGTATCGGTATCTCCTCGTGGGAGCGGAGAGCGTGCCTCCTCGCATCACTCAGGGTCGCGAGCTATCGTTGTTCCACCGAAGATCAACGACGCTCAATTATTCGGTCAATCACGCACGCTCCGGGTCAAACAATTGCTCGGCCTCGATTGCTCCATGGCTAATCTCGATCTCGCCGCTCCCAGCCCAGCATCGCCATTCTGCCCAATCCCCACGATTTTCATGCCCTTTCGCGGGCCTCCAGGCCCAGCCCCAACCAGTTGCGGAAATCGTCCCTGCCTCCCAGCCAACTAATCCATTCCACGACAACAACTTGGCGGCGTTTTGTGATCGGAGCCGATCAACCGGGTTCGGGCCACGTTATCGGCCGCGGCATCGACTGCCGGCAACCGATTGACATTAAGCAGGTTAGCGAACACCTCGGCCAGTTCGCGGCGTCTCGATGAGACACGAATGAGACACGCGGGCGAATTCGAACGCCACTGGCGCGCATACAGCTCATCCTGTCCGATGCTCGCGGTCGACGCGCGCGCGTTCGGATGCTCGGGTGACGATGCTATCGTCGTGCAGGAGGACCTGGCTTCAGTTTGCGAGGCTGAATTCAAGACGTGGGGATGTTCGACTACGTCCGGTGCCGCTACCCCCTGCCGCACCACCAGGACGCGCTCTTCCAGACGAAGAACCTGCTGTCACTTGTCGATCCGGGCGACGAGGGGTTCGGTGGTTTGATGGAGAACTACGAGATCACCGAGGACGGGCGCCTTCGCCGACAGCGACACAAGTACAAGGCCGTCAAGACGCCGCGTCAGTTTCCGAGCTTCCATCTGAAATCGATCAAGAGCTGGTGGACGACGGTGTCCAACGCGCATGGCGACATCCTCATCTACACGAGCGACGACACGGGCAAGCGGGGCCGCCGCTGGATTGAATTCCGAATCCGATTCACGAATGGTCGCGTCCAAGACGTGGACGATCGATCGCGTGCGTCGCTAATTGGGCCACAAGGACCCGCGGGCAGCCGTCTTACACGTACCAAGCCGGCGGACCGGCCGCGTCGAGCACCGCGCCGCAGAAGCCGTCATGTGCAACGCTGAGGAGAGGAGCGTTGGTGGGCGCTGACTCAGCTCAATCCAAGCTTCGCCCGCAGCGCCGCCACATCCGGTGACATCGGGTTCTGCTGACGCTCACCCATCCAGGCGAACTCGGCAAACAGCGCTTCGAGTCGCTCGCGTCCCTCTGGAGTGGCCGCAGCCTGCCGGGGTGTCTGATCGCGAAGGGCGGGCAGACGTGTGTCGAGCCAACTTTCCCAGTGGCGCTCACCTTGCTGCCGCAGGAACTCTTGGACCTCGGGCCGCTGCTGCAATTCCTCTTGCTCACGGTCAGCGATCCGATCGCGGGGCACGTCCTTGCGTTCGGCGAGCAGCTTCTCGACTGGATCGGCTGTACGCGACTCCAGCACGGCATCGGTGCCGAGCCGCTTCGCAACCTCGCGCTCGATGCGCCGCGCACGAGCATTCGAGTTGACATGCACCTGCAGCCGATCGCCGTCGATCTCGAGCGTGCCGAGCGTCGTATTGTCCCACTCCTGGTGAAGGCGGTTCCCTCTCTTGCTCCACGGAATCATCACGGCCAGCAGCTTGCCGGTCTCGTCCAGTTCCGCCTCGGACAGGAGCTGCGTTACCTCGCCTTTCGAGGCACGAGCCAGCGATTTCAATCGATCGAACGCCGCCGACGGGCTGCACCGCAGTCGATACGTCAGCGTCGTCAGGACGAGCCGTTCGCCATCCGTGTTGCGGAGCTCCGGCAGCGGCGGGTTCCAGACCTGGTCCTCGATGTAGAAGTAAAGCTCCCGGAGCTCGATGTCGATCTCCCGCACCATGTCCGGTGTGAGCATACGACCTTTGCCGTGCGCAAACCGTTTGCGAAAGTCGAGTATCGGGAGATGCCACTCCGGAGGGATGACAAGCGGTGCGCAACCGCTCATAATCGAGGTCCCCTGCACGCTGACCACGCGCGTGAAGAGCAACGCGCCCGCCTTTACCATGCCCGATGCGCTGCGTTCCTTCACGACGACCTCAGCGCCGGTCAGCACGTCGCGCAACGCGATCTCATGTCCCGGCACCGCGCGCATGACCGCGTAGAAACTGAGCTGGCTGATCGCCGCCGCTTCGAGAAACGCACACTCGGTAGCGGACAGACGCTCACGGTAGCGCCCGAGGTACAGCGACGCCAGTGACTCGTCAGGCGCATTGGCCACTCGATCCGGGTCATCTGGGTCGTCAACGAACTCGTACACGAACCACGGAACGAAGAACTGGCTGAACTCGTTCGTCTGGTCGTAATCTTCGGGCACACCATCCCACAGAAAAAACTCGTCGAGCGCCGCTCCCACGAGCGCAGGACCGCACTCCTTCAGTGACAGTTGGAGCAGCTCGGGTACCAGCCTCCCCTCCGCTGCGCGCATCTGCCGCCACAGGAAGTCAGCCTGCTCCTGCGCCTTCAGGCAGCAGTGCTTGTACTTCCGTCCGCTACCGCATGGACATGGTTCGTTACGACCCGGCATGGCCACCTTCTGTCAGCCGCGGGAATTCCGCATACCCTCGTACAGCTCGATCCTGGCAATCACCTCCGGCGGCAACTGCACCGCTCGTCCGATGGACCCTCGTGTTGGCACGGGAAGCGGGCGTCCGTCCCTCATGTAGCCCTCGAGTGCCGTCAACACGCAGTCCGTGGCACGCCTTCTGACCTGATTCTCGTCATCCGCGAACGTGTGGGCTTCTGGAATACTCGGAAACGACACCAGGAGAGTGCCGTTATCGTCCGGTTCGACTGTGAACGAGTAGGCCCACATAGGTACACCCTGGCGTGGGATCACGGCCGTAGTCTCGGGAATGTCGTCCGCGATTGTAACCGCATCGACGCGCCCAACCGAAGCGCCTGGCGGTAAGATGCAGTCATACGGGCATCAGCAGACGTCCGACAATGCGGCTTCGAATCAGCGAGCCCCGTCAGCGATCGACATCGTCACGCATCACACGCGCACGCCCTGCGGGGCGTCACGCTGGATGGCGATCACTGCGCGGATGCGCCAAGGGCACCGATGCACTGAGGCAGCACCTCGCCGAGCACCGGCACGAGGCAAAACGGTAATCAAAGGCTCCCCTCGTTGGTGGAACCGCACGTCACGTGCGATCCGCCGGTATCGAGGTCGGGGGCTCTGCACCTTCACCGACATGAGCGAGCGCCTCGCGCACGAGAGCAGGAGCGACGCGGAAGCCCTCGGCCACGAGCGCGTCAAGCACGGGCTTGAGCCGAGGCAATAGTTCAGATTGTCGCGCCTGAACGAGTACGCCGAGTGTTCCGCGCACGACGAGACCCCGCTCCTGCGCCACCCGCCGGCCTATGCGCTCGTCGATGAGCAGTAGATCTGCGTGCCGGGACTCCGCGAGGAGGACGGCTGCCGTTTCTCCAGGATCCAGCCCCAGGTCCACCTCAGGCAAGGGATTGTCAACGACACGGATCCAACGGGCTCGCCGGAGTGCGTCGATGCCGGGCGCTGACGGTCGCCGTTCGACCGCCTCATCCCAGACGACTCGCGGCACAACGACCTCGCCGAAGAGTGCCGCGAGTACGTGAAGGAGTCCGACGCGCGAGAGGTAGATGAGCGGCGAGCTATCGGCGACGACCACCACGCGAGGCGCGCCCGCTCAGCGCCGGCCCCTGCTGATGGCGTCGAGCTCCTGCTTGAAATCATCGACGTCGTGGTCGATGGCGTAGAGTCCGTGGCGACCGGCTTCGATCAGGAAGTCGTCGAGTGTCATGCCCAGGGCGTGCGCCCCTCCGGCCCGCGTCAAGCGGCCCGCACGCACCTCATCGATGACGAGCAGCAGTCGCGCGCGCCTAGCCAGTTCCTCAGTGGACTGGCCGGAGAGCGGCGCGGGGATGTCGACTGTAATCTCCATGGTCCTCTCCCGCCGATTGTACCCGTTCCCGTCGCCGTGGCTGTGGGCCGCTACCGAGACGATTACGCCATCCCTCCGGCGGAAGGCATCTCTAGCGGAAACGGAGGTGCTTACCGAGCGGCGCTGAAGGTCGCAAACGGTCCCACCAGGTGAGACACAATGAGACAGGTTGCGCGTGACCCCAGCGAAATGGACGGGAGCGGACGAAGAACCCGTCGCGAAAAACGGCCGGAAACAGAGCCTCACGCTCGCTCGTCGCGACGCGGCGCGAATCCCTGATGCTCCTATGGTTTCGTCGGGTCTTTGGGCGGCTCGGGCACCCGCTCGTAGATGTCGATGATCCGCGGCCGCGGGCCGTCGGTGGGAACGCCGGCGGCCACCATGAGACGACGGAGCACGTCAATGGTCGGCTTGGACGGCTGCGGTCGTCCCGCTTTGTAGCCCTCGGCGATGAAGAGCGGCGTTCGTCCCGCGGTGTCCTGCCGCTTCCAGATGTTGATGTCGGCGCCGCGGTCCGTCAGCAGCTGCACGATCGCCGGGAAGTTGCCGTACGCCGCCCCGTGCATCGCGGTGTCGCCGTTGCTGTCGACGGCGTTCACGTCCGCGCCGCGCTCGAGCAGCAGCTGCACGGCCTCCAGCGCCTCGGCTTCCGTGCCGGCCTCCTCGAGCGGGTTCGCCGTGCCGAGGCCCGCCGCGGCCATCAGCGGCGTGGTGTTGTCGGCATTCGGCAGCAGCGGGTCGGCCCCCAACTCGAGCAGCTCACGCATCAGCGGGACGTCCGCCCGGTCGGCCGCCATCAGGAACGGCGTCGAGCCTTCCGGCTCGAGCAGGGTTGCCGCATACGGTGCCTTCGGGGCGCCCTTCTCCAGACGCGCGTTCACGTTCGCGCCCCCCTCCACGAGCGCGCGGACGAACTGCAGGCTCGTCAGACGTCCCGATCCGATAGGCGGTGGATCGCCCGCGTCGCTGGCGTCGGGCCTGCGCACCCAGGTCACCGCATGGAGCGCCGTGAATCCGGTCCGACGGTCGTTCGGATCGGCCCCGGCGTCGACCAGGGCGACGGCGAGCTCGAAGTGGCCGTTCTCCACGGCCATCAGCAACGGACTGGTGCCTTTCTGGGCCGGATCGTCGTACTTCCCGATGACCTCCACCGCGGATCGATCGTCTCCGGGCTGCAGCGTCTCCTTCACATTCGCCCCGGCCTCGAGGAGCGTCCGCGTCACCTCGATGTGGCCCTCACGCACGGCAAAGAAGAGCGGGGTGAATCCGGACTTCAGCCTGGCGCGGACATCCGCGCCGCCGTCGATGAGCGCCTGCACGACCGCGGCGTGCCCCTCGGCCGCCGCCCACATCAGCGCCGTCTGATCGCGCCGCTCCCGCGCGTTCGGGTTGGCGCCGCGGGCCAGCAGCGCCTTCACGGCGTCGACACTCCCCGCGCGCGCCGCCGTCATGAGGACCGTCTCTCCGCCCGGCTGCGACGCGTTCGCGTCGGCGCCGGCCTCGAGCAGGAGTCTGACGAGCGCCCCGTTGCCATTCATGGCGGCGAGCGACAACGGAGGCACGCCGTAGAGATTCGTGGCGTTGACGTTGGCGCCCGATCGCACGAGCAGCCCTGCCATCTCCGCCTCGTCATGGTAGACGGCCCAGTGCAGCGCGGTCATGCCGTCGACCTGCGCGGTGTTGACGTCGGCGCGGGCAGCCAGGAGCGTGCGAACGAGCGCGGTGTTCCGCCGTTCCGCCGCATCCGCAAGCGTCGGGTTCTCGGCCGCCACCGACGCCCCGGCCACGCCGACCATCAGGAGAGCGAGTCCAGCGATTCGTTGCCAATGCATGTGCCGTCTCCCGCAGCTACCGCGTCTACACCGCGACCGGCTCGAAGAGCTCCTCGAGCTTGCCGCTGCTGTCTCCGAACTTGTCCAGCCTGACCCCTACCCGGTCGAGCAGCGTGAGATGGAGGTTGGCCAGCGGCGTGCCGGTCTCGTACCGGATGTGACGGCCACCCTTCATACCGCACGCGGCGCCGCCCGCGACGAGAATGGGAAGGTTCTCGTGGTCGTGGATGCTGGAGTTGCCCAATCCACTTCCGTACAGGTAGACGGTGTTGTCGAGCAGCGAGCCGTCGCCGTCCGGCGTGGACTTCAGTTTTTCGAGAAACTGCGCGAAGAGCGAGACGTGGAACGTGTTGATCTTGGCGATCTTCGCGAGCTTCTCCGGATCGTTGCCGTGATGGCTCGTGGGATGGTGCGGGTCGGGAACGCCGATTTCCGGATACGTGCGGTTGTTCAGCTCCCGCGCGAGCTGGAAGGTCACCACCCGCGTGATGTCGGCCTGGAACGCCAGGACCTGGAGGTCGAACAGCAGCTTCGCGTGGTCGGCAAACGCCGCCGGGACGCCGATCGGGCGATCCAGATCGGGCGTCGGATTGGTGGCCGCTCCGGCCTCGGCGCGCTGGATCTGACGCTCGATCTCGCGAATGGTGTCCAGATACTGATCGACGCGCGCGCGGTCGGTCGTCCCGACTCGCCGTTTGAGCCGTGCGATGTCGTCGCTGAACGAATCGAGCAGGCTGGCGCGCGCGCGCAGCGCCGCGCGCCGGCCGTCGGCGCTGTCGCCTTCGCCGAAGAGCCGCTCGAAGACGATGCGCGGATGCGCTTCGGACGGCAGCGGGGTCGTCGGCGACGACCACGAGAGACAGTTCTGATAGACGCAGGCGTACCCGTTGTTGCACACGCCGGCGAGCGGGTTCAGGTCCATCGCCAACTCGAGCGACGGGAGCTGCGTGTCGCGGCCGATCTGCTTCGCCGCCACCTGGTCGACGGTGGTGCCGAGATAGTAGTCGGAGCTCTCCGTGTGCTTGGCGAAGGCCGCGCTCAGGAACCCGGCGTTCGCGGTGTCGTGCGTGCCAGGGTAGGACTGTTCCAGCCTGAGGTTGGTGACGACCGTCAGCTGCTCCTTGACGCCCTCGAGCGGCGCCAGAATGGGCGACAACTCACCGAGTGTGCCCTGACCCGCCGGCGTCCAGCGGCCGTGGTCGCATCCCATCGGGATGTAGACGAAGCCGAGCCGCCGCACCGGCCTGGCCGGCGTCTGGGCCAGGGCCGTCGCCGCCGGAATCATCGCGTCGAGCAGAGGCAGGGCGAGGGTGGCCTGCAGGCCTCTCAGGAACGTGCGCCGCGGCAGCGCGTTCTTCGTGATGATCATGACGCTCTCCTCATCTGAAACGGCACGCTCTTGACGATTCCAAGGATCAGCGACGAGAAGCGATAGCCATCGGGCCGGGCCTCGCGGAGAATCTTCCGGACCGCGGGTGCATCGTAGGACTCGACGCCGCGTCCCAGGGCGAACGTGAGCAGCTTTTCTGTCAGCGTTCCCGCGAACAGCTCAGGGTGCCGGAGTAATGCTGCTTCCAGGCCAGCCACGCCGTTGAGGGTGCCGGCGCCGGGCAGGCCTCCCTCGGCGTCGATGGTTCCGTTGTCTCCGTCGTGCTCACGCCACCGGCCGACCGCATCGAAGTTTTCCAGCACGAATCCCACCGGGTCGATCGTTCGATGACAGCTCGCGCACACGGGGTCTTTGCGATGGGCGCTCAGCCGCTCCCGGATCGGCAGGTTGGCGGGCACCGATCCGTCGAGCGCGGGCACGTTCGGGAGCGGAGGCGGCGGCGGCGCGCCGAAGATATTGCTCAAGACCCACACGCCGCGAATCACCGGCGAGGTCCGCGTCGCGTAGGACGTGACCGACAGGATGCTCCCGTGCCGCAGCAGACCGCCGCGCCTGCTGTCGGGGTCCAGCGTCACGCGCCGGAATCGGCTGCCGTACACACCCGGAATGCCGTAGTGCTTCGCCAGGCGCTCGTTCAGAAAGGTGTAGTCCGCCTCGAGCAGGTCGAGCACGCTGCGATCCTCGCGCAGCACGCTGTCGACGAAGAGCTCGGTTTCCTGCCGGAACGCCTGCCGGAGGTTGTCGTCGAAGTCCGGATACAGGCGCTGGTCCGGGCTGACCGAGTCGAGATTCCGCAGCCGGAGCCACTGTCCCGCGAAATTGCTCGCCAGGTTGAACGAGCGCGGATCGGCGAGCATCCGGCGCGCCTGTTTCTCGAGCACGTCCGGCCGGCGGAGCTCACCCCGAATCGCCGCGTCGAGCAGCTCCTCGTCCGGGATGCTGCTCCAGAGAAAGAAGGAGAGGCGCGACGCCAGCTCGAGATCGCTGACGCGGTAGGGGACGGCCGCCTTCACGCCAGTCGGATCCGCCTCGACGCGCAGCAGGAATTCCGGATTGAACAGCACGGCGCTTACGGCCCGCTCGATGCCGGCGTCGAAGCCGCCTGCCGTTCTGCCTTCCCGATAGAACGCCAGCGGCCGTTCCAGGTCCACCTCGGTCACCGGCCGGCGGTACGCGCGCCGCATCAGCGTCGAGAGAATCTGCCGTGCGCACGCGTCTTCCTGGCTCGGCCCGGCCGGCCGGCAGACGAAGATCCGGCGGCGGCTCGGCGTGTCGCCCGGACCCCGCGTCGCATACGGCCCGGTGATCGACACCTGGGCGATCGCCGGCGTAATCCGCGGATGGCGCCGTTCGTTGAAGTGCGCCTGGAGGGGTTGGCGCGCCGTCTCGAGCAGCGACGAGGAATTCCGGAGAAACGTGACACCCAGTTCGTGCGGCCCCGCCGTCACGGGCACGCGAATCTTCAGGTTCCGGTCGAGCAGCGAATCGTCGCCATCGGGCGGCCTCTGGACCGTCATCGTCCCAACCGGCTTCCGGTCGAGCAGCAGCCGTATCTCGTGCGGCTCGGTGCCCCTCAGCCCTTCGATGTCTCCGGCGTAACTGCGCGCCAGATAGAACTGAATGTCGTACTCGCCGTCCTGCGCGAACGTATACCGGATCGACGCCCCGCCCCGCGTGCCGATCGGGAGCCCGGCGGCATGCTCCTCCTGCGTGAGGTCGGGCGCGACGCGGATGATGTCGCTCTGGAGCGAGCCCTGCGCGCTGCCGGTCGCCAGGCGGCTGATCTTCTGCGCAGCCGAGATATATCGATCCAGCAGCGCTGGCGGCAAATCGCCGACGATGACGTTGTCGAAGCCGTGGCCGCTTTCGTCAGGCGGCAGGAGCGACCCGGCGTTGATCTCGAGGAGCAGCAGGTCTCTGATCGCGTTTTGATACTCGGTGCGATTGAGACGCCGCAGCGTCTCCGTGCGTCCTGGATTCGGCCTGGCGGCGGCAACCTCGTCGAGCGCCGTCTCCAGCCACGCCTGCAGGGCTCCCCGCTCTTCGGCCGACGGCTGCGGCATGTTGGGCGGCGGCATGGTGCTCGTGCGCAGCTTGCGCACGACTTTCTCCCAGACCTCGGCGCCTGTGCCGGGGTTGGCCACGTCGGCTGCATCCAACATCAGGCCGGCCGTCTTGAGCTTCTGGTTGTGGCAGGTGACGCAGTAGCGATCGATCGTCCGACGATGGCTCGACACGGGGGACACGGCGGCGGCCGGGGGCGAGGATTGGGCGACGCCCGCGCGCGCGGCCCGTGCCTCCGCAGATGCACCCGCTCGTACGCCCAGAGACACGGTGAACGCCAACCCGGCCAACCCGATCGTCAGCGCTCGCACCGGGAAGGCCTGAAGCGGCCTGTCTCTCATCTGACCCTCGTCCGTGGTGCCCCTGCGGTTTCCAGGACTCGGTCACGTTGCAGGGCAAGGGCAAGACTAAGACCGACGGCCGACGTCGTCAAGGGCTGCATGCAAAGAAGGCGCAATAGCGCAGCGGTACCGGTCATGCCCCTTTCATCAGCCGCACCTCGGCACGGGTCAGCGGTCGCCACTTCCCGATGGGCAGGGTGCCGATGCCGACAGGCCCGATCCTCACGCGCACGAGCTTGAGGACCTCGGCGCCCAGCGCTTCCACCATGCGGCGCACCTGGCGGTTCCGTCCTTCGGTGAGCGTGATCTCGAACTGCGTGTGCGTCTCGGTATCGCGCACCAGGGCAACCCGTGCGGGGCGCGTGAGACCATCCGAGAGTTCGACACCGTCGCGCAATTGCTGCAGCTGCTCGTCGGTCAGTCTGGTGGAGGCCTTCACTCGATAGGTCTTCGGCACGTGCGAGATGGGATTGGTCACCCGCTCGGCGAGCTGATTGTCGTTCGTCATCAGCAGCAGCCCCGACGTCTCGAGGTCGAGGCGCCCGGCGGGTGACACGAAGGTGCCGACGTCGGCGATCAGGTCGTACACGGTGGGACGGCCCTGCGGATCGCGGTAGGTCGTGAGGTACCCGGCCGGCTTGTTGAGCAGGAGGTAGACCCGCTCCCGCGGTTGCAGCGGCTTGCCGTCGAGACGCACGCGATCGCGCGCCATGTCGATCCAGTGATCGGGGTCGCGCACCACGCGGCCGTTCACCTTCACACGCCCCGCACGGATCCAGCGTGCCGCGTCGACGCGGGATCCGAGGCCCGCCTTCGACAGGACCCGGTCGAGCGTCTTGAGCGGACGCTTACTGGCCGCGGACCGGCGGGACGAACTTCGTGTTGACCTCGAACCCCTCAACCTGGACATCAACCGGACCGTCGACCCGGACGCCGGCAATCCCGTAGGCCTTCTCGCCCTCCGTGTAGGACCCCGTACCGGCCCGCGTCGGCGTCGCGTGGACGACGGCGCCGTTGATCAGATAGGACACTGCGGTCGGTGCCACCTGCACTTCGAGCGTGTTCGTCGATTTTCCACTCGCATCCGGCCTCCGAATGGCGAAGTGCAGCGACTTGTCGATCTCATGAACCTCAGCACCGGCGCGATGGCGGAGCTGAAACGCGCCATCGTGCGCGATCGTGAAATACACGTACGTCGGCGCCGCCCCCTCGAGATCCGCGCCGCCGAAAAACAGGCCGTAGTCGGTGACGGTGGCGCTGGGCTTCAGCAGCGTGAAGGTCGCCCGCACGCTGTAGACGCCGCGGGCCGTGTACGCGGGATCGAAGACGATTCCGCCAGGCCCGCCTGCCACGCGGAACCCCTTGTCCGCGGCGGCGAACGTGAGACCCGGAACCGCGTCCGGCGCAGAGGCCCCATGGCCGCCGTCGGTGCGTACCTTCCAGCCGGACTGGACCTGCACCGCAGCGGGCATCGCCAACACCGCAAGGAGCGCAACAGGCAAGACACGTCGATGCATGGCGGGTCTCCTTCTTTTGACGCGTACGCGCCGTTATGATATCCGTTCCGCGCCCGGGCTCAGAGTGCCAACAGAGACGCTCACACCACACGTCACCCGTCGCCGTCTGCTCGGCTCCATCACCACCGGCATTCTGACCGCGATCGGGGGGATCCTCGGCGTTCTCGGCGGCGGTGCGGTCCTCTCGTCGACCGTTCGACGACAGGAGGACTGGCTCGCGGCATCGGCGCTCCACGATCTTCCCGACAACCAGCCGACACCGGTCACGCTCACCGTGATGCGAATGGATGGATACCGCGAAGCGCTCGAGCGGCGGACGATCTTCCTCGTGAAGACCGGAGAGTCCGAGGTGGCCGCGTTCGATGCGCGGTGCACGCATCTCGGGTGCCTCGTCCGTTGGGATCTGGACGGGCAGGCCTTCAGGTGTCCGTGCCACGGCGGCGTCTTCGACCGGACCGGCGCGGTCATGGACGGCCCTCCCCCTGAGCCGCTGGCGAAAATCGCCACCCGCGTGGACGGCAATCGCGTCATGGTCCAGGCGTAGCGCGTGCGCGACTGGCTCGACTCCCGCACGGGCTTCCGCGCCCTGATCCGACACCTGCTCGACGAACCGCTCCCGAGCGGCGTCGGCTGGTGGTTCGTCACCGGCAGCACCCTGCTGTTCCTGCTCGCCATGCAGCTCGTGACGGGGCTCGCGCTCGCCTTCTTCTATTCCCCGTCGCCCGACTACGCGTACGACAGCGTGCGCTTCATCGTGGAGCGCGTCACCTTCGGCCGCGTGCTGCGCGGCCTCCACTCCTTCGGCGCGAGCTTCATCGTCGTCGCGGCCCTCGTGCACATGCTGCGGGTCGTCGCGTTCGCGTCGTACAAGAAGCCGCGCGAGGTGAACTGGATCGTCGGCGTGCTGCTCTTCCTGATCATCCTGGCCTTTGCCCTCACAGGCTACCTGCTGCCCTGGGATCAGAAGGCGTACTGGGCGACGACGGTCACGATCAACGTCGCGGGCAGCGTGCCGATCGCCGGCGGCTTTCTCAGCGGACTGCTGAAGGGAGGCGCCGACCTGGGCGCATTGACGCTGATGCGGTGGTACGCGGCGCACGTCCTGCTCCTGCCGGCGTGCCTGATTGCCTTCACGATCGCCCACCTGTACCTGATGCGGCGGCACGGCATCTCAGGCCCATTGAAATCGACGACCGGTCCGTCGACCCCGTTCTACCCGTATCACGCGGTGAAGGACACCTTCGCGGTCGCGCTCGTCTTCGCCGTGCTGCTGGCGGTGGCCGTCGTCTTCAATGCGCCGCTCGAGAACGCAGCAGACCCGACCGATGGCGCGTACGTGCCACGCCCCGAGTGGTACTTCATGAGCCTGTTCGAGCTGCTGAAGTACTTCCCGGGGCGGCTCGAACCGGTGGCGACGGTGCTCATTCCCGGCCTGATCATCACGCTGCTCCTCCTGCTGCCGTTTCTCGACCGCCGCGCCGAGCGGGAGCCGATCAGGCGACCGGCAGTCATCGGCAGCTTCGTCGTCGTGCTGGCCGGCGTGACATTCCTCACGGTACTCGGCGTCCGGAGCACGCCGACATCCTCGTCTGCGGCGCAGCAGGCAACGGGCCAACCCGCCGGGGCCGCGGGCGCACCCGTGATGGTCGAGGACGTCTTCAAGAACGTGCAGGCGCTCAAAGGACTCACGGTCGACGAGTTCATGGGAACGATGGGGCTGATGTCGGCATCGCTCGGCCTCTGCTGCAGCGACTGTCACCCGGGTGCCGGCACCGAGAGCGTCAAGTGGGAGGACGACAGCAATCCGAGAAAGCGCACGGCCCGGCAGATGGTCTTCATGATGCAGGCGATCAACCGCGACAACTTTTCCGGTCGTCAGGTGGTGACGTGCTGGACGTGCCACCGCCTCCGAGACGTCCCCGTGCAGACGCCGCGCCTCGACAACCTCTACAGCGAGGCGATCACCGAGCTCGATGACGTCGTGTCGAGAGGCAACGGCGTCCCGCCGGTGACCGATGTCCTCGACCGGTATGTTCAGGCGATTGGCGGCGCCGAGAAGGCGGCAGGCATTACCAGCATCGTGGCGACGGGGAAGGTCGAGGCATTCGGGAGCTTCGGCGGCGGCGGCCACTTCGAGTTCTACGCGCAGGCGCCCGACAAGCGGGCCATGCACAGCCATCTGCCGAGCGGAGAGAGCGTCCGCACCTACGACGGCCGTACCGGGTGGTTCGCGATCCCGCTGGCCGTGGTGCGCAAGTACCCGCTGAGCGGCGGCGAGCTCGACGGGGCGCGGCTCGACGCCCTGTTGACGTTTCCGGCGCGGATCGCGCAGTCGCTCACGGGGCTGCGCGTCGGGCCGAGGACCGAGGTGGCGGGGCGCGGCGTGTTCCTCGTGCAGGGGAGCGGCCCGAGAGGATCATTCGCAAGCCTGTACTTCGATCGCGAATCCGGCCTGCTGGCACGCGTCGTCCGCTATACGCCGTCGCAGATCGGCAAGGTGCCGACGCAGGTGGACTATGAAGACTATCGTGACGTCGGCGGGATCACGTTCCCGCACCGGTGGACGTACACGTGGCTGGACGGGCGCGACACGTTCGAGTTTGCCGACGTCCGGTTCAATGAGCCGATCGACGCGGCGAAGTTCGGCGAGCCCGCGCTGCCCCCGGATCCGCTGAGGCGATGAGGGCCGGCTGAAGCCGGCCGCTACGTACGAGTAGGTGGTACGTAGTGTCCGGCTTTAGCCGGACCTTCCTATTTGGGGACGGCGTCCTTGTACTTCTCGCTGTCCTGATCGAACCGGCAGTCCCATTCGAAGACTTCGGCCTGCGGGTCGATGATGCGGTAGAGCGGCATCGTCATCTTCCACGGACGCGTGAAGACCTTCGGGTCCTCGATCGTGGCTTCGTACCGGATGTGGTCGCGGTCGATGAACGAATACCGCTCCACGACGTGCAGCTCCTCGCTGTGGAAATTTCCGGCGTGATCGAGCCAGCTCCGCTCATCCAGCTTGCGGACGTCGACCACGAGCGTGTCGCCCTCCCACCTGCCGCGGGAGTCACCCATCCAGAAGTCGGGCCAGCCCTTCAGCCACTCGCGTGACCGGCCGGCGAGGTCGATCGTCCGCACCGCCCGCGCGAACTGATACCGGATGCCGATCAGTGCCGGGTTCTGCGAAATCTCGAACGGGTACGGCATGTACGTGGCCCGCGGCACGCCGGGCAGCAGACACTTGGCGAAGGCGGGATCCTCGGTGGCACGGTTCGCGAAATTCTGCTTCTTCTGCTCCAGCGCCTCGGGCTTGTACGGGATCTCGTTCCCCTCGACGACCCCGCGGCCCGGCGGCACGCCGACGGTGCCGAAGAGCGCTGCGGAATGATCCTGGAGGTCCCACGCCGCCGTGCTCAACGCCTGCCAGATGCCGCTGAAGTCGGGTTTGCCGTCAGACGTCCGCGGCACCTGAGTCGCCGCCGCGGGCGGCCGGGTCTGTGCGAATGCGAGAACGGCGGACAGAAGGATTCCGACGCCCGTCACGAGCACGAATCTTCCAGATGGTCTCATCGCCCCCGCACCCTAGAAACCGAAGATGTTCTGCATCGAATAGCTGCCTTCGTGGCACGTCATCTCCGGCGACAGCTCCTCGTCCTCGTTGGCAGGGTAGAAGAACCCTGCCGACTTGACGGGCCGGGTGAACGTCTTCGGATCGTCGTACGTGAGGACGAACGTAATCAGCCTGTCCGACACCACCGTGAACTGCTCCGTGAGATGCAGCTCCTGACTGAAGGGCGGGAATGTATTTCCCACCCCGAAGTAGGCCCGTCCATCGAGATTCGTGGTATCCACGGTGAGGACGTTGCCTTTCCACCGGCCGGTTGAATGACCGCCGAAGAAGCGTATGTTCGGGCTCGGGTGGGGACGGCCGTCGGTGTAGAAGACGCGGGTGTGGTGGTTCGCCTCGAAGAACATCGCCATCTGGCCGGGCCGCTGCACGATGTTGACGCCTCCGCCCGCCCAGGGCTGTGGCGGCGCACAGCGCACGCTCAGCTCGAGGTAGGCGAGCGACTTCGCCGGGCAGCACATGTTCCTGGCGTAATCGAGCCGCCGCGCGCGCCCCTCCTGGGTGTAGGGAAGCACCCGATCGGCCGGGTCGATGATGCCCTGCGGCGGACGCGGGTTCGGCATGTACTTCGGCACACGGGGCTCCGCCACCTCGCCGCCCGGGCCGGCAGCGACCGGGCCCTGGCCGAAGCCCTGCGGCTCCGAGAGCACACCAAAGGCCTTCAGCTCGCTGTCGGGCGGATTTGCCTCGTTGAGACCGCCGCCGACTCGCATCCATGTGCCGTGAATGTCAGGCGATCCATCCGGCAGCCGCCTGATCGCCGGCTTGGCCGCTGCCTGAGCCGATTGACCGACGGCGCGCAATGGCAGGCTCAATGACGCGGCGGAGACTGCCAGGGCCGCCGCCCCGATGACGAAGAGGCGCACGTTCATGACGGCCTCCCTAGTTGGGGGCGTTCTTGAACGACGAGACGGCGAACAGGTCGCGGCCGTCCGGCAGCCTGACCTGGAATGCATTGCCCACCGGCCCGCCCGAGCGCGCGCGGAAGCCGCTGATCGTCACCGCCGTGCCCGGCTTGATGTCGTCTCTCGACCAGCCGGCGCGCAGCAGCGCGTTCGGCGCGCCCATTTCGAATCGCCAGGCCACCACCTTGCCGTCGGCGTCCTTGACGCTGACGTGAAGCCAGGCGTGTGGATTGGTCCACTCCACTTTGGTGATCTCGCCCAACAGCTTGATCGGCTTCGCCTGGTCGAACTCCGCCGAAAAGGCGTGGTGGGCACGAAGCGAGGCGGCTCCGAGCAGCAGCGCCGCCACGACGACGAGCAATCCTGTCTTACGCATGCTGACCTCCGGGATATGACTCGCGCTAAAAATCGATCTGCGTCCCGATCTGGAAATACCGCGCCTGCAGGATCAGCGTCGGACGCTGCCACCGGTTGGCGGCGGGATTCGAGCTGAACCTCGTCGTGATCGTCTGCCAGTCGTTTGAATTGAGGACGTTGTAGATGTCCAGCGACAGCTGCACGCGCGCGTCGCCCGACGAGCGCAGGACCTTGGCGACGCGCATGTCGAGCTGCTTGGTATGGCCGCCGAGCACGCTGAACGGCTTGAGCAGCTCGAGCGTCATGGTCGCGTTGGGACCGGCGGAAAGGTCGCGTCCGAGCGAGGGCCGGATTTCGGCGTTGGTCGCCACGTAGTCGGCGGTCATCGACGTGAGCGCGCCCTGGCTGGCCGGCTGCGGGACGGCCTGGTAGGTCCCGCTGACGCTCAGGCCCCACCACGGCAGCTGATACACGCCGTACCCCTTGTACAGGGCGAGAAATGGCGGCACGACCTCGCAGTTGGCCGTGGGACTCTGCGCGTTCGTCCCTGTCGGCGTCGCCGGGCTCACGACGGCGGTGGGCGTCAGGTACACGACCGGCGCATCGACAACGAAGCATTGGCTGGTCGTGATGCGGCCGGTGCTCAGACCCGCAAACAGCGTCAGGCCCCTGCCACGCCAGTTCACCGACGCGTCGACGCCGTTATAGATCTCCGTCTGCTTGCCGTAATGCTTCGCAAGGCGCACGAGGTTCTGCGACTGTCCGACCTTCGCCGGCTTGAGGTCGTAGAAGCCGCAGATCTGCTGCCCGGCAACCGGCAGCCGTGAATCGTTCCGCGGCGCGGTGATGCAGAACGGATCGTAGTCCTCCGGGCCCACGAGCTGGTTGTCCACGACGCTGAAGTTGCCGTACCAGCGGCGGAAGTACGAGACGTCGACCGACGCGCGGTTCGCGATCTGGCGCTGGACGCCCGCGCTGACGCTCCAGTTGTACGGCCGCACGCCCCAGCCTTCGAGCACTTCCTTGTCGAACCGGGTCGCGTTCGGGTTGACCTTGCCAAAGTTGAGATTCGACAGCGGGCCGCACTCGTTGTTCGCCGCCGGATTGCTCCAGGTGCAGTCGGGATAATAGTTGCGGTTCGTGTCGGTCCACGCGCGCGTCGCCTGGTTCACCGACGTGTTCACCGGGTTGACGTTCGACGCGAGGCTGCCGCCCGAAATGTAGCGCCCGACCGTCGCCTTCACCACCGTGCGGCCGTCGCCGAACAGGTTGTACGACAGGCCGAGGCGCGGGTTGATGTCCTTCCAGTTCGGCACGTTCTTCACGGCCGCGAAATTGCGCTCGGGCACGAACGGTCCCGCGGCGAGGTGCTGCTCCGGGACGGCGGCATTCAGGTAATCGAAGCGGATCCCATAGTTGATTGTCATGCGGCCGGTCGCCCACGAATCCTGCGCGAAGATGCCGAGATCGGCCTTGATGTCGTTGCGCTGCTCGATCGGCGTCGCGAAGAGCGTCACGCGGCGCGGCACGCCGTTCAGGAAATTGAAGTTCATGCTGCCATTGACGTCCGTGTTGTTGTACGTCGGCCCGTTGCCGCGGACGCGCATCATGAACCCCGCCTTGTAATTGTGGGTGCCGGTCACGTAGGTGGCCGACGAGCGCACCGTGATCGGGTTGTCGAAGTTGTGGCCGTACACTGTCGACGCGCGATAGATCTGCCCGGTCGAGTCCTCGGTCACCGAGATCACGTCGAAGCCGACCGCCGGGTCGATCTGCCGCCGCTCGTCCCAGTCCTGCTCGTAGGACATGAACCCGGTGTCGAGCAGCAGCCGGTTGCTCACCGGCACGCGCCAGACCGCGGTCCAGATCGCATTCGGATAGAAGGGCGTGTACGTCGTGGCTTCCGGGGACACATTGGCCGCGGCGCGCCGCCGGGGCGTGATGCGGCGGTCCTTCTCGTAGCTGAAGTTGAACTTGTTCCGCGGCGTCGCCTGCCACGTCAGGCGCCACGCGTAATTGCGGTGGACCTGCGTGTCAGACCCCTGGCGCGTCTTGTCGGGGACATAGACCCACGCCAGCGGGTCCGAGTTGTAAAAGTGATCGGCGACGTACTTGTTGATCTCGTTGTTGCGATACGCGACGTAGAACCAGAGCTTGTCCTCCATCAGCGGGCCGCCGCCGCTCGGGTTGACATCCCACGTGTGCTTCAGCCGGTTGACCGCCGTCAGCCCTTGATTGATGTACTCCTGTGAGAGGTTACTGTTCGACAGGTCTTCGTTCGCGTAGAACGCCATGACGTTCCAGTTGAACGTGTTGCCGCCCTCCTTCGGAATGGCGTTCATCCACACGCCCGAGTACTGCGCCTCCGCGTCGCCGCCGTCCGTGCGCACGCTGACTTCCTGGACGCCCCCCTCGTTCATGTAGAACGTCACCGCCTGACCGCCGGCCGACCCGCGGCGATCCGACATACCGTCGATGGCGCTGTTGGTCTCGCTGATGCGGCTTCCGTGCACCGAGAGGCTGCGCGACTGCGGGCCGTCGATATTCAGACCGCCCACGACGGCGGGAATCGTCTGGGCCAGACTCTGGATCAGCCGGTTGTTCGGCAGGCTCGCCAGCGCCTCCTGGTCGAACACGGCGCTGCGCGTCGTGCTCTGCACGTCGACGAGCGGCGCCTCCCCGCTCACGCTGATCGTCTCCGCGAGCTCGCCCACGGTCATGTCCGCGTTGACCGTCGCGGTGAAATCGGCCCGCAGCTCGAGATTCTCGACGCGGACGGTGTTGAACCCCGGCAGCGCAAACGTGACGGTGTAGATGCCCGGTCGCAGGTCCACGATACGGTAGACCCCGGCGGAGTCGGTCACGACGGACCGGACGCGTTCGATGAGCGCAGGGCTTGCCGCTTCAACCGTCACCCCCGGCAGGACCGCCCCCGTCGAATCCCGAACGACTCCGGCCAGTGCACTCTGGGAGGTCTGCCCGTGCGCACGATCGGGCAGGAACAGCAACGCCACGACAGCCACGTACAGGAGGAACAGACGCCGAAAGGTCATTTTCTCTCCTCGTCAGGTTCGCGTTTTCGGCGCGATTGCCCAGTTGCCGGGCGCGATGCTAGCACGGATAATCGGCGCCATGCGACTGCTCCTGCTGTCCGGCGCCCTCGCGTGCGCGTTCGCCTCGTCAGCGTTTGCCGAGGAGCTCACGGTCTACGCGGCCGCCGGCGTGAAGGCGCCCTTCCTCACGCTGGCCGCCGGCTTCGAGAAAGCCACGGGACACCGGATCGACGTCGTGTTCGACACGGCGGGCGCGACGAACACGCGCTTCCTTTCGGACCCGGCCGCCACACTCCTCATCACGACGGACGCGCTCATTGCCGAAGGGGAGAAGAACGGACGCCTGACCGACGGCGTCAGCTACCGCCTGGGCGACACGGTGGCGGGCCTTGCCGCGCCGCCGGGGTCGGTGAAGCCGGACATCTCGACGGTCGAGAAGCTGAAGACCGCGCTGCTCTCGGCTCGCCGCATCGCGTTCTCGGACCCGGCGCGCGGCGCCACGGTCGGCACGCACTTCATGAAGATGATCGAGTCGATGGGCGTCAGAGACGAGGTGCTCGAGAAGGCCACGCTCGCGCAGGACGGCGTCGAGACAATGCGCCTCGTGCTGGAGGGGACGGTCGACCTCGGCGTCACGCAGACGAGCGAGATCGTCCAGGCGAACCGTGCGGCGCTCGTCGGTCCCTTCCCGAAGGAATTCGACCTCGCGACGACCTATTCACTGTGGCATCGCGCGGGCGCGTCGGCGGCCGTGAAGGACTTCGCCGCGCTGCTCACCGGCGCGACCGGCCGCGCGGCGCTGGCCGAAGAGGGCCTCCGTACCGCGGCCGCGCGATAGCGCGTTCGCGCCGCGGCCGCCGCCGCGTGGATCGCGCTCCATCTCACCTCCTTGTCAGGCGGCCATCCTAAACGATCTGCACGACGACGCCGTCCGGATCCTTGATGTGGAACCCGAACTGGACGTTCTGCTGCGGCGTCAGCCCGTGCTGCTTCAGCGCGTCGGTGACCGTGTCTCTGTTGAAGTTCTCGACGCTGATGGCGAAGTGATCGGTGACGCCCGACGGCCCCTCGTGGCGGAGGGAGACGATCGTCCGCTTCATGCCGAGGCGAAGGATCTGGTTCGGCTTGTCCTCGCTGACCGGCGTCATCCCGAAGACGCGCTCGTAGAACGTGGCCGAGCGCTGCAGATCGTTCACGAGAATCGATACGTGGTCGATCCCCGTCCCCCGGAGGCTGCCGGTCTGTGCGGCCGCCGCATGCGATGCGCCCGCTGCACCGACGAGCGCCGAGAGCCCCTGAACGAGCTGACGGCGTGTCACCGCGCCGCGCTCGAAGCGGCGCACCAGGTCGTGAATGATCGGCTCCATCGGACCTCCGATACTCAGCGGGTGAGCGCCGTGCGCTCGGCGTCGACGTCGGCTTCCCACGCATCAATCAGCGGCCACAGCGTGCGGATCAGATCGACGCGGTCGCGAGCGAGGTCGTTGTGCTCGCCAATGTCCGCGCGCAGGTTGAACAGATACGCCGCGTTGCCCTGCACCAGCAGCTTCCAGTCGCCACGCCTGACGGCCTTCTGCGTCTGCGTGCGCCAGAAGAGCGTGCGCTCGACCGGCGCGGCCTGACCGGACAGGATGGGGATCAGATTCATCCCTTCGAGACGCGCCTCGGGCGGCACCGGCGTGTTGGTCGCCGCCAGAATTGACGCGGTGATGTCCATGAAGATGCCCGGCCGGCCGCTGGTTCTCCCGGCCGGCAGCCGCCCCGGCCAGCGAAAGATCGCCGGCACCCGGATGCCGCCTTCCCACAGCGTCCCCTTCCGGTTCGAGAGCGGCGTGTTCCGCGAGAGCCACTCGCCCCCGTTGTCGTTGGTGAAGATGACCAGCGTATTCCGCTCGAGGCCGAGTTTCGCGAGCGCTTGCAGAATCTGCCCGACGCCGGCATCGGCGCGCTCGAGCATCGCCGCATAGTCCTTCCGCGTCCGCGTGGGAGTGTCGAGCGGACCCTCGAAGGCGACCGCCCTCGCCTCCGAATGGCGATCCGGCGGCTGGAAAGGCCAGTGCGCCGCGTTGTAGGCCACGTCGAGAAAGAACGGCTCCGACGCGTGCTGCTCGATGAACCGCACGGCGCGTGCGGTGATCAGATCGGTCATGTAGCCGTCGACCGTGACCGGCGTGGTGTTCTCGAACAGGTCGTCGAGGCCGCTCGCGGCTTCGTGCGTGTAGAAATCGATGGCCCCGCTCTTGAACCCGAAGAAGTAGTCGAAACCGTGCTCGTTGGGGCCGAACTCCGGCTTCCACCCGAGGTGCCACTTGCCGACGAGTCCCGTCGCGTACCCGTTCTTCTTCAGGAGCTGCGGCAGCGAGCGTCCGGTTGGGAGCAGCCCGCGATCCCTTGGACCGGCGCTCGGCAAGGCGACCTCTAGGCCGACGCGCTGCTGGTACCGGCCGGTCATGAGCATGGCGCGCGTCGGCGTACACACGGGCGCGGCGTAGAAGTCGGTCAGCTTGACGCCTTCACGCGCCAGTCGATCGACATTCGGCGTCCGGATGTCGGTGACCCCGTACGGCCCGAAGTCCCCGTATCCCACATCGTCTGTGACGATGAGCACGACGTTCGGCCGTTTGGCGCGATCCGGCTGGACCTGCGCCGCCGCAGGCACGACGCTGCAGACGAGGAGGACCGCACCCGCGATCGATCTACTCATTGGGCAGCCTGAACGCCACGAGCTCGCTGCTGGAGTTGCCGCCTCCGATCGCCACGACAACGTACTGGCGGCCGTCGAGCATGTAGGTCATCGGCGATCCCGTCTGCGGCGCCGGCATGTACACCGCGCCCACGTCCTTGCCGCTCGCCTTGTCGTATGCGCGCAGCATGGCGCCACGGCGTCCGTCGGGGAGCGTGAAGAACCCGCCCTCGCCGGCAATCACCAGGCTCTTCGTCGTGAGCGTCCCGATGCGCCCAGGACGCCCTGTCCGCGGAATCTTCAGACCTTTGAGCGCCGGGTGATTCCGAATGGTGTCGGGCGTCTCGCCATGCGGCACCTGCCAGACAATCTCGCCCTTGTTGAGATCGATGGCTGTGATGCGGGCATACGGCGGCTTGATGAGCGGAAGTCCCTGCACGGTTACCGTGCCGCCGCCTTCGTCTCCACCGCCCCCGCCCTCTCCCGCAGGCTTGGGCGGCGCCTTCGGATCCGGCGCGACGCCGCGGATGTAGTCCATGTCCGACCGCTTCGCATCGTTGATCAGCCCGAGCGGCGTGACCGTCGTCACCGAGTAGATGTAGAGGAAGCCCGTTTCCGGATCGTAGGAGCCGCCCGGCCAGTTCGCGCCGCCGCCCGCCGACGGCAGCATCAGCGTGCCGAGCGGACCCTCGAACGTGCTCACCACGGCCGGCGTGAAGATCGGGCCCATCTTGTAGCGTGACGCGATCTTCATCGCCTCGGCGCGCAGCTCCGGCGTGAAGTCGATCAGGTCATCGACGGTCACTCCCTGCCGGTCGAAGGCGGGCGGCTTCGTGGGGAACCGCTGCGTCGGCGAGTACCACTCGGTCGGCACGTCGCCTTTCGCCACCGGCCGCTCCTCGATCGGCCACACCGGCTCACCGGTCTCACGATCGAGGACGTAGACCCACGCCTGCTTGGTCGGCTGCGCGATGGCGCGAATCTTCCGGCCGTTGACGGTGATGTCGGCGAGGATCGGCGCGCACGGAATGTCCCAGTCCCAGATGTCGTGATGGATGAACTGGTAGTGCCACTTGCGCGTGCCGGTCTTGAGATCGAGGGCGACGAGGCCGGACGTGAACAGATTGGCGCCAGGACGGTGACCCCCGTAGTAATCGCCGGTCGCGTCCTCCACCGGCAGGTACACGAGCCCGAGCTCCTCGTCTATGGACATGTGCGCCCACACGCCCGCGTTGCCGGTGTAGCTCCATGCGTTGTTCAGCCACGTGTCGTTGCCGAACTCACCCTCCTGCGGAACCGTATGGAAAATCCAGAGCCGTTTCCCGGTGACCACGTCGTACGCGCGGATATACCCCTTCTGGTTGCGGCGGCTCTTCGGTGCCGCGCCAGAGAGGTGCGCCGCGCCGATCATGATCGTGTTCCCCGACACGATCGGCGCCGCGTGCAGGCCGATCTCGCCGGTGACCGGATCCATCTCCTGGTCGTCATCGGTCTTGAGGTCGACGATGCCGCCCTTGCCGAAGCTCGGAATCGGGCGGCCGATCTTCGCGTCGAGCGCGATCAGTTGGTAGCCGGGGGTGACGTAGAGAATCCGCTCTTCCTTGCCGCTGGTCCAGTACGCGACGCCGCGGCCCGAGAGCTGGCGGGGCGCCGATTCGCCGCGCTTGCCCTCGTCCAGCGCGTATTTCCAGAGCAGCTCGCCGGTGGCGGCGTTCAGCGCGACGACCGACCGGCGCGTGCCCGCGGTCGCGTAGAGCACGCCGTTCACCATCAGCGGGGTCGTCTGCAGGTTGAATTCAGGACGCGGACCGAGATTGTCGGTCTTGAACCGCCACGCGACTTCCAGCTTGCTGAAATTGCTCGCGTTGATCTGGTCGAGCGGGGAGTAGCGCGTCTGGCGAAGATCGCTCCCGTAGGTACGCCACTCGACCATCTGCGAGCCGGACTGCCCGCTCAGCGGCAACGCCGCCAGCAGGAGCAGACAGCTCACCGCGCCCAGACCGGCGACCAGGCGACAGAACCTTCGCGTCATAGTGCCTCCTCGAGTAGCGGCTCGGTCAGGGCGCCAGCCCCTCGGTCACCTCGATGTAGGTGCCCCACGGGTCGGTCATGAATGCGACCTTGGCGCGCGTGTTCGGAATCTGCCGCGGCGCGGCATCGAACGTGAGGCCGTGCGACGCGAGCTTCTTCTCGAACTCCTCGATGTTCTTCACGTCGAAGCCGAGGTGATCGATCGCGCGGCCCCGTGTTCCGGCGAGCTTGCCCATCCCGGCCGAAAACGACAGGTTGAATCGGTGGATGTAGTCGGTCTCGATGACGCCCGGCCGCGCCACGCGCTGCCGCCTGCCAGGAAAGAGGCCGAAGACCTTCGCGTACCACGCCTGCATCGCGGGGATATCGGCCTCGGCGGGATAGAGGTGGATGTGGTCCATGCTGACCGGTCCCGGCAGCGATGGATCGCCGAAGACCTCCACGCGAACGCCGGTCTCCGGCGCGTAGACGTATCCCTGATTCGGATTCACCTCGCCGACGTCGTACTTGATTCCGGCCGCCTTCCAGCGGGCGCGCACGGCGGCGATGTCCTTGTAGACGAAGCCGAAGTGATCGAAGACGGATCCGGCGGCCGGCCCGGCGGCGTCGGCCTGCCGCAGCATGATGAAGATGCCGGGAAACTGGATCAGCGTGAGCGGCCCGTTGGTGACCAGCGTGCCGCCCAGCATCTCGGTCCAGAAGCGCTTCTGCGCCTCGACGTCCTTCACCGTGACATGGATGTGGCCGAGCGCCACACCCATGTCGTTGGCCGGCGCCAGCTGTGCCCGCGCCGGAGTTGTCCACGCGAGCGCAAACAGCGAGGCAGCGAGCACACAGGTCCGGCTCGAGCCGGACGCCACGTAACGGCGCGTCTTCATGGTGCAGATGGCGGCCGCGCTACCGCGAGCTCGTCGTCGTGGGACGCGCGCCCTCGGCGACCAGCGTGTTCGTCAGCGTGCCGAGCCCCTCGTACGAGCAGACCTGCGTGTCGCCGGGGATCAGGTGCCGGCCGAGGCCGCCGTGCGAGCCCGGGGGCGTGCCGAGCGCGATCACCGTGCCCACCGGCAGTGTGAGCATGTTCGAGAGATACGCCGCGTACTCGTACATGCTGTGCCACGCCTGGTTCGTGTTCGAATCCTGCACCAGCGTGCCCGCGACCGTCATCTTGAGCCGCATGTTCAGCGGATCCGCGAATTCCTGCGGCACGACGAACGGACCGACCGGCTTGAAGCTGTCCCACCCCTTCTGTACCAGCCAGTCCTGCCGGATCGGGTCGGGCGTGCGTTCCTGCCGATCCGAGATGTCGTTCGTGTTGGCATAGCCGAACATGTAGTTCTTCACCTGGTCGACCGGCACGCGCCGCATCGGGCGGCCGACGATGCCGAGCAGCTCGCACTCGTACTCGTAGTCCTTGCGCCGGTCGGCGTGCCAGTTGATCACCGGGTCGCCGTCGCCGATGAAGACCTCCGGCGTGTTCGGAATCATGAAGAGGCGCGGGTTCTGCGGCCGATCGTCGTTGGCCGCGCGCTCCCAGAGGCCCGGCATCGACGGCGGAATCTGGCGCGGCTGCGCGGGCGGCGGCGTGCCCGGGACGGGACGGTAGTTGGAGAACCCGTAGAAGGCCAGCCGCGGCACGAACGGCCGCAACGCGTCGACCGCCTTGTAGTCGTGCGCATAGGCCGGCCGCTTCGCGGCGTTCAGCGTCGGTCCCACCTGCGCGACGATCTGCTTGATCTTCGGCCCCACGGTGCTCCACTGGTCCATGATCGACAGCAGGTCGCCTGGAATGCCCGCCACGTTCGCGGCCTTGGCCGCAGGCATCAGCTCCACGACGAAGCCGCCAATCTGCTGCGGCTCGGTGGGGTGCCGCATCACCACGCCGACAAACGTGCGGTTCTGATACGCGAACATGCCCAGACCAAAGCGCTCGGACGTCTGCGCCTGCACCGTGGGCATCCAGACGCCGGCGATCGCCAGCAGCACGGCGACCGTAAGACCCGAAAGTACCTTTTGCATGGCTGTCCTCCGCCAGAAAGGCTCATCTTGGGAGCGCGCCGTTCGCCTGTCAAGCGGAAAGCCCGGGCTCGCGTGCTAGGATTTCGGCCGCATTCGATGCGCACATTTCTGCTCGCGTGGGGCGTTCTCGCCGCCGTGAACGGCCTGCTGCTCTCGTGCGACGCCTCCGCCCAGGACACCACGATTCGCCTCGAGGGTAACGGCCGGCTCGGGCCGGCCGCCGACGAACATCGCGGCACCTCCGCCGCGTACGGCTACGAGGGCACGCCGCACTCGGTGGTCCCCGCGATGATCGCCCTCGCCGGAATCGTTGCTGATGACGTGGTGTACGAGCCGGGATGCGGAGACGCGCGCGTGCTCATCGCCGCACTCGAGGCGGGCGCGCGGAAAGGGCTCGGCGTCGATATCGACCCCGACCTCGCGGAGGTTGCCTACGCCGCAGTCAAAACCGCCGGCCTCGAGGACCGGCTCGAGATCCGCTGGGGGAACGCGCTGGGCGTGGACATGTCGCAGGCGACGGTTGTGTTCCTCTTCATGGGTGAGGCGTTCAATCTGCGCATCCGCCCGCTGCTCTGGCAGCAGCTTCCCGTCGGCGCGCGGGTCGTGTCGAACGACTTCGGGATGGGCGACTGGGCGCCCGATCGCACGGTACGCGTCGAGACGCCCGGCCGCACCTACACGCTCTACCGCTGGACGATCACGCAGGCGATCAAGGACCGCGTGCGCGTTCCCTAACGCGTCCCGGCGGCTAGGCGCGCCGACACGTGCGCCTGCGCGATGACCCACGCCCGAATCGCCTCGGCCCCCTCCGCATCGATCACCTGCGCGAACGACGCCATCCCGTTCGCCTTCAGCCCGCCGCCAAGGACGACAGCGGCCCACGTGTCTTTCGATCCGAGCGCCGCGCTGTAGCGCAGGTCCGGCAGGATGCCGAGGTTCGTATGGTCTCGGTTTGGTCATAGCCGCGCTCAGGTTTCTGCGCGTGCCTTCACCAAGTGAATGCGGCGTAAAGCCTCGGAATCTCTGAAAAGGTAGGTGACACTCATATTTGCGAAGGAAATTCAAGAATCTCTTGTAATCCTCGGCGTCCATGTTGAAGAGAGGGATCAGTTCTTTATAGCTGCCCCTAGTGACCTGAAGACCCTTCGCCACAACAGCCCGAACATCTTCTCGCGTTAGATCGCGCGACATGAACGGCTCGTAGACTCTCGACCAGAATGAGCCCCCATCATTAACAATCTGGTCGTAGAGCACCACCGCCATCGATGGCGCTGCAGGTCCGGTTTGGCTGCGAAACCCTGCATCCGCGCTCGACGAGGGGCTCAAGATCTCAGCTGGGAGATCGAGCGGAGTGATTAGCTTCGAGCGAAAACGGACGACCAAACGCTCAGCGACGTTTTTCACCTCTCGCACGTTGCCTGGCCAGTCGTAACTCTGCAGCAAGCACAACGCTTCGGGCGTTATCTCCGGCGTCGTCGTTCGATGGACGTCACTATATATCTTCAGGAAATGCGCGAATAGAACAGCCACGTCCTCCCGACGGTCACGCAATGGGGGAATCTCGAGATGAATGACGTTCAATCGGTAGTAAAGATCTTCACGAAACTCTCCCACGGCGATTCGATCCAGAAGGCTCCGATTAGTCGCAGCGATGACGCGCACATCGACGATTGTCGGCGTTCGATCGCTCCCGACGCGCTGGATCTCGCCGGTCTCCAGGAACCGCAGCAGGAGTGCCTGCATCCGCAAGCTCATCTCACCGACCTCATCTAGAAAGATCGTGCCGCCATCTGCGTGCTCGAGCCAACCGCGCTTATCCCGGTACGCGTCGGTGAAGCTGCCGCGTACGTGTCCGAACAACTCCGATTCAAGGAGCGAGTCAGGTACGCCAGCACAATTGATTGTCACCAACGCCCGCTGACTTCGGCGACATTTCTGATGGATCAAACGAGCGACTACTTCCTTGCCAACTCCACTCGGCCCGGTGATCAAGACCTTCGCGTCCGAGAGCGCAGCGTACTCGATTTCCTGCTCAATCGCACGAATGCGGTCGGAGTCGCCTATGAGCACGGGCTGTATCATGATCGCAACATGTCGCCGTACGAATCACGAGTCACTCTAACTGACAGCTTTCTGCAGCCAGTGGAACCGGTCATCGGTAATCCTTGAACGGGAGTTGGCAGTCGTGTTTTCGAAGAAAGTTCAGAAACCTCTTGTAATCCCTCCGGTCCATATTGAAGAGACGTGTCACAACCTTGTAATTGCCTCTTGCCTCCTCAAGTCCTTTCCTCACCAGCTCGCGTACATTGCTCCGAGTAATCTCCCGTTGCATGTACAGTGGGTAAACGACTGTCCAAAAGGACTCCCTTTCTTCGACTAGCCGCTTGTACAGGTCATCGGCGACCGTACGACGACGCTCCCGTAGAGGGCGGTACGCCGGTTCATCCGAGGCAATCCCGGGCGGCAGGTCCTCACGGCGCACCACATCACGTCGGCACGTCACCAGGAGCCTTTCAATCACGTTCTCGAGCTCCCGTATGTTCCCAGGCCATCTATATTGAATGAGCGCTTTCATGGCCGTCTCATCAAGAGCGATGGGACGGGTTCTATCGACCGCAGCGGACCCTTTCAGGAAATGATCAACCAGTAGAGGGATGTCCTCTTTCCGCTCTCGGAGGGGCGGCACGCTGATGTGTATCACGTTGAGACGATAGAACAAGTCCTCTCGGAACTGCCCCAGAGCAACCAGCTCTCCCAGATTTCGATTGGTCGCCGCAATGATTCGAACGTTGACCTTCGAACCCACGCGGTCGGCCCCCACTTTCTGCAGTTCTCCGGTCTCGAGGAAGCGCAGCAGCATCCCCTGCATGCGCAGCGTCATCTCGCCAATTTCGTCGAGGAACACAGTCCCGCCGTTGGCCAGTTCAAACTTACCGGGCTTGTCGCGGTACGCACCCGTGAAGCTCCCTTTGACATGCCCAAATAGCTCCGACTCAAGCAGGGTTTCCGGCAAGCCAGCGCAGTTCACGGGAACGAATGGCGCATGCACTCTCGTGCCATACGCATGGATCAGCCTCGCGACGATCTCCTTTCCCACACCGCTCTCGCCTGTAATGAGAACCTTCGCGTCCGAGCCGGCAACATGTTCGATTTCCTGCCTGAGCTCAGTCGTCGCGGGGCTGAGTCCAATCAAGCCAACGGAGCCCTGCATCCTCATACCCGAACTCATTCTGAACATCCAGCCGACGCGGCCACCGCAACTAGCGAGACTTCACAGAGAACCACTTGTCACAGACAACCAAGATTAGCTTGCACAACGGAGTCGATGCGCGCCTCGAATTCAGGCCGGAGATCGATGAACCGGAGGCCGATTCGATAAATCCGTGCGGCCGCTATCCGTGTCACATGGCGCACCTGCGCCTCGACATCCATCGCACTGCCCTCCATAAGCAGTTGCGCATTCACCGCCACGCCGACCGAGAGCATCTCCGTCGTCTCAATTGATACGCCTCCTCGGCTCACATCAAACAGCGCGGTCCGACCAAGTCTGGCGAATCTTGCCCAGGCGGTTTTCACGTGAGCGCGAGGAAACTCACGGCGCTTGTCCAGTCGCCACGATAAAGGCAAGACCAACTCGGCAACGTCACCGTCCTCTTTGGGTGGCAAATCGTAGATAAACTCGCGGATTACCGCTCCTTCACGGACCCCGGTGACCTGTGGTGGGCCCTTCATCTTCTCCCCCAAGTCGTGCCGACGGTCGAAAGAAGTCTTCACCATCGACCGTCTTGTGACCTCTACAAGGGATCCTGGCTACCAGGGAGCCCGCTCGCGCTGGAACCACACACTAATCAACTGGCTGACTTATGTCAATAAATTTAATCCATATAGGATATACTTATACGCCATTCATGCCCTATAATTACTCAAAACATGGCGCCATATTTGAGTACACCTGGATGGTCTAGGCTGGAATCTGGCGCAAATAGGAGGCAGGCGCACTGCGAGGACCCTATTAGCAGGGTGGCTGTGGGGCAGATTAGGATGACAAAAGTCTCCAAAGCATCGAACTATATGCAGTTCAGAGGACCGCTGTGGTTTGGACGAGCCGGTCGCATAGGATCGGAGCAATATGTCATGTAAGTTATTTATACGAAATGGCTTACGCTCAGCGATCCAACGGCTATGTGAGATGAGTGGCTCGCCATTTGCGTTCTCGGTGGATGGAAGTCAGGCCATAGAGCGAATATTGGGAGCAAAAATGGCTGAAGAACGTCAGAGGATTCAGGTAGAGTTCACGCCAGAGGCTTTTGCTAGACTCAAGGAGGTCAAGGAACTATCCGGCAAGAAGAGCTATGCAGAGGTGGTCCGCGAGGCGATTCTCGTCTACGAGTGGCTACTGAAGCAGAAGCGACAAGACGCCAAGTTCCAGGTGGTGAAGGGGGATAGCCGTATGGAGGTGGAACTGGTGCCACTCCTCTAGTCTGTGGTCGTTCGTCTCCCGCCTACGGAAAGCGGTATCCCAACCGAGATGGAGCAGGCCGCTCCCAAGGTCATTACCGAGGAGGTCCCAGACCTCCCTGCGCTGGATCCGTCAACTTCCCGGTCCCCGATAGAGCACCGGAGAGAATACATAGCCGCGCTGTTGGCGATCGGGGTGTTCCTGATCTTCTTTGCGCTTGTACTATCCCCGGTCATTTATTGGTTTAGGTATGAGGGTGGGCCCCCTGAGCAGATGCTCGTCTACGTGAAGGATGCGACGGGAATAGTAGCGGCCCTGCTGGGTGCGATGGTCGGCTTTTACTTCTCGCAAAAGAGGCTCGACCAGTAGGCGAGCGCGGTGCTGGGACTGCTCGGTCTCGATCCCCGACTCGAGCGGCCAAGGTTTGCGTTATCGATTCACGAAGTACGGGACGAGACGAGTCGGTACTCCTGAAGGGGAAGTCGGTGGAGGCTTGCGATAGCGCATCCCCATGAAGCCCGCGACCATCGTCGCCCTCACCGTATGCGTCCAAGAGATCCAGGCAAGACGCGATGATGCGCGGGGGCGGGGCCTTCCGACGCTTTCGGATGCTCAGTGAGCCGTCAGCTGGGTGGCAGTGCGCGTGACGTGCGCCTGCGCGATGACCCACGCCCGAATCGCCTCGGCCTCCTCCGCATCGATCACCTGCGCGAACGACGCCATGCCGTTCGCCTTCAGCCCGCCGCCAAGGACGACAGCGGCCCACGTGTCTTTCGATCCGAGCGCCGCGCTGTAGCGCAGGTCCGGCAGGATGCCGAGGTTCGCGGACGCGGTCAGCGGCGGCGGCGCGAGCGTCCGCTCCGGAGGCGGTGGAGGCGCCGGCAGCGCCGCCTTGCCATCGAGCGCGTAGACGAGCAGGCGGGAGCGGTTCGGCAGCGAGTTGCCTTTCGCATTGGCACGAGCACCGGACATCGCCCACGACCCGCCGGTCCCGACCACGACGGCCACGTACTGCATGCCGCCGACCGAGTACGTCATCGGTGGGGCGATCACACCGGTCTCGGTCCCGGCCGACCAGAGCGGCTTCCCGCTCGCCGCGTCGAACCCTTCGAAGCGCCCCGTGCCGGTCCCCTGAAAGACGAGGCCACCTGAGGTCGAGAGCAGCCCGCCGTTGGCATTCCCTTCGCGATCGACGCCCCACACCTCGCGCTCGGCGACAGGGTCCCACGCGACGAGCCGTCCGCCCACGCTCGCAAGCGTCGCCTCGGCCGCCGCGCGCGCCGTCCCATCCACCGACGCCGCTGCTCGGCGGATACCGAGATTCGTGGTGAGCGGCGACGGGGTAAACGCCGCGTCGTGCGCAAAGGTGTAGTTCCCCTTGTGCACGGGGATGTACACGAGTCCGGTCTGCGGGCTGAACGACATCGGATGCCACGTGTGTGCGCCGTTCGGACTCTGCAGCGACAGGAACGGCTGCCCGGTCTTGTAGAACCGCGCGTTCGGCGTCTCCACGGGCCGGCCGGTCTTCATGTCGACGTGAGTCGCCCAGCTGATCTCGGTGAAGTTCCTGGCCGAAATGAGCTGCCCGGTCTTCGCGTCGAGCACGTAGAAGAAGCCGTTCTTGGGCGCCTGCATGACAACCCTGCGCGTCGCGCCGTCGATCCGCAGGTCGGCCACGATGATGTGCTGCGTCGCGGTGTGGTCCCACGTCTCGCCCGGCGACGTCTGGTAGTGCCACACGTACGAGCCGTCGTCCGGATCGAGCGCGACGATCGAGGCGAGGAACAGGTTGTCGCCCTTGCCCTCGCTGCGGAGCATGTGGTTCCACGGCGATCCGTTGCCGACGCCGACGTAGAGCAGATCGAGCTCCGGGTCGTACGCCATCGAATCCCACACCGTGCCGCCGCCGCCCAGCGTCCACCATTCGCCGCTCCACGTGGCGGCGGCCATCTTCAGCGCGGGGCTTTCGAAGCCGTCGGCGGGATTGCCGGGCACGGTGTAGAACCGCCACGCGAGCTGCCCGGTCTCGGCGTCGTACGCCGAGATGTATCCGCGCACGCCGAACTCCGCGCCGGCGTTGCCGATGAGGACCTTGCCCTTCACGACGCGCGGCGCGCCCGTGATCGTGTACGGCTTGGTGCGATCGACGGTGTTGACGTCCCACAGCTCACGACCGGTTGCCGCGTCGAGCGCGATGAGCCGGCCGTCGAACGAGCCGACGTAGACCTTGCCGTTCCAGGCGGCGACGCCCCGATTGACCACGTCGCAGCAGGCGTTGACGGCCCATTCGCCCGGCACCTCGGGGTCATAGGCCCACAGGGGCTTCCCGGTGGCGGCGTCGTACGCCTTGACGCGGCTCCACGCGGTCGACACGTACAGCACGCCGTCGACCACAATCGGCGTCGCCTCCTGGCCGCGGCGCGAATCGAAGTCGGCGAACCACGCGAGGGCGAGCCGGCCGACGTTCTGCGTGGTGATCTGATCGAGAGGGCTGAAGCGCTGCTCACCGTAGGTGCGCCCGTGGGACATCCACTGGCCGGGCTCCGCGTCGGCGGCAAGGAGCCGCGGGGCGGTGACCGCGGCGGGGCCTGTCGGCGCGGCACCTTCAGCCGCCGAGTCGCGCGAGGGTGTACAGGCTGCCGCGGCACAGGCGGCGACCAGCAGTCCGACGAGGCACGTGCGCTCGAGCATGGAGCTATCCCTCCGGTGGCCGTGATTATAGTAGGATGCAGCCCGACCTACGGAGGACCCCCGACCTACGGAGGACCTATGACACGCGCTCGAGTGACGACCCTCCTGGCGGTTTCCTTCTGCGGCCTGGCCCTCGCGGGGGGCGCGTGGGCGCACCACAGCATTCAGGCCCAGTTCGACATCAACAAGCACATTACGGTCAGCGGCGCGGTGGTGCGGATCGAGTTCATCAATCCGCATTCCTACCTGACGGTGAACGCCACGGACGCCGACGGCAAGGTGACGCGGTGGGCGTTCGAGATGGGCGCCGCGGCTCAGCTTCGCCGGGCCGGTTTGAGCCGCGCCGATCGCGGCGGCATCAAAGCCGGCGATCAGGTCACCGTCGTCGCGCTCGCTGCGCGCGACGGCTCGACGAGCGGCCTGCTCCAGGAGCTGAAAATGGCCGACGGCCGCGAGTTCAAGTTCACGCCGGATCCGAACGGCAACTGACGCAAGGAGGGTCGCTATGCGCCTGCGGGCCTTGAACGGTGTCGTCGCCGCGGCGGCGACGCTCGGCCTTCTCTCCGTGGCGGTGTTCGCCCAGGAGTTCTCGCAGATCCGCCGGACCACGAACGCGCCGCCGAAGCCTTCGGGTGTGACGCCGCGCACCGCCGACAGACATCCGGACCTGACCGGCGTCTGGAACGGGTTGGGCGACAACCTGCTCGGCATTCCGAATCAGATCGCCAACAACGGCCTTTCGATCGAGAGCGACACCACGACCCGCGACCTCCACAACGGGGCGCTCATCGCGACGTTCCCCCGCAACACGAACCGGCCGCACAACAACGAGCAGGGCGAGCGCGCCGCCTCGCTGCTGCGGCGGGTCGGCTCGAACCGGCCGGTCTACAAGCCGGAGTACTGGGAGACGGTCAAGAACCTCGACCACAACTCCAACGAGGAAGACCCGTCGAACAACTGCATGCCGGCCGGGATTCCGCGCGGCGGCATCCCGTCGTACATCGGCCAGTTCCCGAACCATCTCATCTTCGTCTATCCCGGCCAGGGCGGGTTGATCGCAACGCAGACGATGTACCGCATGATTCCGACCGACGGCCGCACGCACACGCCGCTGCAGGAGCTGGACGGTACTTACACGGGCGAGGGCATCGGCCACTGGGAAGGCGACACGCTGGTCGTCGACACGTGGGGCTTCGTGCCCGACACGTGGTTCGATCAGATCGGCGGATACTTCCACAGCGAGAACATGCACACGATCGAGCGCTTCACGCGCAACGGCAACACCCTGACGTGGACCGTGACGGTCGAGGACCCCGACGTGCTCCTCGAGCCATGGACCTCGACGCCGCGCGTGGCGCTCCTCAACCCGCGGGCGAACGCCGTGCTGCCCGAATCGCTCCCGTGCAGCGAGCGCGACTTGAGCCACCTCGTCACGAAAGAGCATCACTGAGTCCGATGATGTCCAGAATCGCGCGGACCTTTCTCGTCGCAGCGTGTGCCGCGTCGGCCGTCCACACCGCGGGGGCCCAGAGCGCGCCGGATCGCGCCGCAGTGCTCCGGGCCGCGGCAGACGCGCTCGGCATGGTGCGGTGGTCGGACATCGGCGCCGGCGCCACGCGCCTGCCAGGCATCGACGTCGTCAATACGATGGAGTTCTGGGCGGCGGGCACCGTCGACGTCGGCGGCAAGCCGATGAAGACGGACTATCACGCCGCCATCGGCTACAACCCGGCGGCCATGCGGGTGGAGCTGATGTCCGGCGGCAAACGGCAGGGGCCGTTTCAAACCGTGCGCGAGACGTTCGCGTGGGACGAATCAGAGTTCGGGGGCGGTCTCGTCGCGGGAAAAGGGACAGCCACGCCGGCGATGGCCGCGCTTCGCGACCGGCTGCTCCTCCTCTGGACGCTCCCGTTCGGCGTCGTCAAGGCGGCGCTGGCCGCCGGCGACAAGACGACGGTCGCCTTTGAGGGCGGCGCGACGGTTATGACGGTTCCACTGAGCGGGCCGCTCGCGGGCGTCACCGTACGAGCGACGCTCGACGCCAACAGCCTCATCACGAAAGTCGACACGCGCGCCGACAACCCCGCGCTCGCCGCGCTGGCCACCGAGACCGAGTACTCGAACTACGCGGATCGCGCCGAGGTGCTGACCGATATCAGGACTCCGGGCCGCATCGTGCGCAAGCAGGGCACCCGCACGCTGCTGGACATCCAGGTCATGAAGTGGGAGACCAATAATCCCTACCTCGTGTTCCCGGTGCCCGCGAACGTGAAAGCGGCCGCCTCCGCGAACGCCCGCTGACCTTTTCGCTCTCGCGCCAGCTCTTCCTCCGCCTTCTCGGCGTCGTCTATCTGATCGCGTTCGTGTCGCTCGGCGTGCAGATGACCGGGCTCGTTGGCGCGCGCGGCATCCTGCCGATCTCGGAGTTCCTGCCGTCCGTGTACGCCGAGTACGGCGCGCGGGCCCTACGGCTTCTTCAACCTGCTCACGATCGCGCTCTATCTGGCCACGCTCGACGACACCGTCTTGCGACGACTCCCACGTGCCTGTGGCGCGAACCCTTCGGGTTCGCGCGGCGAGCCTGAAAGGCTCGCCCCACAAGCAGACCCCCGCGCGTGGCGGCGTGCCACGACCACGGCGGCAATCGCGCTCGCGGTCGTCAGCCTGGCGGCGTGCATCCGCGACATGGAGCTCACCGCGCGCGGCACGACGAGCCTGCGCGGCACGTGGGCCGGCACGGCGCTGCAGTGGGTCGCGCCGTTTCGCGCGGTCAACGGCTACGGGCTGTTCCGCGTGATGACCACGTCGCGGCCGGAAATCGTTCTCGAGGTCAGCGCCGATGGGCAGAGCTGGCGGGAGTACGAGTTTCGGTGGAAAGCCGGGGATCCGATGCGGCGGCCGCGCTTCGTCGAGCCGCACATGCCGCGACTCGACTGGCAGATGTGGTTCGCCGCGCTCGATCCGGGCTCGGCTCAGTACTGGCTCGATCGCCTGGTGCAGCGGATCCTGGCCGGTGAACCGGCGGTCACACGCCTCCTCGGTCCGAGCCCGCTTCCAGACCGGCCGCGGTTTGCAAGGCTTGCGTACTACGATTACCGGTTCACGACGCCGGCGGAGCGGGCCGCCACGGGTGCATGGTGGCGGCGCACGTTCGTGGCGTACCTGACTCCAAATTAGTCGAGCGAGACGTTTTGACTCCAGTACACCCAGGCGCGGCCCTCGGGTGGACCGAGCGGGGCGTTGCCGCCCGGCGCGTTCGCCGGCGCCGGCGGCACCCGCATCTCGTCGAGATAGGCGACCTTCCCGCGGAGCGCCATCGCCTGCCGCTGAATCGTCGCGTTCAGCCGCAGCGCGTAGGCGCGGTTCGCCAGCTCGTACACCGACGGCGCGGTGAGCACGAACGCCTGGCCCGCCAGGAACACTCCTGCCCGTTTGCCGAGCGCGGCGGCCACCTGGCCGGGCCCGGGGTTGGCAAGAATGGGCAGGCCGTCGCGAAGAAACGCACCACCGTTGACGACCGGACGCAGCTTCATCGACTCGTGCGAGAAGGCGACGACCTCCGGCGTGCGCGCGTACAAGACGGCCATGACGTCCGGCCGCGCACGATACACCTCTCCATGAATGGACAGATCGGCGCCGCCCGCTTCGGCGTCAGCCGTGCTGCGCTCGATGACATCCTGCGCGGCGACGGCGCCCGCCGCTACGCCCGGTGCAATCAGATATCTGTTGGCATCCTGCGGGTGCCGGATGCTGACATGGCCTGGCGTCGTCAGAACGGCGAGTTCCTCACTCGCCAGAATCCGGTTCGCGAGCACCAGATCGCGCCTGGCCGCTTCGATTGGATCGGCGGGCTTGACCGGATCCGGCGGCGGCGACGTCGGCACACGGCCGCCGGTCTTCTTCAGCACGGTCCGCTTCAGATACTCCCAGGTGCGATCCCGCGTGGCGGCGTCATCGGTCGGTGCCCGCGGCGTCGACCGACCGCCCATCGCAATGGTCGCCTGCTGCAGTCGTGCGCTCTCCCTCAGGTCCAGCACGCGGCTCACGACGTCCTCGATCGAACCGGCGGTGAGCGCGATGCCGTGGCCCCAGAGCAGGACGGCCTCGTTCTGTCCGAGCGTCGCCGCCATCGCGCGGCCGAGCTCCGGCGTGCTCACGATCCCTGAACGCCCGTTGTTGAACTGCCGGATGTCCCACACCGGCGCTTTCGTCTGGCCGTTCCACAGCGGCACCGAGCTCATGCCGAACGCGACGAACTCCGCAGTGTGGGCGTGGACGATCGCCATCACGTCGGGACGGGCTTTGTAGATCTGCCCATGCAGGTGCGTCTCACGCGCCTGATCGTTGCGGGGGCCGTGGACGGACTGGCTGTCGAGATCGTTCTCGATGAAGTCGCTCGTCGACACGCCGCCCGGGGAGAGGTATCGCGCGATGTAGTAGTGATCGGGATTCACTCGACTGCGGGCGGTCACGTGGCCCTGGCCGTCGAGGACGGCCGTCTCCGCCAGCATCCGGTTCGCCAGCGTCAGCTCCTCGAGAAGCGCCTGTTCAGGGTGCGCGGCTGCCGGCCGCGTCTCGGCGGCGGGCGACGGTTCCTCGGCACGCGGTTCAGACGCACACCCTGCGAGCAGAACCGTGCAAGCCGCAACGGGCGCGAACGCGCGAGCGATCCGGGCGCGAGTCATGATTGTCACCTCCGGGCGGGCCAAGTATATTACTGGCCCGTTCCCCACCGCACATGAGGAGGCACGCGACGGGCGTCGTGGTCGCGCCGCTGCTCGCCTCGACGCGCGTCGAAGACTATGCTGATCTCCGTCGTCAATCACACAGCCGGGCGCGTGAAGGACGAAGACGTGCAGGTCGCGATCCGTGCCATCAACCGACAGATCTCGCACGACTTCGAGCCGTACTGGAACATTTCCGCCGAGCTGCGCCTCGAAGGGCCCGTGACGAAGCGTCCGGCGAGGGTCACGCTGCCCGAGCTGCGCGGCGAAGCCGTGATCTATCTCTGGGACAGGACCGACCCGGACGGCGCGCTCGGCTACCACGAGGCGAACGCACGGGGCATTCCCTTCGGCTTCATCTTCATGGATCTCACCGAGGAGCTCGAGGAGCCGTGGACGGTGACGCTCTCGCACGAAGCGCTCGAGCTCATCGGCGATCCGGAGGTGAACCTGCTCGTGGCAGGGCCACATCCGAGCGACGGCCGGCGCCAGGTCTTCCACTGGTTCGAGATGTGCGATGCGGTGCAGGCGGAAACGTACAAGGTGGACGGCGTCGACGTCTCGAACTTCGTGCTGCCGCTCTATTTCACGCGCGACGCGGAGCCGGGCAGCCGCAACGATTTCCTCGGCCGCTGGTACAACGGCCGCGCGCTCGCGTCGTTCGGCATCAATTCGGGCGGCTATATCGGCTTCTTCAATCCGAAGACCCGCAAGCACGAGACATTCGCCCTCCAGGGCGACGAGCAGGCGAAGCGGCGGCTCAAGATCAAGAGCAAGGCGCAGCGTACGCGCCGCTCCGTGCGCTACCGCTCGATCTACAGCCCACGACGGGCCGCCGCCGATCGCAGGCGGCAGAAGGCGGCGGCGATGCCGCGCGTCGAACAGATCAAGTCGAGCGTCCGCCGCTCCGGCCCCGGCGTCGATTAAAGCTCGTCGTCCAGCAGTCGTGCGCCTCGCCCGACTCGATCCACTGCTTGCAGTGGTAGCATTCCCGGCCAGCCATGCCTCAGATTCTAGTGATCGCGCTGTTGGCCGCGGCGACCCTGCTGCCGGTTGAGGCCGCCCAGTCACCGTCCGTCGTCGGAACCGCCATGGACATCCCCGGCGTGGTGCGCGGCGGCACGCCGATCGAGCGCATTCTGACCGGGTACAACGGGCTCGACGATCCGATCGGATTGACCGACGGCTCGCTGGTCTTCTCGGAGCCGGGCGCCCGCCGCATCCACCGGCTGAATCCGCGGACGCTGGAGGTGTCGGTGCTCGTGGCCGAGTCGAACGAGTCGCACGGGGTCACCGAGGGCAGCCAAGGACGCCTCATCTCGGCGCAGGCGTGGGACGGATCGACGCGGATCGGCATCATCTATCCGCCGACTGCCGTGGCGACGCTCGCAGACAATTACCAGGGGCAGCCGTTCAGCCGCCCCAACGATCTGATCGTGGCGCGGAACGGCGGCGTCTATTTCACCGATCCCGGCCTGACGAAGCAGCAGGCCGAAGCGCTGGTGAAGCGGCTCGGCCAGCCGCTCGGCGCGCGTCTCCCGCCCGCCGTCTACTACATCCCACCGCGCGGCCGCGCGATCCGGATCGAGGACACGATGATCCGTCCCAACGGCATTCAGTTGAGCCGCGACGAGAAGACGCTCTATCTCAGCGACTCGAACGGGACCGAGGTGATCGCGTGGGACATCCAGCCCGACGGTCTCGTGCGCAACCGCCGTGCGCTCGGGACGCTCACGGGGCGCAGCACGCGCGACAACGGGCTCGGCGGGGTACCGACGTTTGCCGACGGGATGACGATCGACAACGACGGCCGCCTGTATGTCGCGACGGGCGGCGGCGTCGAGGTGCTGAGCGAGCAGGGGCGGCACCTCGGCACCATTCCGGTGCGCTGCCCGCCGGCCGACTGCCAGAACCTGGCGTTCAGCGGTCCCGACAAGCGGACGCTCTTCATCGGCGGCGCCGGCTCGCTCTACCGGGTGGAGATGCTCGCCCGTGGATTCAGCGGGCGAGCCAAGTAAATGCCATCGACGAAGCCCTCGTGGACACGTATGGGTCTCGTCAAGGTCCCGGCAAAGCCGGCGGGTCTTTGGCAACTCGCAATCGAGTACGTGGAGACCCCGTGTCTGCTGCGCCTGCGTGTCGTTGAACAAGACGCGAGAGGAGCCTGCGTACCGACGACCTGGCGGTTGAGCGCCACACTGGAGTCGTCACCCAACGGGATCAACGCCCCTGCGAGAACCGGACTTCTCGCGACCACCGCCTTGCGCGGCGCCCTCATTGGAAAGGTCGGCGGCAGCACTGCGGATATACCCGATTCCACGGCCCCGGCGACCCCGTACGGCGCGAAGAAGGTCTTCGCTGTTGGTTCCGAATGTATGGTCTCGCTGAGCGCCGGCGAAGAAGGACCGCTGTATCTGACGATGAATGACAGTCCCGACAGTTTTGCCGAGCATGACGGGGCATTGCACGTGCAGATCGAGCATTCGAACACCTGACAGGGCTGGAGATCATCGATGGGCGGTCTTCTCACTTCGATCTCCGGAAAGTTCGCGACAATGGCGGTGCTGGGCACCATGTTTCCGGTTCTCTTCGTCTCCGGTCTCAATCTCATTCTTGTGACACCGGTGCTGCCACTCGATTCCACGTGGCAGAACCGGCTGATGAGCATTGCCGTGGGCGACGCGTCGTGGCGTCTCGTAGCGCTGACATTCGTCGTCCTGGTCCTGACGGGGCTGCTCTACAATCTCAACATCCCGATCATCAGGCTCTACGAGGGTTATCCGTGGGAGAACTCCTGCGTCGGAAGACTCTGCGCTCGCCGCTGGAAACGTCGGCTGTCGCGGGCGGTGGACCTGCGTGAATCGGTGCGTGGTCTGAGGCGGCAGCTCAGCAGAAACCAGCCGGCGCACGCGTTGGTAGACCCGCTGTGGGAAGCGGAAACCAAGCTGGCCGTGCTGCTCAACCACGGGCTGCCCGATCGCGAGGATCTGGTACTGCCGACGAAGCTGGGCAATCTCATTCGTTCGTTCGAACGGTACCCCGAGGTCGCCTATGGCATGGATGCCATCGCGCTCTGGCCCCGGCTGGTCGCGAAGCTCGATAGCCCCTTCGCCTCGACCGTCGACGACGCGAAAACGACGTTCGACTTCATGATCAACTGTTCGTTCCTGAGCGCCTTGACCGCGATCCTCGTCATCGTGCTCATGCTGCGCGACAGTTCGGCGCTCTTGACACCAGAGTCGCTTGCCTGGGGCTGGCGCGCCGGCGTCTTCATCGTCCTTGCAGTGATCTTCTACAGATGGGCGATTGGCGCCGCGGAGCAGTGGGGGGCGCAGGTGCGCGCGGCTTTCGACGTGTACCGCTTCGATCTGCTGAAAGCACTCGGCTACGAACAGCGTCCTTCATCGCTGGCCGAGGAGAGACCGCTCTGGGACAGTATCTCGAGCCGGCTCCTCTTTGCGGACTGGCAGTCCAGTGTGCCGCCCTACAAGGCGCCTCCAACGCGAATCATCGTGTCTCCCCCCGAGGTGCAGTTGACCGCGACGCGGACACTGCACCAACACTTGCACGGCATCGTCGAGGTCGTGCTCACCGTTGAGAATAAGGACCCGTCCCGGTTTGATGCCTACGACGTGGAGGTGATCGACGCTATTCCGGACGGCTATCGCTACGTCATCGGGAGCCTCGAATCGACGGCCGGCATCGCGGTCGAGAATCTCACGCCTCTCGATCTGAGGCTGGGGAGGATTGCGTCCGACCGAGGCATCACAGTTCGTTACCGGATCAGGTCCAGCGCGAGCACATGACGGCCCCTTCCTCCAGCGGGATGCCGAAACGTGACGTCCGTCCGGACGATGATGCCGCTGTGTGCGAAGGGAAAGCGGCCGAGGCTATCAAGTCGGCACGAAGAATCACGTCACGGTCGATCATCAATCACCTGCCGGATCTCGTCATCGCGCTGGCGTTGCTGCTCGCCTGTGCCGGGATCGTACGTAAAGGTTTCTACGCAAGACCCCTCGGGAGCGTGGATATCGTGCGGGTTGCAGCCCCACAAGGAATCCCGCCATTCCGTGTCATCCGCAAGGAGGATGTCCAGGTTGGGCGCGCGACGGTTCCCGCAGCACCTGTTTCGATCGGCGATGTCACCGGACGATATGCGATCGAGTACCTCGCCAGGAATCAGACCGTCGATCTGTCCAAGCTCAGTTCGGCCTCGATTCCGGCAACGGACCTTCAGGGTCTGACGCTTCTTCAGGTCGCGTTCGATTCGAACGCGAACCTGCTGAATCTCAGGCCGCCGATGCGAATCACGCTGGTGGCAAGCTCGCCGCCGCAAACCACTCCGCAAGGCATCGTGGTGGAGGATGTGTACCTGCTCCAGGTCCGCCCACAGGCCGACCGCATGACAGCGGTCGTCGGGATGACCGCAGAGAACCTCGCGAAGCTCGCGCCATTCCTCGGTAGGGGGAGTTTCGTCCCCGCCCTGCCCGCTGACTAGCGCGGGGTCTTCTTTCCTGGTCGACCCGGCAGGGCCGTCAGAGTCTTGCCGGGAAGCTCCGCGAGGAAGTCTGTCACCTGACCGACCGTGAGGTGAGGTTCTATCGGCAGATCCGTTATCGATTTGGCCGTGCTGTATGCACGAACGGCTTTGCCGACCACTGTGCGGAACCGCCGACGTGCCGCTTGATCGGGCAACACATCTTTCAGCGTGGTCTCGGGCGTCACGATGTCCCATTCGGAAACCCGGCTGAGCGCATCCGATACGATCCGATAGCCGATGTGAAATCCAAGTGGATCGGCCATAGCCATCAGCTCCCGATGCCAGGACGGGCACCGATGAAGAAAAAGACGGAGAAGTGGCGGTCCCGGTCGTCGCCAGTCGTGTCACGGGTCCACGTCGGCCGAATGCCAACGACGAGCTTGAGCGGCGATTCCACTGGAGCGAGGAAGATCGGCAGCGCCAGTTCGGTCTTGCTCCCCGACCCGCGGGTGGGCCGCTCGTACCGAAATTGCAGTTGCGCACCAGGTCTTGCGAGCGCTGCCGCCGAAGGCAGCACGAGAGGATCGAGCGCGACGGCGCCCGTCAGCGCGTACGCATTCTTGGGGTCCGGCTTCCCAAGCATGGCATCCTTGCACTCCTCCGCGCGGTAGTCACCACTCGCGGTGACCTTGCAGACGCTCGTCAGCCTGATCTCTGCTGTCTCCAGGTAGGCAATCTGGGCACCCGCGGCGAGTCGCCTGTAGTACAGCGCAACGTCAACAGATCCGCCGTGGAGCAGCCGCGTCCACTGATGCTTCGTCGCGAGATCGACCACGCCATCGACCCGATCGCGGTACGCCGCGCTCGCCACCGTCGGCTGGTAGTTTCCAAGAACAGTGTAGTAGAAGGACGGGAGCGGCGAGACGACGAGCACGTCATACAGGTCTGGGTACAGACGGCGCTGGTCTTCGGCCGATTTCTGGGGCGCGCCCGACTCCGGGCAGTACTTATAGGCGTCCTTGGCTGTGTTCCTGAACAGCGCACACGCCGCCGACCGTTTGTCCGCGGTCACATCGGCCACGATCGGCGACATCGTGTCGATGACGGCCTTCGCCAACTTCGCCGCCTCTGCGTCGGTCGGCGACCCACTCGCGAGGGATTGCTGAACTTGCGTGAAGTAGGTCTCGCAGGTGACCCCGGACTTGCGGACGACGGGACTCGGAAGCCGCTTGCTGACCTCCGTCAGGACATCGATGCACCATGCCTGGTTCAGAAACCGGGCTGCCTGCGCCGTAAAGTCCGCCGTCGGCGTCGCCAGAAACGATGAATGCCCGACGCCGAGCTTCGCTTTGAACCCAGGGGCGCCTGTGTCGGACGTCGTATACGCCAATCCCTCGCCCTTGTCGTCGGTCGTTCCCGTGAGCCCGATTTGCCAGATGTTCAACCGCCCCCGGCGCTGCCCCGTGAAGGCGGCGGTCAGCGACTTCTTCTCCTGAGCCACCAACAACGTCGCCCCGGAGCCCACCTGGAACGGCGACTGCAATCCCTGGGCGGGATCGCTGCCGTCCTTGGAGGCGGCGGCATCCTGCGCCTCTCCTGTCGCGGGCAGCAGCACTGCCAGAAGGGCGACCCCAACGACAACGCGGGACATCATCAGTCGCCAGACACCACGAACGGGGTGTCGCCACTGGTATCAAACCCTCCAGGCGACATGTGCCCCGAATGATTGTTGGTGGTCGTCCCGTCGGTGACTCTGGCGGACCACGGATCGGCGGGGTTGCCAAACACGACGATGGCATAGACCGCCCGCCCTGCAGGTTCGCGAAACGACGTCCCAAAATTCCCGCCACCGGTGCCGCCGAGCGGCTTCAGACTGCCGTTCCACGTCAGGGTTGCGGAACGGCTGGCGCCTGTGATGGTCACGGTGATCAGGGCCATGTCGCCTCCAGATCCTGCATAACGCGGCGATTCTAAACACAACAACGCCCGATCGCACGTTGGTGAACGCCGGATGTGTGCAAGAACAGCCGGCTACTGCGTCGCGCGCACCGCGGTCCACTTCGCTCGCAGTGCCTCGCGGTCCACCGCCTCTCCCCGCAGGTACACGACGTTGATCCGCCGCGTGTTGTGGATGTTCTCGAGCGGGTTCGCGTCCAGCACGATGAAGTCGGCGCTCTTGCCCGCCTCGACGGTGCCGAGGCGATCGAGGCCGAGGATCTCCGCCGAGTTGCGCGTCGCGATCGTGATCGCCTCGGCGGGGGTCAGCCCTGCCTCCACCATGCTCGCCATCTCCAGATGCGCGGCAAACCCGAAGTACTGCGCGCCATTGGTCGCGCCGGCATCGTCGCCCAGGCCGAAGCGCACGCCGGCCGCCTTCAGCTTCGCCACGCCGCGCGGCACGACCCCGCTGCGCCACTTGGCGGGCGCGTCGGCGGGGATCTTCGGGTTCTCGAGCAGACGGATGTCTTCTTCCGTAAAGGTCTCGCGCAGCAGCGGGTCGTCGATCCACGCCGGCCGCGGCCCGAAGATCTGGTTGCGGGTGCCCCACAGCGTCAGCAGCACGAAGACGTGCGGCCGCTCCCTGAAGAGGCCCACCAGCTCGTCGTCAACCTCCTGACCGAGCCGCCACGGCGGGTGCGCGAGGCCGTCGATGCCGGCGCGCAGGATCGCTTTGACGTCCTCGCGGTCCTGCGTGTGGGTGACGGTCTTCAACCCCAGCGTGTGCGCCTCGTCGATGGCCGCGGTATAGAGATCGGGCGTGAGCTTCTTCACCTGGCCTTCACGGTCGTCGACCCAGATCTTCACGTAGCGGTCGATCTTCTTCGCGGCGAGCTCTCGCACGGCCGCGCGCGCCTCCTCCGGCGTCGAGACGCCGTACGGTGAGTCGCGCAGGGGCGGCGCCGGCCCGCCGCTCGGCATGGCGAGCCCGCGGCCGGCGCTCAGAAACAGCGCGACGCCCGGCTGGGGCTGCGCGCGCAGCTCGTCGCGCAGCGCGTAGCCGAGGTCGCGCTCCGTGCCCATGCTCATGAACGCCGCCACGCCGTGATACGCCTGCCGCTGCAGATGGTCGATCAGGTTCTCGCGCGTGTAGTTCTCGACCAGGAAGCTGACGCCGCGGCGATAGCCCATGTGGCCGTGTGCATCGATGATGGCCGGCATCACGGTCTTTCCCGCGAGGCTCACGCGCGCGGCGCCCTCGGGCGCCGTCACCTCGCCCGCGCGCCCCACCTCGGTGAACGCGCCGTTCGCCACGACGAACGCGGCGTTCTCGATCGGCGGACGCTCGTTGCCGATGATGAGCCGCGCGCCTTCGAAGAGCACGGCATTCGACTGCTGTGCCGGCGGAGCCGCCGCGCACGCCGACAGGAGCAGCGGCACGGACAGAATCAGCGCACGAAGGTGGATAACCATTCTCAGCAAGGCTCGCTCGCGGCGGTCGCACCGTGTCGCTTTGCTCCCGCCCGGCGTCGCGATTCTGCGAAGTATAGTGCCGTCGCTGAGCGAACCGCCCGCTGGAGCCACGGTGGTATCATGTGAAAAGAAGTGTGGCTCAATTGATACCTCAGGTCGGGGGAGAACCCGTGGAAACCGTTGAACGGGTGGCGGAACTGCTCGGCGGCCGCGCCGTTCTGCATGCGACCATCCGCACGTGGAGCGACCTGGACCGCGTGGTCCGAAAGGGGCTCCCGAAGCGATCGCTGCAGCTCGTCGCCCGTCGTGCGGTCGAGCCCGGTGCCTCCGTGAGTGCGTTCGTCTCCGGCATCGTGCCACCGGCCACCTTCAAGCGGCGCTCCAGGCTGTCGGCCGAGGAGAGTCAACGCACCGAGCGCCTCGCACGCGTCGTCGCCCTCGCGGAACGACTCTGGGATGACGAACTCGAGGCACGCGCATTCCTGAACCGGCCGCACCCGCTGCTGGACGGTCAGGCACCCCTCGACGTCGCCCGCACGGAGCTCGGTGCCCGGCGCGTGGAGCAGCTTCTGCATGCCATCGAGCACGGCCTGCCGCTGTAGCCGTCGTGGACGCGTACCGGATCGGGTCCCGCGCGCATCCGCTCCTCGACGGCGCTGGCGCGGCTGGCAGCGACGACGCACGGTGGAATAGTCGAGGCCGGTACGTCGTCTATGCCGCCGAGCATTCCGCGACGGCCTTGCTCGAGAAGGCCGCGCAGTTGAACGCTCCAAAGATTCCTCGGACGCTTGTGTACGTCCGAATCACTGTCCCATCGGACGTGAGCACTGAAGAGGTCCGAGGTGACGACCTCCCCGGGTGGGACGCCGACGACAAGGCAGCCAGTCGATCATTCGGTGATCGCTGGTACGACGAGACTCGGTCCCTTCTCCTTCTGGTGCCCTCACTGGCCGCGCCGGGGCTCGAACGGAACGTGCTGATCAATCAACGCCATCCAGAGTTTGCGCGGGTGACGATGTCCCGTCCCGAATCGATCCGGTGCCATCCGAAGCTGCTGGCCTAGGACCGCTATGCGGCCACGCGCGCCAACGCGCGTCAACGAGAACCAAGCTTCTGGGCCGCATAGCGGTCCAACGTCAGAGCCTGAACAAGTACTGCAGCTTGGTGAAGACCGCGCGGTTTTCCCGCAGCAGCGATCCGGTGGGATACATCAGCTCGTTGATTCTGCTCCCCTCGCGGTAGTGGTCGTCGTACCCCACGAAGAAGACCGTGCCGGCGTTCACCCGATAGGTGAACAGGAGGTTCGCGCCGAGCGTCCGTTCGAACGTGTCGTAATCGATGATGTTGCGGACGAGCAGCCGGTTCGTGAACTGGTAGGTCGTCCGGCTGCGGAAGATCTTCACGTCGAGTTCCCGGGTGTTGGTCCGCACATCGACGAACCGGAGCGTATTCAGGTTCACTTCCGACTCGAGGCGCGAGAACGGACGCAGGTTGACGACCATGTTGATCGTGCGGTCCGATCCAAGAAACGGATTCTCGATGAACCGGACCTGATCGCCCTGCCAGATGGAGCCGCCGAAGCCGAAGCGGCGGCTGGTATTCATGTTCCAGCCGACGTTGTAGCGAGTCTTCCAGAAATCGATTCCGCCGTAGCGCTCCATGTCGCGGTTCACGTTCGTGTAGACGCTGATGTTGTTCGCGAACTGGACGTTCAGCCGCACCCACATCCCCTCATCCTGCAGCACGCCCAGGTAATCGTAGTTGCGCTCGTACTGAACTCGCGGCTCCCAGTTGATGATCCAGCTCTCCGGCCAGAACCGATAGGACAACGTTGCGTACGACTGCTTCTGGTCGGTACGCCGCACGAACCCGGTGTCGGTGCCGAACCCCGGTTCGATCTCGTTGTGTCGCACCTCGTAGATGAGGTGCCGCCCCTCTTTCCGCAGCCGGAAGTCCACGAGCGATCCCGTGGCGCGCTCGCCCTCCACGTTCTGCCGATCGGCATTGATGGCCGTGAAGCTCACCCGGTGATTGACGCCGAGCCGGAACGACCCGTCGACGCCGCCCACCCGGCTGTAGCTGTCGAGGAACTCGCGATCCGTGAAGATCGCGCCGATGTGCGACTCGGAATAGAGGTCGTAGCGGACGCGGCCGAGCACCACCTGCGCCGTCTGCTCGAACGCGGGGGAGAGCCGGTCGTCGACCTTGCCCGGCGCCTCATCGTCGGCCAGCAGGAAGCCGATCGACGTCTTGCCCACCTTGCCGGTCAGCTTGGCACCGTAACGCGGATCGACGAGCGTGCGGGTGTGCACGAGCGCCGTCGGATACGGCGCCTCGACCTGGTAGATCTCCTGTCCCTCGAGGAAGAAGGGCCGCAGCTCCGGATAGAAGACGGCGAAGCGCTGGTTCACCTCGATCTGCGCACGGTCGGATTCAATCTGCGAGAAATCGGGGTTGTACGTGAAGTCGAACACCAGGTTCGGCGTGATGCCGTACTTCACGTTGATCGCGCCCTCGGAGAGGCCGTCGCCATGATCGTGCTCGTGGCGCGCCTCGCCCTGCCGCTCGATCGACTCCGCGCCGATCGCGGTGAACGTCGGCAGGAACTCCAGGTTGCGGCTGGTCGAGAGCGTCGTCATCCCCTCGAGCACGCCCATCTGGCGGAGCATGCCCATGACGTTGCGCGAGATCGGCGCCCAGACGACGGCCTCGTCCTTGCTGTCGATGGTGCGCTCGATCTGCAGCCCCCAGCGGTGCGGCTCGCCCGGCTGCCGCCCCGGGTACCGCAGGCTCTTGAACGGAATGGCCATCTCCGCGGTCCAGCCGTCCTCCACAATCCGACCCGAGGACTCGAACAGCGCGTCCCAGGAGGCGTCGCCGGGAAGCCCCGAACGCGCGCCGCCGCTCGTATGGTTCTGCGGCTGGATCTTCCGCCGCAGCCGCTGCCAGAAGCCGTCGGCGCCCGTCGGGATGCGGGATCCGGGATGCGGGATCCGGAGGGTCTGGGTGCCGTCGGATCCCGGACCCCGGATCCCGGATCCCGGGCCCGGTGCCAGCTGGCCGAACGAGCCGAACGAGTCCTGGCTGTTCATGATCGAATCGCCCTGGACGCCGTAGCCGTTGACCGAGAAGACGTAGGCGCGCTGCTGATCCAGGAACGGATCGAAGTACACACGGATCGTGTCGTCGCGCGCCGTCTGATCGCGATCGACGCGGTTGGCCCGAATCAGCCCGGGATCGGAATAGTGCGCGTAGATGCCGAAGTACAGATTCTGGCTGTCGTACGCGAGGTAGACCTCGGTCTGTTCGGTGGCGGGTGCGCCCTCCAACGGCCGCTGCTGCACGAACTGCGTGATGCGCGCGGCGTTCCGCCACACGACGTCGTCCAGACGACCGTCGATGTCCGGCCGCTCGGTCGCGCGCGTGATCGACACAGTGGGACGTCCGGCCAGGACGCCGACCGACGCGCCGCCGCCGACGGCTGACGGGTCGGCGCCGAGGATCAGCTCGCCGGTGCCCGACTGGGCGTTCTGCGCCGAGGCGCCCGGGGCGAACAGCAAGACCGCGGCAATCGTCGCGGCCCACGTCATCCTTGTCACGGTTCTCCCCTCAGCGGCGCTGCGACTTCCGGTACTGCTCGTACCTCCGGTCGCTTTCGTTCAGATAGGTTCGCCACGGACGCGGATCCGTGGAATCCCAGTACAGCGGATCGCCCGGCAGGCGCTCGTTGAGCAGCCCTCGCTCGTCCATGTGGACCTTCGCGGACGGTCCGTTCGTGTCGGTACAGGTGTTGTAGAGCGGCCGCAGCTCGGGTCGCGTCTCGGGATCGAGCTCGTAGCGGACCCGCGCGTGCACGGGCCGGACGAGCACCTCCGGGTCGTACAGCGTGATCTCGCCGTCGATCCGGTTGCCTACGCGGCGATAGCGCTCGACGGTCTCGAGCGCATCCGAGAACTCGGACACGCCGCCCTTCCACCCGCGGATCTGGTTGGTGTGAATGATGAGGGCGTCGCCGTTCCAGAAGCCGACCGACTCGCCGTGCCATCTGGAGAACGCGGTCTCCTTGCTGCTGTGGCCGCTCCCATCGGTGTAGATCCAGCGGATGTAGTTCTGGCCGTTGCCGGCGCCGAGCATCCACACGCGGGCGGGCGTGACGATGAACTCTTCGGCTTCGAGCGCGGCGAAGAAGCCGCCGGGCAGACAGAAGGAGCCGGCGCCCCAGATGCGTCCCTCGGTGTACGCCTTCAGCTCCTGCACGAAGAACTCACGATACTCGGGCTTCAGCAGCGCGGCGACCGAGCTGGCCGGATTCGGACCGCCGTTGAGGCCGGCCGGTCCGCCGACCCAGCGGCCGCTCCAGTCGGGAATCGTCTCTTTCGTGTGCGTGGTGCCGCCGCGCGCCTCCTTCAGCCATGCGTCGTAGTGCGCCAGCGCCGTCGTGAAGGGATACGGCGAGCCGAGCTCGAGTGCGCCCACCTTGCCGGTGCCCTCGGACCCGTACACGCGCGACGCCGCCGCCTGCCCCGTGCCGCCGCTCGGCTCGGTGCCGATGGCCATCCCACGAAGCTGCGCCACGGTGTTGTGGCGGTAGTACGCCGGATCGGTCCACAGGTCCCGGTCCTGGCGGACATCGGGCGTGGTGAAGATGGTGCGCTGCCCAGCAGTCTGCGCCGCGAGGGGCGCAGCAAGCACGAGAGTCGTCAGCAGGACGGCGAGGAACTGCATCGGTCCGCCCGGCTATTCGTAGGTCTTGCCGTCCGCCGCCGTGATGGTGAGATAGTTGCCGCCCAGGCGACCGTCCTTCAGGGGATTGAGCCTGATGGTCACCACGTCGCCCGGCTTGAAGGTCGTCTGCACGATGCCGCGCTTGATCATGTTCGGAATGTTCGACATCTCTAACCAGTAGTTGAGGACCTCGCCGTTGTCGCTCTTGACGTCGACGTAGAGGAAGACGTGCGGGTTGCGGAAGACGAATTCGGTCACCTTGCCGGTGACGGTCACTTCCTTCGCATGGTCGAACATCGCGTGCGAGTGGTGCGACCACGCGGGTGCCGCGATCGCAAGCGCGATTCCGGCTGCCGCGAGCGCCGTGCGGGTCACGGTGTTCGTCATGATGCCCTCCTCTATCTATTTCCTATTTCGCCAGCGGGTTCGGCCGGATCTGGAAGTGGACAGCCTTGCTCGTGGTGCCCTTGCCGCCCTCATAGTGCCAGGGATTGTAGCTGCCGTAGTTGGCCCAGAGGCCGCGGCCCTTCCAGCCGCCCGTCGCGTCGTCGATCCGCCCCTCGACGCCGCGGTGATAGAACCCCATTGGATACGGCACGCGCAGGACGACGAACTTGCCGTTGACGAGCGCGAGCAGGGCATCCGAGTAGGAGCCGGTGGCAATCGGCACGTTGCGGCCGAGGCCGAGCGTGTCGAACTGATCGACCCAGTTGTAGTAGAGCATGTCGGCGTTCGACTCGTCGGTCACGCCCTTGAAGTTGGGCCCGGGCGTCAGATACAGCGACCACCCTTCGGGGCAATGCTGCCCGGTCGCCGTCGGGCCGTTCAACACCTTGCACTTCCGGCGGTCGAAGCTCGCCAGGTGGCTGCTCCCCGCCAGCGCCGTCCAGACGACCCCGTTTCGATCGATGTCAATGCCGCGCGGCAGATACGCGCTCACGCGGGACCGCGGGTTGTTGAACGGCGGCTCGTACACCTCCGACAGCGCGGTGACCGGCGGATTCGGCCCCGGCACGACGCGGATGATGGCACCCGGCACGCCCGGCGCCGCCGTCCAGATCGATCCGTCGACCGGGCTCGGGATCACGCCGTAGCTGCCTCCCTGGATCCGCTTGTCCTTCGTCGGATCGATCGGATCGTTCGGCTCCACGTAGGCGTCGCGCCGGCCGTTGCCGTTGGCGTCGATGACGTACGGCGTCCACCCCTGTGCCCGCTGCGCGTCGCCGGTCTCGTCGTACAGCTTCGTGTTGAACCAGCCGAGCACCTGGACGCCGGCACTGTTGCCGCTGCTGAACCAGAGCGTATGGTTCGGGTCCTCGCTGAACTGCAGGTGATGCGTCCCGAAGCAGGTATCGATGAATGTGAACTGCTTCGTCTTCGGATCGTAGACGGAGAGATGGCGGCCGGCCTCATTGAGCGGGAACTGCTGCGCCGACGGATGGCTCGATCCCGCCTTGCAGAACGCCGGGTTGTTGCCGGGCGCGCGAATCGCGTGCGTGAGCCAGACGCGCCCGGTGTGGTCCATCATCGGGTTGTGCAGGCTCGGGCGGCTCGCCCAGATGATCTCCTCGCCCCAGTAGGGCGACGGCTGCACCACCTTCTGCGGCGTGGCAAACGGCGTGTCGGGGTCGCGCACCGGCACGGTCACGCCGGTGGCCGTGTGGCGCACCGGATCGAGAATGTTCATCTCCGGCGCGCTGAAGCGCGAGATGCTGTAGACGAGGCCGTTGGCATTCAGTGTCGGGTTGCGCTTGTCGGTCGAAATCGTGTCGTGGACGAAGCCGCGATCAGTGTTCCAGTCCCAGAGGCTGATCACGACGTTGCGCTCGGCGCCCTGCGGCCGCGGCGGCGCCGGCGGCACCTCGCCGGCGGCGATGCGGTCGGTCCAGTCGGCGTACATCGCCAGCGCGCGCGTGCGCCCCATCCGGGTGATCGTGTTGTACATGTTCCCGCCGATCACGCTCGACTGCAGCCGCCGCTCCCACGCGGCCGTCGAGGAATCGAACACACCGAGGCTCTTCGGGAACTCGCGCGTCGCCTTGCTGCCGATCTGATGGCAGGCGCCGCAGCGCACCTCGGCGAGCCAGTCGGCCTGCGTCCGCATGTTCGGCGCGATGCCGTTCCCCTTGTCGCCGGTCCCCGGGAATTCGTGCTTGGCGGGCGGCTGCGCGAGCGCGTACCAGTAGCTCGACGGGTAATACTCCGCCGCAGCCCGCGCATTCGGTGCCGCCACCGCGGTGAGATTCAATTGGCGGCCCGGCCTGGACTGGACCTTCGGCGAATCGACCAGCCCGTAGCCGCGGACCCAGACGTCGTAGCCCGCGTTCGGCAGGTCGGGCAGCACATAACGCCCGCGATCGTCGCTCACGACGATGCGCGCAAACTTCGTGGGGAGGTCGCGCGTCTCGGCGATGACCCAGACGCCAGCCTCGGGGCCGCGCGTCCCGCTGACAACGCCGCCGATGTCGTCGACGTCGATCGGCACGCCGCCGCCGTTCTGCTGGGAGGCACTCGTCGCGACCAGCGAGATCATCACGAGTGCGATCAAGGCCAGCGGGGCAAAAGGCGACAGTCGCTTCGGCATGCGTTCGACCCTCCTGCGGTCGCGGCGACGATATACCCAAACAGCCGGTAGCCGGTAGCCGGTAGCCGGTAGTCGGTAGCAAGAACACAACTACCAACCACCAACTCCCAACCAGCTACCGCCTACCGCCTAACCGGCTACCACCTAGTTCGTCGCCGGCTGGCCGACGATCTTCACGAACTCGTCGTGCGTGCCCACGCGCCCGTGGATCGGCACGTGCTGCGCGACGTC
>JACPCS010000099.1 GCA_016184455.1 Acidobacteriota bacterium
CCGGTGGCGCTGGTCGCCCGCCTGGCCGAACCCCGGAAAGATTTCGCGGCCGGCGAAGTAGTATTCCCCGCCGAGGTCCGGCGCCAGCGGGAAGCCGATCGGCCGCCGGGCGATCACGCCGTCGTCTCCGACGTACCACTGCGGCCGAACCGGCCTCGCGTCCCGGAAGTACGCCAGCGTGTAGGTGGCGGTGGCCTGCCAGCGGTTGCTGAACCGTTTGGTCAGCGTGAAATCGCCGGCGTGATAGTTGGACCAGCCTTCCAGGAACTCGAGGTTCACCTGGCCCCACTGCGGGAACGGGCGCCGCGTGACGTCGGTGAAGGGATAGTTGGCGCCGGTCGCGGGGTTGTAGCTCAGGTTCGCGTTGATCGCCTGCTCGTCGCCGCGCCCGCCGGTGTACACGTAGTTCGCCTCGAACGACATGTCGGCGCCGAGCTGCCGCTGGATCCCCACTGACGCCTGGTGGCTGTAGGGGGTCTGGCGCCCGGGGTAGGCGATTTCCTGCGTCATCGCTCGAAGCACGCACGGGGGCGTCCCGCGAAATCCCTGCGCACGCCACCGCTCGAACAGGGCGGCGTTCTGGTCGCAGGCGGTCTGCAGCGCCTGGGCCTGCGTCGGCTTGGGCCCGCCCCATTCCCCGTCATTGCTCGGGCCGGAGCCGAACCAGTTCGAGGCGAAATCCGGGCGGCCGTCGTTGAACACCTGATACTCGAAGCGGGCCAGGTACCCGAGCGTCTGGTGCACGCCGTCGTTGGGGGCAAAGGTGAAGAAGAGCCCATACCCGCTGCGCAGCACGGTCCGGTCATCGAGGCGGTAATTGATTCCGACGCGCGGCGCAACGTTGTTCCTGTCGCGCGGCAGATTGCCCGGGAGCCAGGGCAGGAACGTGATTTGTTCACCGTTGCCGTTTGAATCCCAGTCGTACCGCACGCCGAGATTGAGCGTCAGGCGATCGCCGATGCGCCAATCATCCTGTCCCCAGCCTCCAAGGACGTGACGAGTGAACACGTATTTGTGGTCAACGTCGGACACGCCGTGGAACACCCATCGGGTGATGGGAGACAGCGCCGCCAGGTTCCACGTCGACGCGTCGTTCCACACCGGGAAGAGCGACTCGATGTTGGCGGGCACCGGGCCGCCCCGGGCGTCGATCAGGCCCATGCACTGGAAGCACGACCGGGTGTCCATATGGAACCGGATGTATTCGCCGCCCAGCTTCAGGTCGTGACGTCCCCCCCAGTCGCGCGACGTGGTGAAATCGTCACGAAACGACTGGACGCTCTGGATCACGTGGATCGTGTTGTTGCCGATCTGGTAGCCGCGCAGCTGGATGGTCGGCGCCGTCCCGAGCAGGGAGGGACGATACGGAAAGGGTCCGCCCTTCCAGCGGACTGCTGGCTGGTTCTGCTGCTCGAAGCTGCTCGCGCCCACCCTGACTTCGTTCACGGCCCGATCGCTCAACACTTGCGTGAAAGTGCCGAAGTACTGCGGCGCGGTCGATCGGCGCGAGCCGCCGAAGGCCGGATGCTGGATCGACCCGCCACCCTCGTAGAAATCCCTCCGGTACATCGAGCCGCGCACCGAGAGCCGCGTCTGCGGCGTGAATTGATAGTCGAGTCGGCCCATGACCTGGTGTACCCGGCCCGTGAACTCCTGATCGACGTTGAAGCCCGGATACGGACTGTTGTACGCGTAGGTCTGCGGCTCCCGCTCCCAGCCGTAACTGCCGAAGAAGTGGATCCGATCCCGCACAATCGGACCGCCGTAGGTCCCGCTCATCTGCTGGTTCGAATACGGGAGGACCTTCCGGCTGATGAAGTCCTCGGAGTTGAACTTGTCGCTGCGGAAGTAGCCCGCCAGCGTGCCCGCGAAGGTGTTCGTCCCCGACTTGGTGATGGCGTTCACCACCATGCCCTGCGAGCGCCCCTGCGTGGCGTCGAAGCGGTTGGCGATCACCTCGAACTCCGCGATCGCATCCCGATTGAAGCTCGGCTGCTGCGCGTCGGTCGCTGAGTGCCAGAGGCTGGTCACCTGCTGGCCGTCAACGTTGGTCTGCGCGAAGCCCTGGCGGAGCTGCACGAGGCCGCCCGCCTCGTTCCGGCGGGCGCCCGGCGCCAGCAGCGTCAGGTCCATCCAGTTGCGCCCGTTGAGCGGCAGCTCCTGCATCTGCCGCGGATCAATGTTGGCGCCCACCGTGGAGGTCGTCGTGTCGACGAGCGGCGCCTCGCCCGTCACCGTCACCGTCTCCTGCACGATCGACGGCGCCAGCTGGACGTTCACCACCGCCGTCTGGCCGATGAGGATCTGGAGGTTCCGGTTCACGGTGGTGAAGCCGGGCAACTCCGCCCTGACGCTGTAGCTGCCGACACGCACGGGCAGGCGGAACTCGCCGCGGCCGTCGGTGACGGCCAGGAACGTATTCCCGCTGGCTTCGTGGATGGCCGTGATGGTGGCACCGGGCAGAACCGCGCCGGTTGAGTCGGACACCGCCCCGACGAACGTGGCCTCCTGCGCGTACCCG
>JACPCS010000046.1 GCA_016184455.1 Acidobacteriota bacterium
CAGGCGATGCCGTCGGACCAGGCGATGCCGTCGGACCAGGCGATGCCGTCGGACCAGGCGATGCCGTCGGACCAGGCGATACCGTCGGACCAGGCGATACCGTCGGACCAAGCGATGCCGTCGGACCAGGCGATGCCGTCCGACGATGCATTGCCGCGCGCTGCTACAGCGCAAGTCTGTTCAGTGCAGAAACTGTTGTAGGTCGCGGCAGTAGGCTCACCGGCGATCGTCGTTTCTCCGCTCACACCCAGGGCAATGCCGATGGCTCTGCGAACGTTCAGGCTACCGGTACCTCCTTGAATGAACGTGGTGTTGGGAATCTCGCTCGCGGTCTGTTGCAGAAGATGCCGAATCGCTTCGGGATGCACGGATGATTGCGGCTCGAGCGCCAGGGCGGCCGCGCCGGACACCACCGCCGCCGCCATGCTGGTCCCCGACAGCTGCAGCCGCTTCCCCTCGACCGTGTCGATCACCAGCTCGGGGTGCTCCCGCGCCAGCGTCGAGCCCGGCGCCAGCAGCCCCAGGATCTTGTTCCCCGGCGCCACGAGATCCGGCTTGATCAAGCCCTCGAAGAGCGTCGGCCCCCGCGAGCTGTACGTGCACATGACGTCGTCCGATCGCTGCGCGGTTCCGCGGGTATTCACGCATCCGACCGTGATCGCGAACGGCGAGTTCCCGGGGACGGTAATCCCGCCGAACACCTCGTTGCCGTCGACGTCCTTGCCGAAGTTCCCCGCCGACGCCACCACCACGAGCCCGGCGCGATACGCGCGCTCGACCGCGTGGCACACGGGATCCACCGCGCACGCCTGCAGCACCGGACCGCCCAGCGAGAGATTGATGATCCGGATCCGGTACTGCTCGCGGTTGGCGATCGCCCAGTCGATCGCCTCGATCACGTCGCTCGCATAGCCCTCGCCGTTGGCGTCGAGCACCTTCAGATTGATGATGTGCGCGCCGGGCGCGACGCCCCGCGTGGTGTCGGCCGCGTTCACGCCGGCGGCGGCGATGATGCCCGCCACGTGCGTGCCATGCCCGTGGTCATCACCCGTACGCCCACCGACGCCGCCTCCCGACCCGCCGCAGTCGTTCGAGCTCCGCCCGACGGACTGGCCGCTCCGCTTCGACGTCGCCGTGAAATCGACGCTTACGACGATGCGATCGCGCAGCTCGGGCACGTCGGCGACGCCGGTATCGATGACCGCGACGCCAATGCCGGCGCCGGTCACGCCCTCCATCCCTTCCGCCCAGCCGTCCTGCCAGACCTGGTCCGCGCCAATCGCCACCGTCGTCACGGCCATGTGCCCGCGCAGGCGGTAGTTGCTCGAGAGCGACGCCCCCGCATCTCCCGCCAGCGAGGCGAGGGTGGCGGCAGAACCCTCCACGACCGCCCCCGAGCGGAGCCGCTTGTGAACGCGCAGCCCGTGTTGCGCCGCCGTGCGCTCCACCTCTCCCTGCGTCCCCGTGAGCAACACGCACGTCTCGTCGGCGCTCCCCTCGACGCGCGACTGCGCGGACGCGTCGGCCGCCACGAGCACGAGCGGCAACGTCCCGAGCACCATGGTCCGGCTAAAGCCGAACGCGACGTAGCCGATTAGCCTGAAGGCGGATGCCACAAACGCGCTCCAACTCAACCGGGACACGACGGACACGGGGGGCCTGAGGAAGAAAACCAAGCGTTGTCTCCGGAATTAGCCTCGGGGTGGACGGACGGCGAAGGTCGCCGCCGATGCCGATGTCGAGAATGCCTGCGGACGGAAGCCGAGGTTGTAGAGCGATTCGACGAGGACGCGCTGCGACCCGCCGATCGTACGAATCGTCTGGAGACGACCGTCGCGAATGCGATAGTAAATCGTGCGACGTGAGACCTGCAGCAGCTGCGCCGCCTGGTCAATCGTCACACTTCGACCGAGACGCGTGGCAGTGACCGGTTCCGAGCGCGATTCGGTGGCCATAAACATGTGCTCCAGGAGCTCCATGGGCGGTCGCAAGGCAGAGTTGGTGCCAGCTGTCGACCGCGGTCCCGGACACGTAGGCAAGTTGATGGCGCCGTGTGACTTAGGATCCGCGAGCGACGGCCGCCGGACCCGCCGCACGAGAAACGTCTGGCGGAGCGTTGGCCGCGGTCGTCGGTCCGCGGTGCCCGGCGGCGTGCACGCTGCACGGCGATATGGTGAAATTGCACGGAACCTTGCGGCGGCCAAGAAATTGGCCGGGGTGACAGGAAACTGCAAACTCGACTCTCACGTCGGGCGCTGATTCTCGGCGCGGCGGGGCTGCTGGCCGCCGCGGTCGTCGTGCTCCGCTTGTGGCCAGCCGAGGCGCCCACCTCGCCGCCGGTTCGCCGCGGTGGGCAGATCGTCGCGTCGATCCGCGCCGAGCCCCGGTCGTTCAACCGGTTCGTGTCACGCGACCAGTCGACGGAGCTCCTGACCATGCTGACGCAGGGGCGCCTCGTACGGATCAACCGCGCCACCTTTGAGCTCGAGCCGTGGCTGGCGGAGTCGTGGGAGTCGAGCGCCGACGGCCGCACGCATACCTTGCACCTGCGTCCCGGCGTGACGTGGTCCGACGGCGCACCGTTCACGTCGGCCGACGTGCTCTTCTCCTTGCAGGCGGTCTTCGACCCGAAGACACAGAGCGTCGTCGCCGACACGCTGCGCATCGGCGGCCAGCCGATCACGGCGAAGGCGCCCGACGCGCAGACGGTCGTGTTGACCTACGCCGTGCCATCGGGGCCGGGGGTGCGGCTGCTGGACAATCTGCCGATCCTGCCCAAGCACAAGCTCGAAGGTGCGCTGGCGGCCGGTGCGTTCGCGTCGGCTTGGAACAACACGACGCCCCCATCGGAGATCGTCGGGACGGGTCCTTTCGTCCTGCGTGAGTACCAAGCGGGCCAGCGGGTCGTGCTCGATCGGAACCCGCGCTACTGGCGGCGCGCGCCCGACGGCGGCGTGCTGCCGTATCTGGACCGCATCGTGCTCGCGATCGTGCCGGAACAGAACGCGGAGCTGCTGCGGCTGCAGGCGGGCGAGCTCGATCTCACGTCGAGCGAGCTGCGGCCCGAGGACTACGTGCCGGTGCGCGATGCCGAGGAGCAGGGGCGCCTGCGGATGATCGAGCTCGGCGTCGGCACCGATGCGGATGCGTTCTGGTTCTGTCTCAAGCCGGAGGCGAAGGCAAGGGACCCGAGGTTTGCGTTCGTTCAGCGGCCCGAGTTCCGCCAAGCGATTTCCCATGCCATCGATCGAGAGGCCTTTGTGAATACCGCCTACTTGGGCGCCGCGGTACCGGTATGGGGGCCAGTCACGCCGGGCAATGTTCAATGGTTCTGGTCCGACGTGCCCCGCTACCTGCACGACGATACGAAGGCGCGTGCGATGCTCTACGACATCGGTCTGGAGGACCGCAACCAGAATGGCATCCTGGACAATCCTTCTCTCGTCGAGGCACGCTTCACGGTGCTCACCCAGCGCGGCATCAGCTGGTACGAGCGCGGTACGGCCGTGCTGCGCGAGGAGCTCGCGAAGATCGGGATCGCGGTCGATATCGTGCCGCTCGAGTTTGGCGCGCTCATCCAGCGGCTCCTCGCCTGCGACTACGATGCGATGTACTACCGGCCGGTGGTGACCGACCTCGATCCGGCAGGGAACCTCGACTTCTGGCTCAGCTCCGGCTCCGCGCACTTCTGGAACATCGGGCAGCGGACGCCCGCGACCGACTGGGAGCGCCGCATCGATACGCTGATGCTGGAAATGGCGGCCTCGCTCGACCCCGAGCGCCGCCGGCAGCAGTTCAATCTCGTGCAGCAGATCTTTGCCGAGAACCTGCCGGTGCTGTACTTTGCCGCGCCCCGGTTGTACTATGCGCACAGCACGCGGCTCCGTGGAGTCGTCCCCTCGGTGCAGCGGCCGCCCGTGCTCTGGAACGCCGACAGTCTCAGCGTGACGAATTGACGGCCTATTTCGCGCGCCGGCTCCTTTTTGCCCTTGTTCTCGTTCTTGTCGTTTCATCAGCCGCGCTCCTGCTGACGCGGCTTGCGCCCGGCGACGTCACCGCGCAGCTCGGGCCGTTCGCCGCGCCCGAGGAGGTGGCGAGCGCCCGCGCGCGGCTCGATCTGGACCGGAGCCCGCTCGCGCAATGGGTCCTCTGGCTCGCGCGTGCCGGCCGCTTCGATTTCGGAGACTCCTTCCTCTACAACCGCCCCGTCCGCGAGCTGGTCGCGCGCGCCGCCGGCAACACCGCCATCCTCGCGGTCGTTGCGCTTGCGGCCGCCACCGCGCTCGGCATTCCGCTCGGCATCGTGTCCGGCAGCCGCAGCGGTCCGGCAGCGTCGCTCATTCGCGCGGCGTCGCTCGTCTGCGTGTCGATGCCGCCGCTGCTCACGTCGCTGCTCTTCGTCTTCGTCGCCGCCACGACCCGGTGGCTCCCGGCAGGCGGCATGACGTCGGTCGAGGCGCTCGACGGCCGATGGTCCACCTGGCTGGCGGACGTGGCGCTTCATCTGCCGCTGCCGGCGCTGGCGCTGGCGCTTCCGATTGCCGCCACCTTCGAGCGGCTGCAGGCCCAGTCGATCGCCGAGGCGCTCCAGCAGCCGTTTGTCACCGCAGCGGCCGCGCGCGGCGTGCCGCCGCGCGAGATCGTCGTACGCCACGCCTGGAGCGTGTCGCTCGGTCCCATCTGTGGCGTCTACGGGATTGCCATCGGCACGCTGCTCTCGGGCTCCTTCGTCGTCGAATTCGTCGCCGCGTGGCCTGGCCTGGGACGGCTGACGTACGAGGCGCTGCGCGCCCGCGACATCTATCTCGTCGCAGGCTGTGCGGCCACGGGCGGCCTGATGCTCGCGGTGGGGATGATGATCGGCGATCTGCTGCTCGCGGCGGCCGATCCGCGCGTTCGCGAGAGGCCGGCGGGATGAGACGCGCGGGGCTGGCGCTCGTGACCCTGGTCGTTGTGGTCGCGCTCGGCGCGCCGTGGCTGGCGCCGAACCCGCCCGACCGGAGCTTCGCGCAGTCGCTGTACGCGCCGCCGACGATCGTCCACGTGTTCGACGGCGGCCCGCGGGCGCCGTTCATCTATCAGCAGCGTCTGGTGAGCCGCCTCGAACGGCGGTTCGAGGCCGACGTGAGTCGTCCGGTGGCGCTGCGGTGGTTCACCGGCGGGCGGCTCGTGTCCGTGGCCGATGACGAAGGACCGCTGCTCCTGCTCGGCGCCGACGCGCTCGGACGCGACATCTTCGCGCGGCTTCTGTACGGTGCCCGCGCCTCCCTGACCCTGGCGGTCGTGGCCACGTTCGCCGCCATCGCGATCGGCGCGCTCATCGGCGGCATTGCCGGCTATGCGGGCGGACTCATCGATGAGACCCTGTCCCGGCTCACGGAGTTCGTGCTCGTGCTGCCGACGATGTACGTGGCGCTGGCACTCCGGGCGGCGCTGCCCCTGGTGCTCCCACCGGGCACGGTGTTCGTGATGCTCGCGGCGATCTTCGCGCTGCTCGGCTGGCCCATCGTCGCACGCGGCGTCCGCGCGATTGTGGCGTCAGAACGCGAGCGCGACTACGTGGCCGCCGGCCACGCGCTCGGCGCCGGGCCCTGGCGGATGCTCGTGCGGCACCTCCTGCCGTCGACGATCGGATATGTCGCCGTGCAGGCCACGCTGCTGCTGCCGGCGTTCATCCTCGCGGAGGCGACGCTCTCCTATGTCGGCCTCGGCTTTCCCGACACGGTTCCCACGTGGGGCACCATGCTTCAGGACGCCGCGAACGTGTCGCTCATCGGGAACGCGCCATGGATGCTGGCACCGGCCGCGGCCATCTTCATCGTCGTGCTCGGCGTCAACCTGGCAGTACAGGGAAGAGGCCGCGCGCCTGTACAATTGGAACTGTGACCAAGCGGTTCGCGGGCGTCTACACACCGATCGCCACCCCGTTCCGGAGCGACGACACGCTCGACGAACCCGGCCTGCGCGCGAACGTGGCGCGTTGGATGGGCACGCCGCTGACCGGGCTCGTCGTGCTCGGGTCGAACGGCGAGGCGCCGCAGCTCGACGACAACGAGGCCGACCGCGTGGTCGCGATCGTCCGCGAGGGGATGCCGTCGCGGCGGCCGATGATCGTCGGTACCGGCCGCGAATCGACCCGCGCAACCATCGCCGCGACCAGGCGCGCGGCGGCCTCTGGCGCCGACGCGGCGCTCGTGCGGACACCGGCGTTCTTCAAGTCGCAGATGACGACCGACGTGTTCGTCCGTCACTACCTCGACGTCGCGGAGGCGTCGCCGATTCCGGTGCTCCTGTACAACGTCACGATGTACACGGGCGTCAACCTGCTGCCGGACGCGGTTGCGAAGCTCGCGACGCATCCGAACATCGTCGGGATGAAGGAATCGGGCAGCGATCTCGTACAGATTGCCGAGTACATCGCACGAACGCCCGACGACTTCACGATCCTGGCAGGGTCCGCAGCCACGTTGTTCCCGGCCCTGGCGATCGGCTGCGATGGCGCGATTCTCGCACTGGCGGCGCTGACGCCGGACGCCTGCGTCCAGATGGTGACACTCGTACGCGAGGGGCGGATCGAGGAGGCGCGGGCGCTGCAGGCCCGGCTCATGCCTCTGGGGCGCGCCATCGGTGCGCAGCACGGCCTTCCGGGGCTCAAGGCGGCGATGGACCTCCTCGGGTACGTCGGCGGACCGCCGCGGCCGCCGCTGCGGCCGGTGTCGCCGCAGACGATCGATGTACTTCGGTCGCAGCTCTCGGCATTCGGCTTGCTCGAAGAGGTGGTGAGCACCTAGACACACATGCGACTGCCGATCGCAGTTGTCCTCCTGGCCCTCATAGCGGCCTGCGCGACCAACCCGGTGACGGGCAAGCGCGAACTGTCGTTCATGAGTGAAGCTCAGGAGATCTCGATCGCCAACGAGAGCGACCCCCAGATCAAGGCGGAAATGGGGGTCTACAACGACCCCGAGCTCCAGCGCTACGTCAGCGAGATCGGCTGGCGCATGGCGAAGATCTCCGAACGAGCACACCTTCCGTGGCGCTTCACGGTCGTCGACGTGCCCGTCGTCAACGCGTTTGCGGTGCCCGGCGGCGCCATCTACATCACACGCGGCATCATGCCGTTTCTCGACAACGAGGCGGAGCTCGCCGGTGTCATCGGCCACGAAATCGGGCACGTGACGGCGCGGCATTCCGCGCAGCAGTACACGCGGCAGGTGAGCGGAGTGGTCGGCCTCACCGCCCTCAGCATCCTCGTGCCCGCGGCGCGCCCGTTCGGCGATCTGTCAGCGCAGGCGCTCGGCGTTCTCTTCCTCAAATACGGCCGTGACGACGAGCTGCAGTCCGACGAGCTGGGGGCACGGTACGAATCGCGTCTCGGATGGGACCCCGCCGCCGTGCCGGCCTTCCTCTCGACGCTCGGACGACTGGACGAGGCAGCAGGCGATCGCCGCGGCATCCCCGGTTGGCTGTCGACGCACCCCGAGCCGCTGTCGCGGGTGACGGAAATCCAACCCCTCGTGCAGCAGCTCAAGGGGGGCGGCCAGTTCGCCACGAATCGCGACGACTTTCTCAGGCGCATCGACGGGATCGTGTTCGGCGACAACCCGGATCAGGGCATCGCGCGCGGCAGCGCGTTCTTCCATCCGGTGCTGCGGTTCCGAATCGATTTCCCCAACGGGTGGGAGATCCAGAACAGCCCGCAGCAGGTGGTGGCGAAGGCGCCTGGAGCTGACGTCTTCATGCTCCTGCAGCTGGTGGAGCAGCCGCGGGGGCGCAACATCGAAGAGATCGCGCTGAACGCCATGGGCCGTGCCGGGTTCCGTCCGGTGCAGGGCGGCCGGACGACGATCAACGGGCTCGATGCGTTCGTCGGTGTCTATCAGGGGCAGCTGGAAGGGCTCGGCCCCGTGGCGACGCGTGCCGCGCACATCGCGTACGACAAGAACGTCTACGTCGTGGCCGGCCTCGTGTCGCCGCGCACCTTCGACCAAGCTGATAGCGCGTTCAGCGCCAGCATCCGCTCGTTCCAGCCGCTCTCGGCCGCCGAAGCCGAAGGGATCCGTCCGAACCGCCTCGACTTTTATGTGGTCCGCGACGGCGACACGTGGGCGTCGCTTGCCGAGCGCAGCGGCGGCGCCATCACTCCCGCGACGCTCGCGGTCATGAACGGCGCGGCGCCCGGGTCCGCGCCGCAGGTCGGCAGCCGGATCAAGATCGTGGTGGGTGGGTAGTGCGCGGGCTGCTTCACGCACTGGTCGTGGCAGCGGCGGCTGGATTCGGCGTGCTCGTCTACGCCTACCTGACGCTGCCCGACGTCCGCGTGCTGGCGACGACGAATCCGACGGCGACCGCGTTCATGGAGCTGCGGGCCGCGGAGGCGGCGCGGGAGGGGCGCACGGTCCGACGCGTGCAGCGCTGGGTGCCGTACTCGCACATCTCGCCGGCGCTGAAGCGCGCGGTGCTCGTGGCCGAGGATGCCGCGTTCTGGGATCACGAAGGGATCGATCTCGAGCAGCTCCGCGAGTCGATGCGCGTGAACTGGGAGCAGGGGCGCGCCGTCCGCGGGGCGAGCACCATCACGCAGCAGCTCGCGAAGAACCTGTATCTCTCGCCGTCGCGCAATCCGCTGCGCAAGCTGCGCGAGCTCGTGATTGCGCGGCGGCTCGAGGCGGCGCTCCCGAAGGCCCGCATCTTCGAGATCTACCTGAACGTCATCGAGTGGGGCGACGGCATCTGGGGCGCCGAAGCGGCCGCGCGGACCTACTTCGGCATCCCCGCATCGGCGCTCAATGCCGAGCAGGCGGCGCTGCTCGCGGGCGCGATCATCAACCCGCGCGTCCTCAATCCAGCGCGGCCAACGGCTCGGCTTCGCCGGCGCCAGCACATCATCCTGAGCCGCATGGGCGAAGTCACTCCGCCGCCGCCGGTGCCGCTCGTTGCCGCCGCGCCCGAGACCGCACCGGTCGACGAGGCGTTTCGGCCGCCCGACATCGTGGCGACTCCCATTCCCGACGCGCCGGAGGGAGAGGTCGCGGCGCCCGAGCCGCTTCCGCCGCCCGATGCGCCGCCCGACATTCCGGCCGAGCCACCGGCTCAGCCGGCGACGCCGTAGATTCTTATTGCTGAGCCACAGATCGCCGGCATCGCCTGTATAATTTTTTCGGGCTCGTACCCTTCGTCACAACTGAACGTCCGAGACGAACCTGACGGGAGCACGCGTGGTGTCTGTCCGTGCGGGAATCCGGGCCGGCATGCGTACGCGGGCAGGCGGGATGATCAACTACACGGAGCGGCTCTCGCATCTCATTCAGGACATCGTGGCGCGCGTGCCCACGCTGTCATTCATCGACACCAGACGCGTGCTCGTCTTCGCGCGGTCGGGACGCACCGACGCGGAGGGCGCCTACGCCACGTGTCACTGCATCTGCCTGCCACCGAGCGAACCGGGCTACTACTACTGGCGCGATCGCGAGACCGGTCGCCTGACGCGGCGCTCGGAGTGGTTCGTGACGAAGTCGCCCGAGGTGTGCATGAGCGGGACGCCGATCGACTACATGGTCTCGTTCACGCTGCCGCGGTTCTGCGATCAGATGCTCGCGCGCACGCGGAAGCATGTGCACTACAAGGGGCAGCCGAACTGGGTCGCGAAGCTCGACACGATCGTCCACGAGCTGTATCACATCGATCCCGAGCGTCCCGGCATCCGCCGGATGGAGCGCGCCGACGGCACGTACTCGGCCAATTGCCACGGCGATCGCTTCTTCGCCGACGTCGTCGCGATGGTGAAGCAGTATCTCGACACCAGGCCGGATCCGGCGATGACCGACTTTCTCCGGTACAGCTTCGACGAGCTCACGGGTCGATTCGGCGCCGTCGCGGGCACGACCTTCCGCGGCTATCCGTCGTTCCCGCAGCGCTACACGGAAGTGCTCACGCCGCAGCCGCCGTCGCCGCCGGACGTCGCGTGTCGGGTGGAGCCGCTCGCGGTGCCGCGCGTGATGGCGACCAGCTACACCGGCGAGGATCTGGTGATGCGGGAGTTCTTTCGGGTGGGGTCGCGCCGCCGCCTCAGCGCGTCGATCGCGTCGAGCCGGGAAACACGCGCGGCCTGACGGCCTCTTTCACTTTTTCCACTTTCTTCACTTCTTCCGCTGTCTGGCTGATCCGCCGCGCGCCGATCAAGCGGCGCGCCCAGTACGACGCCGTATACGGCTCGACACGTACCACACCTTTCGAGCTCGGCGCGTGTACGAACCGGCCGCTGCCGAGCGCGATGCCGACGTGCGACGCGCCGCGCGCGACGGTTTCGAAGAAGAGCAGGTCGCCCTCG
>JACPCS010000047.1 GCA_016184455.1 Acidobacteriota bacterium
GGTTCCCGCGAGGAGGGAGCGCGAACGTCGGCACGTGGAGGTCGTGTGAGGAAACTTTCTTTCATCGCAGTCGCAGTCGCGGTGCTGGCGGCGGTGGTCGTCGCACAGGCGCAGCGCGCGCAGACGACGTCGCAGAGCGGGGTCGAACAGGTCAGCGTGGGCGGCACGCCGCGCATCTCGGCGGCCGACGCACTCCGGCCGGTGCCGCGGCTGCCGGACGGGCGGGTCGATCTGACCGGCCCCTGGGTCGGCGGCGGATCGAATGCCGACATCGAGCGTGACGGCGGCCTGAAACCCGGCGAGCTGCCGCTGCTGCCGTGGGCGCGGAAGCTGCGCGACTCGCGGCGGGAACAGGATGAGCCGTACACCACGTGCCTGCCGATGAGCGTGCCGCGGGTGAACCCCTATCCGTGGAAGTTCGCGATGACCTACACCTCGCGCGGGCTGACGCACATCTACGTGCTGCACGAGACGGGCGACGCCGGGGCGCACCGGGTGGTCTACATGGACGGCCGTCGGCACCCGGCGGACCCGCTGCCGACGTGGTGGGGCCATTCGGTCGGGTGGTTCGAGGGCGACACGCTGGTGATCGACACGATTGGGTACAACGACAAATTCTGGTTCGATGCCCGGGGCACGCCGCACACCGAGCAGCTGCACACGATCGAACGGTGGACGCGCATCAACTTCGGTACGCTGATCGACGACTTCACGCTGGACGATCCGGGCGCCTTCTCGCGGCCGGTGCAGCTGCGGTTTACGGCGACGCACATCCGGCCGGACCTCGATCTGATGGAGTTCATCTGTCTGGAGGACAACCAGTACGGCGTTGCCGGCGGGTTCACGCCGGCGCTGCCGGATCGATGAGCGCGGGCCATGCAGACGTGGCCCCGGCGTCCGAGCAGTTCGGTTCAGGGAGAGGTCGTCCAGGCCGACATTCGTCCAGGTGACACGGGAAGGATGTCATGAATCGCGTTCTGCGGCACGTTTCGATCGCGGCCTCGGGGGTTCTGCTGGTCGGCGCCGTGGCCTGGGCGCAGGCGACGGCGCAGCTCAGTGGCACCGTGAGGGACGACAGTGGAGGCGTCCTGCCGGGCGTCGCCGTCACGGTGACCCAGACCGACACGGGCTTCACGCGCACCACGGTGACCGGCGAGACGGGCGGCTACATCCTTTCGAACCTGCCGCTCGGGCCCTACCGGCTCGAGATCTCGCTGCAGGGCTTCCGGACCTACGTGCAGACCGGCATCGTCTTGCAGGTCGGCAGCTCGCCGGTCGTCAACGCCGTGCTCGGCGTGGGCGAGCTTGCCGAGACGGTGACCGTCAACGCGGCGACGCCGCTCGTCGACGTGCAGAGCGCCGGCATTTCGGAAGTCGTCGAGAACGAGCGCATCGTCGAGCTGCCGCTGCAGGGGCGCCGCGTCACCGACCTGATCGTGCTGGCGGGCGCGGCGGTCAACACCGGCGACGTCAGCGGGCAGCGCAATCGCCAGGACGCCGTGGCTATCTCGGTGGCGGGCGGGTTGCGCACCGGCGTGGCGTACGTCCTGGACGGCGCCATGCACAACGATCCGTACGACAACACCAACATGCCGTTCCCCTTCCCCGACGCGCTGCAGGAGTTCAGCGTCGCCACGAGCGGGCTGTCGGCGCAGTACGGCATGCACTCGGGCGCGTCGGTCAACGCGGTCACCCGCGCGGGCACGAATACCCTGCACGGCAACCTCTTCGAGTTCCTGCGCGACAAGCACTTCAACGCGACGAGCCCGTTTGCGCCGATCGACGCCGACGGCACGCGCGTGGACGACGGCCTGGTGCGCAACCAGTTCGGGGGCACGCTGGGCGGCCCGGTCGTGCGCGACAGGCTCTTCTTCTTCGGCGCGTTCCAGGGGACGATCGTCCGTCAGATGCCGGCGGACTTCGTCGCGTTCGTGCCGACCGCGGCAATGCTGGCGGGCGACTTCACGGCCGTGGCGTCGCCGGCGTGCAACGCCGGTCGGCAGGTGGCGCTGCGGCCGCCGTTCGCGAACAATCGCATCGATCCCGCGCGCTTCAGCCAGGCGGCGGTCACGGTCGCCGAGCGGCTGCCGCGGTCGGACGATCCGTGCGGTGAGATCAGGTACAGCGTGCCGCTCGACAACAACGACGCGCAGACGGTGCTGCGCGTCGACCACCAATGGAGCGAGAACCACTCGATCTTCGGGCGCTACATCGACACCTACGAGCGGCGGCTGCCGACGCTGTCGCGGACGGGCAACATCCTCACCGTGCGGCGCGAGTTCGGCGCCAACAAGCGGGCGCGGGCGCAGTCGACCGCGTTCGGGCACACCGCCGTCATGGGCGCGAACACGGTGAACGCGTTCCGCGTCACGTGGAACCGGACGTCGAACCGGCTGAACGATCCGCCCGACACGTTCTTCGACGCGCCCGAACTCGGCGTCAAGCTCTACACGTACGTGCCGGGCGTCATCCCCTTGAACGTGACCAACGGCTTCACCGTGTCCGGGGGGAATTCCGTCAAGGTGCGTATTGAGAGCGCGTCGTACCAGGCCGCCAACGATCTCTCCGTTGTGCGCGGCCGACACCAGATGTCGATCGGCGGCAACATCTCGTACTGGAACACCGACAGCGAGGACAACGCGCGGGCCGCGGGCGACTTCAACTTCAACGGCCAGGCGACCGGCATGGGGCTCGCAGACTTCCTGACCGGCCAAGCGTCGCTCGTACGCCACGGCGCGCCGGGCATCCTGCTGATGCACCAGTGGTATCTGGGTCTGTACGCACAGGACACCTGGCGCGCGACGGACCGCCTGACGATCAACGCGGGACTTCGCTGGGAGCCGTACTTCGGGCAGAGCATCGACAACGGCGCCGTCTCGAATTTCGTGCTGGAGAACTTCCGGCGGGGAGTCCGGACGCGACGCTTCCAGAATGCGCCGGCGGGCCTCATCTATCCCGGCGACCCGGGCTTCGCCCCGGGCAAGACGGGCATGGACAAGCAGTGGTGGAACCTGTCGCCGCGCGCCGGAGTCGCCTGGGACGTCAGCGGCGACGGCCGCACGGCGCTTCGATCGTCGTACGGCATGAACTACGACTTCCCGAGTTCGGTGTTCCTCTACATCGCCGCCTCGGGGTCGCCGTTTGGAAACCGCGTCGAGTTGAACGCGGTGCCGTTCGAGGACCCGTACCGGAACCTGCCCGGCGGCGACACCCATCCACTCTCGCCCAACGCGCCGTTCGACGCGCAGTTTCCTGCATTCGGCGCCTACGGCGTGATGGACCCTGACATCAACTCGTCCCGCGTACAGTCGTGGAACGTGACGATCGAACGTCAGCTTGGAACGGCGTGGCAGGCCTCGGTGAGCTATCTGGGCAGTTACGCCGACCGCCTGTGGGGCCAGGTGCACGTGAATCCAGGCAACTTCATGGGCGTGGGCTCGTGCACGATTTACGGGCAGTTCTTCCCCACGTGCACTGTACAGGGGAACGTCGATCGGCGGCGGTCGCTGTACCTTGAGAATCCGGAGACGGGGCAGTGGCTCGGACCGGTCGTCCGCTACGCGGACGTCGGCGTGCAGACCTACCGCGGCTTGAAGTTCTCGTTCCGGCGCCGCGCCGACCAGGGGGTGAGCCTGAGCGGCAATTACACGTTTTCCCGCTGCGAGTCGGACACCGACGTGACCGGGAGTTTCGGCCAGTTCTCCGCCGGCTATCTGGACCCCGCCGATCCGTCGTTCGATCGCGGCAACTGCGCGCAGAACCGGACCCATCTCGGCAATCTCACTGTCGGGTACCAGACGCCCGATCTCAAGAACGCTGTCTTGCGCGTGCTCGCCTCCGACTGGCGGCTCTCCGGCATCCTCAATGCCCGGTCGGGGAACTGGCTCACCGTGACGACGGGGCGAGACATCGCGGGTACCGGCATCGGCCCGCAGCGCGTCAACCAGGTTGATTCCACCCCGTACGGCCCCAAGACGCTGACCAGCTATCTGAACCCGAGAGCGTTCGCTTACCCGGCGCCGGGCACGCTCGGCAACCACCGCAACCGGAGCATCGAAGGGCCCGGGTTCTGGACCGTCGATTTGGCGCTCTCGCGCCTCGTATCGTTCGCGACGCCGCAGACGCTGGAACTGCGCGTCGAGGTGTTCAACCTGTTCAACAACTTCAACTGGGGCGACCCGAACACGAATCTCGACGCGGGCGCCTTCGGCCGGATCACCACGCTGACCGGCGACCCGCGCATCATGCAGTTCGGCGTCAAATACGGGTTCTGATCCTTCAGATTCGGCGCGGGAACGCACGGCGCCGCCCGTGCGGCGCTCAGTATCGGGATCTCCGCTGGTTCCTGTGCCTCACGAACGGAAAATGAGGCAATCGGCTCATTGACCGGGCTACGGGCCGCCCGTAGGGTAAGCGGGAAGGCAACGCTCGCAGAGGGAGAGTGTGTCACGGAGTAGGGGCCGTCGCGGGATTCTCGTCGGGCTGCTGATCCTCGCTAGCGCACCCGTGCTCGCCCAGGTCGACATCGCTGGCGTCTGGCGGCCGCTGCCCCGCAATCAGGACGGGAGCGGGATGACGGGCGACGCCGCAGGCGTTCCGCTCAGCGCGGCGGGCCGCTGGCGCGCCGACAGCTGGTCGCCGGCCGATTTCGACGTGGCGGAGTGGGTGTGCCGGCCTCACGCCTGGGACTATTCACTGGAAGGGCCGCTCTCGCAGATGCGGATCTGGTCGGAGGTGGACCAGGCCACGCAGAAGCTGGTGGCCTACCACGGCCACATCAACCAGCAGCAGCAGGAAACGTCGATCTGGATGGACGGGCGGTCTCGCCCGTCGGCGAACAGGTTGCACACCTGGAGCGGCTTCTCGACCGGCGAATGGGACGGCAACGCGCTCGTGGTCACGACGACGCATCTCAAGGAGACCTATATCCGGCGGTCGGGGCTCATGCGGAGCGATCGGGCCGTGGTGCGCACGCGCTGGAAGCGCATCGGCAGCTTTCTTCAGGCGACCGTCATCATGTACGACCCGGTGTACCTGGCGGAACCGTACATTCGAACCACGATGATGTGGGTGAACGATCCCGCGCTGCCGATGGAGCCGTACCCGTGCGAGGAGGCGACCGAGACGGCTGTGTCGCGGGGTAGGGCGCCGCACTTCCTGCCGGGGCGGAGCCCGCTGCCGGGGCTGGATCCCGACGCCAGGGATCGGTTCGCCACGCCGTACGAGGCGAGGCTCGGAGGCCCGGAGACGATGTATCCCGAGTACATCGCGAAGCTGAGGGAGTTCCGGCGTCCGACGAGGCCGGTGACCGCCGCCACCGAGTTCGGCCCATGACGTCACGGACGACCGTCTTGCGGCGGCGCAGTGGGGCGTCATGGCGGGTGCCGGCGCTCCTGAGTGCAAGCCTGCTCGCCGGGGCGGCCGTCGTGTCGACGCAAGGTGTGGTGCCGGGCCAGCCCGGCTGGCCTCCGCGGCTGGCCGCGCCGGCCCCGGGCGAAATCGAAGTCCTGCCGGTACAGGGCAACGTGTACATGCTGGTCGGAGCCGGCGCCAACATCACCGTGCAGGCGGGCGACGAAGGCGTGCTGGTAGTGGATACCGGTGTTGCCCAGATGAGCGAGGCGGTGCTGGCGGCCATCCGGCGCCTCTCGACGCGGCCTCTGCGCTACATCATCAACACCGTGGAGTACGACGATCACGTCGGCGGAAACGCGGCGATCGCGGACGCGGGCGAGACGATTCCGTTCCGGGCGCCGGACTATGCCGCCGGCCCGCAGGGGGCGCTGGACGTGTCGAAGGCGTCGGTGATCGCCTTTCTGACGGTGTTCCACCGGCTGGCCGGCGCGTCGGGCACGCCGCCGCGGATTCCGGAGGAAGGCTGGCCCGACAACACCTACTCGATTCCGCAGAAGCGCCTCTACTTCAACGGCGAGCCGATCGTGATCCTGCACCGGCCCGCCAACAACGACGGCAACAGCGTGGTCCTGTTCCGGAAGTCCGACGTGGTGAGCGCTGGCGATCTGCTCGACCTGACGGGCTACCCGCGGATCGATCTGGAGGCGGGAGGCGGCATCGATCGGATAGTGGAGTCGCTCAACGGGCTGATCGACGTCACCGTGCCGGCGGCCAACGCGGCGGGCGGAACGCTGGTGGTCCCCGGGCACGGCCGCCTCGCCGACCACGCCGAGGTCGTGTACTACCGCGACATGATGACGATCATTCGGGATCGGGTGCAGGATATGATCCGGCGCGGCCTGACGCTGGAGCAGGTGAAGGCGGCTCGCCCCACGCGTGAGTACGACGCTCGCTACGGGCGCGACACAGGACCGTGGACGACCGAGCGGTTCGTCGAAGCGGTGTATCGGTCGCTGATTCGGTCGTGAGCAAGGGTCCCACGGACGCGACAGGGGAGGATTCCATGAGGCGCATAGTGTTGGTGCTGGCGGGGGCGGGCGTGGTGCTGGCGATGAGCGGGCAGGCGTTCGCGCACCACTCGTTCTCGGCAACCTACGACGGATCGAAGGAGGTGCAGGTCGAAGGGGTCGTCAAGGAATTCGTGTGGCGGAACCCGCATTCGTTCCTGCGCCTGGATGTGACGGACAAGGATGGCACCACGGTGACCTGGACGCTCGAGTGGGGGTCGGTCGGCCAGTTGACGCAGGCGCAATTGACGCGCACGACGCTCCGGCCGGGCGACCGGCTGATCGTGACCGGGGCGCCGCCGCGCGACGAGTCGTCGCCGCGGCTGCGGATCGGCACCATCCGGCGGCCGGCTGACGGCTGGTCGTGGACGGGACAGGTCGACTAGATCAGTCGAGCGAGCAGGCCCCGGGTCCGCGCGGGTCGCCGCACGTCCCGCAGGGGCCGGGCACGGCCGCGCGCGCCGGCTGGGCGCCGGTGTGCGCTGCAAAGACCGAGAGCTTCCGTTCGAGCGCCGTGCCGCGGCACGCCGGACACGCAGGCGCCTCACCCGAGCGCACCAGCAGCTCGAACTGGTGCGCGCACGTCTTGCACGCGTATTCGTACAGCGGCATCTCCTGAACTGCCTCCTTTGTCGCGTCCGCGAGCACCTCGCCCAGCGCCTCGGCCACCTCGGGATCGAACTGCGACCCGCTGCAGCGCTCGATCTCGTTGATGGCGAGCGCGGGCAGGAGCGGAGGCCGCTGCGTATGCGGGTGCGTCATCGAGTCGTACGCGTCCGCGACCGCCAGGATCCGGGCGCCGAGCGGGATCTGCGCGCCTGTGAGGCCGCGCGGATACCCGCTGCCGTCGAACGCCTCATGGTGCGCCAGCACCAGGTCGGCGGCCTCGGCGAGCCGCGGCAGCTTGCTCACCAGATCATAGCCGAGTTGCGGATGCGTCCGCATCACCGCCCATTCGCGATCATCGAGCGGCGCCGACTTGGTGAGAATGGCCGACGGCACATCGAGCTTGCCGATGTCGTGCAGCAACGCGCCGTGCTCCAGGTCGAGCATCGCGCCGTCCCCGGAGAGGCCGATGGCATCGGCCAGTGCGAGCGTGAGGCGGGCCACACGCGTGGCGTGTCCGCGCCCGTCGCGTTCGTGCAGCTGCAGCATCGACATCAGGCCGTCGAGCGCCCCGACGTGCGTCGTGTGACCCTCGGCCAGAGCCGCCGCGAGCTCGGCGCGCCGCGTGCGCAGGCGATCCTGCAGCGCCTGGTGCAGCGCCGCGTCGCCCGCGGCTGCCCCGTGCCAGTCGCGCGCGAGCGCCAGCGCTTCGAGGAGGCGGGCTCGATCGAACGGCTTCAGCAGATAGTCGACGACGTCGTTGCGGAGGCTCGCTGCCGCCGTGTCGGCGTCGCGCAGCGCGGTCGCCAGGATGATGGCGGTCCGGGGGTAGCGCTCGCGCAGGCGCCACGCGAGCCAGACGCCGTCGCGCGCCACCATCGTGACGTCACACACCGCGATGTCGCTCGGCAACAGCTGCATGGCCTCGAGCGCCTCGTCGACGCCCCCGGCCGTGTGCACGGGGTACCCGAACGACTCAACCCATGACGCCACCGTCTGCTGGAGCGCGGGGTCATCGTCGACGACGAGCACAGAGGCCATGCTTCTTCGATGGTAGAAAGTGACGGCGCTGCGCGCAATGGCAGAACGCGATACTGTTGAGCCGAGGCCGCAACAGAACTCAACCGTATCGGCACCGATCGGCTGGGGTTCGCTCGCTATACTGACAAGATGTCCGTCATTCACAACCATCCGCTGCGCGCCGCCTCGCCGCGATCGGCCGTGGTGGCCAATCCGCTCCGCCGCAACGTGGCGATCGTGGCGCACGTCGACCACGGCAAGACGACGCTGGTCGACGCGCTGCTGCGGCAGAGCGGCGCGTTCCGCGCGAACCAGCAGGTCGCCGAGCGCGTCATGGACAGCATCGATCTGGAGCGCGAGCGCGGCATCACTATTCTCGCGAAGAACACCGCGGTCCACTTCGGCGAGCACCTGATCAACATCGTCGATACGCCGGGCCACGCCGACTTCGGCGGCGAGGTGGAGCGGACGCTCTCGATGGTCGACGGGGTGATGCTCCTCGTCGATGCCTCGGAGGGGCCGCTGCCGCAGACGCGGTTCGTCCTCCGCAAGGCGCTCGAGCGCGGCCTGCCGCCCATAGTGGTCCTCAACAAGATCGACCGCGCCGACGCCCGCCCGCGCGAAGTCCTGAACGAGGTCTACGACCTCTTCATCGATCTCGACGCGACCGAGGAACAGCTCGAATTCCAGGTGCTGTACACGAATGCGCGAAGCGGCACCGCGACGACGGACCCTGGCGCCGCGGGCACCGATCTGGCGCCGCTCTTTTCCGCCATCGTCGAGCACGTGCCGCCGCCGCGCGGCAACCCGGACGCACCGCTGCAGATGCTCGTGGCCAATCTCGACTCGAGCGACTATCTCGGGCGGATCGCCATCGGCCGCATCTTCAACGGGACGGTGGCGCTCGGCGATCCCGTGGCGGTGCTGAAGCTCGACGGCCGCGAACAGACGACCCGTGTCACGAAGCTGTTCGCGTTTGACGGCCTCAAGCGCGTCGAGATCGAGCGGGCGGCGGCCGGCGACATCGTGTGTCTCGCGGGCATCGACGACATCACCATCGGCGAGACCATTGCCAGCCCTGACGGCCGCGTGCCGATCCCTCCGATTGCCGTCGACGAGCCGACCGTGTCGATGATCTTCGGCGTCAATACGTCGCCGATGGCCGGCCGGGAGGGCCAGTACGTCACCTCGCGCAACCTGCGCGAGCGGCTGCAGCGAGAGCTGCTTGGCAACGTCTCGCTCCGCGTGGAGGACACCGACGCGCCCGAGCAGCTCAAGGTGATCGGTCGCGGCGAGCTGCAGCTGTCGATTCTCCTCGAGATGATGCGCCGCGAGGGCTACGAGCTGCAGGTCTCACGGCCCGAGATCGTCACCAGGACGGTCGATGGCGCGCTGGTCGAGCCGGTGGAGGAGCTCGTCATCGACGTGCCCGAGGATTTTCAGGGGGTGGTCATCGCCCAGGCAGGCACGCGTCGTGGCGTGCTGACCAAGATGGTGAATCACGGCAGCGGGCGCGTGCGCCTCGAGTTCCGCATTCCCGCGCGCGGTCTCATCGGCTTCCGATCGCCGTTCCTGACCGACACCAAGGGGACCGGCATCATGAACCATCTCTTCGCCGGCTGGGAGCCGTGGCACGGCGCGATTCCCGCCCGGCCGACCGGCGCGCTCGCGGCCGACCGTCCGGGTACCGCCACCGCCTATGCGCTCTTCAATCTGCAGGAGCGCGGCGAGATCTTCATCGAGCCCGGAACGTCCGTCTACGAAGGGATGATCGTCGGCGAAAACTCGAGGCCGAACGACCTCGACGTCAACGTCACGCGGGAAAAGAAGCAGACGAACATGCGGGCATCGACGGCGGACGAGGCCATCCGCCTCGTGCCGCCGCGCCTGCTGAACCTGGAGCAGGCGATCGAGTTCGTCGACGACGACGAGCTCGTGGAAGTGACGCCGAAGAGCATCCGCCTGCGCAAGCGGATCCTCGCCGCGAACGTGCGGCCGAAACGCGACCCCCTCTAGTATCTAGTTGCGGCCTTTTCCTCGACACGGTCGAGGCAAGGGCGGTGCCAACCGCTTACGGGGCTGCAATTCGCGTGTGCTATTTCGTTGCAGTGCGGCCAGTTGCCGCCGTGCAGCCTTGTGCAGATAGGGCACAACTCAGCCGCGCGAGCCGCGCGCTCCGCCTTTTTTCCGCAACTGGAGGTCCCGTGCTGCTGGGAACGTTCGCCATGTTTTCCAACGATCTCGCCATCGATCTCGGGACCGCCAATACCTGCGTCTTCGCGCGCGGGCAGGGTATCGTCCTCAGCGAGCCGTCCATTGTCGCGTTCAACACCGTAAGCGACCGCATCGAGGCGGTCGGCAGCGAAGCCAAGGCGATGGTCGGGCGCACCCCCGGCTCGATCACGGCCGTCAAGCCGATGCGCGACGGCGTGATCGCCGACTTCGACGCCGCCGAGAAGATGCTCGGCTACTTCATCCGGAAGGCGCACGGCCGGCGGCGGTTCGTGCGGCCCCGCGTCGTCATTGGTGTGCCGTCGCAGATCACGCAGGTGGAGCGCCGGGCCGTGAAGGACAGCGCGTTTCGCGCGCGGGCGAGCGAAGTCTTCCTGGTCGAGGAAGGGATGGCCGCCGCGATTGGCGCCGGTCTGCCGGTCGAGGACGCGTGCGGCAACATGGTCGTCGACGTCGGCGGCGGCACGACCGACATCGCCGTGATCTCGCTCGCCGGCGTGGTCTACAGCCGCTCGGTGCGCGTGGCGGGGAACGCGATGGACGACGCGATCGCGCACTACGTGAAGCGCGAGAAGGACCTGCTGATTGGCGAGCGCACGGCGGAGCAGATCAAGATCGAGCTCGGGTCGGCGGCGCCGCTGGCCGAGCGGCGCACGATGGAGGTCAAGGGACGGCATGTCATCGAGGGGAAGCCGGTGACGGTGGTGCTCGACGACACAGAGGTCCGCGAGGCGCTCGAAGATCCGGTGCGGCAGATCGTGCAGGCCGTCCGCAATGCGCTCGAGCTGACGCCGCCGGAGCTGGCGGCGGACCTCTGCGACTGCGGCATCGTGCTGAGCGGCGGCGGCGCACTGCTGCGCAACCTCGAGGCGCGGCTGCAGCAGGAGACGGGTGTGCCGGTGCAGGTCGCCCAGGACCCGCTCTCATCGGTGGTGCTTGGCGCCGGCAAGATGCTGTCGGACTTCGGTCTGCTGCGAAAAGTGTCTTTGGATGAGTGATTTGTGATCACAGATTGTGTTTCACGGTCCATTCCGGCGGCGGCTGGATCGTCGGCAGCGGCGTGCGGCCGGGATCCGGCCGGCCGCTTCCGGTCAATCGGCTGATCGCGCGCACCGTCATGTCGCGATCGCAGGTGATCTGGCAGGAGAGGCGCATCCCGGTGAGGCCGCGCTCGGCGAGACGCGTCTTCTCGGCCACCGTCATGCGCTCGGGCTCGCCGCTCACGAACTCGACGCGGCACGTCGTACAGCGTGCATTGCCGCCGCACGCGTGCAGGATGTCGACGCCCGCGTCCTGCTCGATGGCCAGCACGAGGCGCTTGCCCGATTCCACCTCGACGGACGCAAAGCCTTCAACGGTCAGCGTGGGCATGCCCGCTATGTTAACGTAGCGGGCTGCACATGACGGACGCGCCCTCACCCTCCAGACCATCGCAGCTGTGGAAGCGGTTGCCGCCCGATCGCAAGCGGCTGGCAGCCGAGGCGTTCTGGCGCGACGAGAACGCCGGCGTCGAGCAGGCGGATGCGCTCGCGACGATCGCGCAGCGGATTCATTTCCGCCTGAAGAGCGTCTTTGCGATGCCGCTCGAGAAGAAAGTGCAGCAGCTCCTCGCGCTGCCGTCGGTCTCGGAAGCCGTGGCCGCGCGGCTGTTCGTCGCGTATCACCTGGAGCACCAGCGCCCGATGATGGGCCGCTTTCTCGACGCGCTCGGCATCGCGCACGAGGACGGCCTCATCGCGGAGGAGTCGCACACGCCGCCGGCAGCCGATCGCCTTCGTGAGGCGGCCGACGCGCTGGCCGCATCGTTTCCTGCCGACGATGTGTCGGTCTATTTCTCGACGCTCCTGTGGCAGGACCCGGACATGTGGGGCGGCCTGGCGGAGCTGCCGCAGGTCCGCGGCACCGCGCCGGCGTCTGAGCGCGCCTGACGTCCGCCATGGACTGGATGACGAGCGCCGAGGGGTGGATTGCCCTGCTGACGCTCACGGTGCTCGAGATCGTCCTCGGCGTCGACAACGTCGTCTTCATCTCGATCCTCGCGGGGAAGCTGCCCGCCGCCGAGCGCGATCGCGCGCGCAAGGTGGGGCTCAGCCTCGCCATGTTCATGCGGATCGCGCTGCTTCTGTCGATTACCTGGGTCATGCGGCTGACGGCGCCGTTCTTCGCCGTGTTCGAGCAGGAGATTTCGGGCCGCGATGTGATCCTGATCGGCGGCGGACTGTTTCTCATCGGCAAGAGCACGTTTGAAATTCACGACAATCTCGAAGGCGAGGAGGGGCCCGGGTCGGCGAAGGCCGCGTCGTCGTTTGCCTCCGTGATCGTGCAGATTCTGCTGCTCGATATCGTGTTCTCGCTCGACTCGGTGATCACGGCCGTCGGGATGGCTGACGATGTGGCCGTGATGATTCTGGCGATCATCATCGCCGTCGGCGTGATGCTGGTGTCGTCGGCGCCGATCGGCGCCTTCGTCGAGCGTCATCCGACGGTCAAGATGCTCGCGCTCAGCTTCCTCCTGCTGATCGGCGTCTCGCTCGTGGCCGAAGGGTTCGACCAGCACATTCCGAAGGGGTACATCTACTTCGCGATGGGCTTCTCGATCTTCGTGGAGATGATCAACCTGCGCGTGCGTGCCAAGGCGCCGCCGGTCCATCTGCACCGGCGGTACTCGGACTAGACGCCTCGATCGTGATCACTGCAGCGCCGCGAGATACCGGCGGATGCGGCGGGCGTTGCTGCCCATGTCGTGCTCGCGGTCGCGCGACACCGACCGCACGTCGACGCGCGTCCCGGCGCCCCATGGCGTCAGCCGCACCACGATGTCGTCGGTGAAGCCGAACCAGATGGTGGTGTCGGTCGCCTCGATGCGCCCCGTTCCCTGGTCGGCGGCCACAATCCGCCAGCCCGCATCCTGCGCGGCGGCCAGGGCGCGGGTGAAGGCCTGATCGAGCGGCACCGGCAGCACGACGGGCGCGAGATCGGGATACGTCTCCCGTTGCTGTGCGGCGACCTCTCTGGAGCGGTCCAGGCGGGCAGCGTCATCGCCGCGCAGCGGAACGACGTCGTCGAACGCCGGCGGATTCTCCAGGTCGGTCGAGATGTCGTGGATCGGTGGCGCCGCGCGCGCGCGGCGCTGCCATTCGAATGGGATCGCGGCGACCCCGATGCCGCCGATTGCGGCCACGGCTGCGAGGAACGTCGCCAGGCGCGCCCGCCGCCGGTACGCCAGCACGCCGGCCAGCGCGCCCGCGGCGACGCCGGCCAGGCCGACGTACATGGCCCCCCCGAGCAGCGCCGAGGCGCTCGCGAGCGACAGCAGCCCGATCCGATAGCTCGGCCCCGCGATCGCGAGCAGCAGCAGCCCGGCCGCAGCCGCGCCGCACGCGACGAGCGCAAGCCTCATGGCGTACGTACTATAGGCTGTCTGCACGCGCCCTACGTGCCGTTCATGCGCCTCACCGAGCTCGGATGGAATGATGCGTTCGCCGCCGCCTTCGAGGCGCTGCCGGCGGGGACGGGCGTTGAGCCGGCGCGCGTCGCGATCGAGTTCAACTATCTCTATCGCCTGTGGACGGAGGCAGGCGAGCTCGAAGCCACGATCTCCGGCCGGCTCAAGCACCGCGCGACGAGTCGACGCGAGCTGCCGGCCGTCGGCGATTGGGTGGCCGTGCGGCGGCGTCCCGACCTCGAGCGGGGCGCAATTGTGGCGGTGCTGCCGCGGCGCAGCGCGTTCTCCCGTCGGATGGCGGGCGCGGTCACCGACGAACAGGTCGTCGCCGCAAACGTCGACGTGGTCTTCATCGTCATGGGCCTCGACCCCAACTTCAACCTGCGCCGCCTCGAGCGATACCTGCTGCTGGCACGCGAGAGCGGGGCCGCGCCGGCCGTGCTGCTGACGAAGCCGGACCTGAGCGAGGCGGTGGCCGACCAGACGGCTGCGGCCGCGGCCGTCGCAGGAACGACGCCGATCCATGTCGTGAGCCCGCGGCTGAATCAAGGGCTCGATCAGGTGGTGGCGTATCTCACTCCAGGCAGGACCGGCGCGTTGCTGGGTTCGTCGGGCGTAGGCAAGACCACGATCATCAACCGCCTGGTCGGCGAGGACGTCCGGCGGACGCGCGACGTGCGTCTCCGCGACGCGCGCGGCCGGCACACGACATCCCACCGCGAGCTGATCGCGCTGCCGAATGGGGGCCTCATCATCGACACGCCCGGCATGCGCGAGCTGCAGCTCTGGGACGTCGGCGAGGCGGTTCGCGAGACCTTCGATGACATCGAGGCGCTGGCCGCCGGCTGTCATTTCACCGACTGCCGGCACCGCGACGAACCGCGCTGCGCGGTGAAGGCGGCCGTCGCCGCCGGCCGGGTCGATCCGGCGCGGCTGGAGAGCTATCACAAGCTGCAGGACGAGCTCGCGGTGCTCGCCCGCGATCAGGACGAGCGCGCGCGCCTCGAAGCAAAGCGACGCGCACGGGTGCTCGGAAAAGCCGTCAAGAAGCACATCAGGGAGAAGCGGGGTCTATAATCTGCCGCCATGGTGCGTCGTGATGATGAGGGCGCGCGAACGCTCGCATCGCGTCGTTCTTTTCCAGCGGGTGCAAGTCCCGCCTCGGTAAGCACCGGAGCGCCGA
>JACPCS010000157.1 GCA_016184455.1 Acidobacteriota bacterium
CCGTGGCGCACAGGACGATGACTGCGCACGCGCCAAAGGCGCGCGAGGCACGCCCGCCTGCCATCCCTGCCTCCTCTGTTGGTGGCGGGATGATAGCAGGAGCGCGGCTATGAACCCGTCATGGAATGACGGGCGAGAGACTCGAGCGCCCGGCGGAGTCGCCGTCTCGCGGCGCGTCTGCCCGCGATTTTGCCGGCCCCGGCCGCGGCCAGGAATACCGCGATACCGACGAGCACCGTCTGTACGGTCGACAGAGGGCTGGCGACCGACGCCCAGAGGGCGTAGACGCCGGTCGCAATCAAGGCCGTGGCCGCCCCCTCCTGGCAGCCGCAGTCGGCGGAGGATGACGGAAGCGGCGTCTCGGCGGTCGGTCGCTCGTGCGTCACAGATACAAGCGGTCGTTCGATAGTTCAGCGAGCTGTCGGCGCAGCGCGTCGAGCACCGGGCCCGCGACGGAGTCCTGCTCCACATCGCGCAGCCAGGCCTTCCAGAATCGCGTCTCCCCTCCGGGCTGTTCGAGCCGCCATACCACCACGGCTTCGTCCGGAATGCCCGGGCGCGATGGGAAGGCGCGGCCCCACGCAAACTGCTGCGACCGGCGGATGAGGTCCAGTGCCTGCGGCGCCGGCATCCGCCCCCGAACGGGTCCGATCGGTTCCGCTGCCTTGTACTGATCAGCGCGAGGAGACGGCCCTTTGCGAATCAACTCGGCGGAGAACTCCCCCGCGCCGTCGAGCGCCACACGGGTCAGGCCCTCGTCCGAGAGCGGGTCGCCGACCTCGATCGTCAGGCGGGTCTCGGCCGCGGCCGCATCGCGATCCTGACTGGCTGCCATCTCGTGCTCCTTCTATCGCGCCGCGTAGTCGCAGCACGTGCGGTTCGAGAGCCACCGCGCGAAGCTGTCGTAGTGCCGCGCCTTGACCGTCCCGGTCTGACTGGACTGCATGATGCTGCCGTCGGAGGTCACGGTCCGGCCGGGACAGTTCGAATCCGCGTACTCATCGGCGTTGCCGAACATGTGTCCCGACTCGTGTGCCGCTGTGCCGCCGGTGCTGGTGACGTACCAGTTGGTCATGTCGGCGCGTCCGCTGCCGGAGCGCACCCGCACGGTGTGGTGTTCGTTGGACGTCACGAATTGCACGTCGACGGCGACGGTGACGCGGCCGCACGAACAGGTCCCGTCGGTCAATACGAGCGCGAACTGCCCGCTCCATGCATTTTCGATCGCGGTTTCCCACACGGCCTGTTGGGTGGCGAGGGCGGTGGCCGACACGTCGGCGTCGGGGTTGAGCCGGATGCGGAGCGTGATCTGCAAATGGCACCGTTCGAGATCGAACTCAGCCCGGTAGCGGCTGGTCCAGCCGTAGATGCACTCGCTGCGGCCTTCGGAGAATTCGGTCGGGGCGAACAGCCGCCGGACGGCGCACCAGAGCGTGCACCACGTGTCGAGGACGAATACCCACAGCCGGCAGACAAACGTGGTGACCAGCACCCAGAGGTCGCAGACGAGCGACCCGATCCACACCCAGGTGCGGCAGACCTGCGTGGTCACCCAGGTCCAGACGTCGCAGACAGTGGAAGTGACCCACGACCAGGCGCGGCAGACCCATGTGGACACCCACGTCCAGGCGAGGCAGATCCAGCGAAAGATGATGATCCAGTCGGCGCATTCCCTCGTGCGCTCCTCTTCCCAGCGGTCGCACTGGCGTTCGGTGACTGTACGCCACTGCGTGCAGCGCTGCTCCCACTCGGTGGCCCAGGCCGTGCACCGCTGCGTCCAGACAGTCCGCCAAGCTGCGCACCGCGCTCGCTGGGTGGCCTCCCACTGGATGCACGTCCGTCGCGCCCGTCCAACGGTATCTCTACATGCCATCGCCCGCCCTCACAGCCCGGATGCAGGGCACCTCCAGCGCTCGAGACTCAGCCGAGGCCGGACATGGGGCTGCTTCTGCGGGGAATAACGAGCGACAGGCGACTCCCGAACAGGTCGGGTGGCACGCGCCTCTGTGCCGGTCTGCGGTTCCGAGAATTTTGCCTATCTGACCCGGTGGGTTCCCGCCATGCGGGCACAGCCGAGCCCGCAGCCGCCGCGGCTCTTCGTGCCGACGTGGACACAGCGGTTATCTTCGGCAGCGGCGTGCTCGGGCTGACCCGCCTGTGGGCTCAGCCGAAGGTCGCGGCGCACTCGCGCCAGGATTGGAAGCCAACGCGCTCAGCCGCGTCGGTGAGCTCCGGTAGGACGAGCCGCGTCAGGCGGCCTTGGTCGATTTCGGCGAGGTACTGCTGGTCGGCCTGGTTCCTCACGCGTTCGGCTTCGCGCAGGCTGGCGTCCAGCCGCTCGAGGAGGTCACGCATGAGGTTGTCCTGGAACCTTTCCGACATAAGTCCGTATCGAAAGAGCAAACGCCACGCCAGCCCCTCTCACCGCGTCTCGAGCGGGAGAACGGTCGCGCGCGGTGGCTGTGGCACTGCCGCATACACCGTGCCTTCCTGATCAGAGAAGACGGCGAAACGGCACGGGTCGCGGCGATCCTTGAGCAGGAGCGTATAGCTGCGCCCGTCGGTATGGAATTGCAGGTCGAAGCCCTCGGGCACCGCCGGCAGCATGGGCAGCTCCTCGAGCGGCCGATACCGCGGACCGCCGGGTGAGGGCAGCGCCTGAACCGCGTTCACCCGCCGCGCGAACTCGAGCGCGCGTTCGCGCCGCGTGCGATCCTCCATCGTTCCGAGCCGTCCGTGCAGGCACTGCTGTGCCCGCGCCACATCCGTCGCCGCGAGCAGCCCCAGCATCGTGAGCACAGGAATGAGCATGGCGCCTCCTTCCCCTTTTCAGACGACGGCGGCCGGATTCCGGCCGTGCGCTGAGGTGTGAGTCGTAGAATGTGGCGCTCGCATGGGCGACGCGCCGACGCGCCCACAGCATGTGGTTTGGGGACTGCGGCGGAGCCTGCACGGACTTACACCCGACGCGCGGCGCCTTCGTACATGAACGTCATCGGTTTCGGGCCTTTCATGTAACCCGTGTCGATGCGCTCGACGCGAAACCCTGCTTGCTCGATCAGCTCGCGGACGGGACGGTTCAGGTGACAGCCGCCGCCAATATGCTTCCACAGCGGCGTGAGGCGGTCCTGCCACCGCTGCACGCCGGGATCAGGCGAACGCCCGTGCTCCACGAAGAGTAGAGTCCCGTGCCGCCTGAGCACGCGCCGCATTTCGGCGAGCGCACGTGCCACGTCCGGGATGGAACAGAGCGTCCACGTCGTTACCACCGTGTTGATGCTTTCGTCGTCCAGCGGGATCGCCTCTGCAGAGCCTTCGACGAGCTCGGCCCGGCCACGCAACCCGTCTGCCGCCTCCCGGGCCATGGACAGAAGCTTCGCCGACGGTTCGAGCCCGATGACCTGTTTGACCTGTTCGCCGTAGAAACCGAGGTTGAGGCCCGAGCCAATCCCCACCTCGAGCACACGTCCGCGCGCGGCCGGAACCACACGGCCTCGATAGACGGCGAATGTCTCTTGCCGCATCGACAGGTGGACCAGGTGCGGGAGGATGCGCTCTTTGTAGAAGCTCACGAGCGTACGGGCGCGTGCATCAATGGATGTCTGGCACCCCGAGGCGCCACGAGACAGCCGGGTTGACCATCATGCACTTTCTTCCGAGGCGACATCTCGCCGCGGGTTTCCTACTGTTCGATGTCCTTCCGCATCTGTTCGTACTGTTCGCGCGTGATCTCGCCGGCGGCGTAGCGCCGCTTGAGCGTGTCGAGTGGCGTCGTGTGCGACGGAGGGGCACCACCCACGCCCATCGAGCGAACCAACAGGACGATCCCCACGATCAGAGCGCCCCAGAACGTCAGCATGACCAGTCCACCGAGACCCATGCCAAACCCCCACATCCAGCCGCGCCCGGACATCGCCGCCGGCCCCACTGGACCCTGGCCCATCATGCCTGGGCCCATGACGCCACCCATCAATGCGGAGAGGCCCAGCGCCACGACCAACAGGATGCCAACGACGACCAAGAGCGTGCGCGTTGTGCTATCCATCCTCGCTTCTCCTAACCTGTGATTCATCCTCCGAATGTCGCGCCATCAGCGGTACGGACCCGTTACATCTTGGTGTACAGCCAGGATTTCTCGAACAGGACTTTCCCCAGATGCCACCGCCAACTGGGCCACCGAAGTGTCACCTGCGGTTTGGGTTCCGCATAGAAGTTGCCGCCGCCCCACCCAGCCTTCCCGTCGCCGATCTCGATGAAGCACTCCCCGTATCCTTCGAACCGCTGAGGCGCCCCCTGCCCCGTGATGGTGCGCGCAATGTTCTTGGCGACGATTTCTGCCTCGGCGTGCGCAAAGACGCCGGCCTTCGGCAGCGGCTTGCCGAGCGTCAAGGGGATGGCGACCACGTCTCCAATCGCGTAGACACCAGGGACCCGTGTCTCCAGTGTGTGCCGATCCACCGAGACCCATCCGCTCTCGGCGACGAGGCCACCGTCCCGGACCACGCGTGGAGGGCGATGCGGCGGGACGTACGCCAACAGGTCGAATTCGGCACTGGCGCCGTTGGCGAACGTGAGCCGCCGGGCCGTGCCGTCAACGGCCGTCACCTGATGCTCAGGGTGATAGGGAATTATTTCTCTTGCCGGGACAATCACCAAAGGGCAAGCGCGTTGCATGACTGCAACATCTGAACACGACCGAAAGGAGGGATAGAAGTCTCGAACACGAAGCGGGCCGCCCACGTGCGCGAACACGCGAACGGCCCTAACCACCCGATTGACCGTACCAACCGGCGTGGCTGTCGCGGATCATGCCACACAGCCCGCCACGACAGATTGGGGGCTGACATGAACGACGATGTGAAGGCGGCGCTATGGTGCGGCCGCCGTTATGTGCCGGAGTTGCTCCGGCCGGCCGGCTGCAACGGTAGACCCGTCAATTTCAAGCGAGTGCTCGTCACATAA
>JACPCS010000007.1:0-13199 GCA_016184455.1 Acidobacteriota bacterium
TTCCCGCCGCGGGAACGGCAACCGCCGACCCTGAGCGTCGGTGCCAGCCAGCGTATCCTCGCTGAAGAAGTTCGCATTGGCGAACTCCGCGATGCCGATTGAACCGGTGAGTGTCACGTTCGGATCCGGCGCGTCTGACACGTAGCGGTCGGTATCCAGTAAGCGGCCGACCGGAACCTTCGCCACGCCCTCACCGGACGGCGGCGCCAGTTGCTGGAATCCGGCACCAGGGCCGATTGGCGCCGACAGGTACCGGGCCGTGAACTCGGCGTCGCCCAACCGCGCCTGCTGCTCGGAGACCCAATACTCGTAGTTGCCCGCCGTCCGGCTCCTCAGTACCTCCCGTGTAAACGTACCGGTCGGGTGCGGGTCGTTGCGCACGTGCTCGGGTACCGAGGCGTCGACCACGAGGTGCATGATCTGACCCAGAGCGCGGAAGAGATCGGCCGCGTACACCTCGCGCTGCCGGGCGTCGGCCGTCGTGAGCACGAGATACTGGAGCCGCCGAGCGTCGCGCCACGCCCATGTGCCGCCGATCGCGCTGCCGTCGTCGGTCGATTGGTTGTCCGCTTGCATCCAGCGCACCGCGGACGTGTACTGGTGGGGAGCAAGGTGGAAGGGGTAACGCGTCAGAAGGCCGGCATCGGACCACGGCAACAGGGGGTTATGAAAGTGGCGGTAGAAGCGGGCCTTGGGCGAGAACGGCGAGCCATCGTCCTCACGCTCGGCGCCCTCCGCCAGCCACTGCTCGGAAGTCCACATATGGGTGTTCGTACGCAGCAGCGTTTCCCGGCCGTTCGCGAGGCCAAGAAAGTCGCGGAGGTATCGGTCGAACGTAGTCGAGTAATCGTCAAGAGTGTCCTTCCCAGTAGCCGCAACGTTAATAAGCTGGTGGGTCGAAGGATTCAATGCGTCGACTGACGTTGACATCGCGACTACTGCGACGCAGAGTGCACGCGCCCAATTCCGAGTGGTCATGGTTAGTCCCTCGTCAACTCGTTGCATCGAAGTTCCAATCGTTCGCGCGCTATCGCGGCGGTGAACGTTGGGCTCCTTCCTGCGGTCTCAGCAGACATGTGAAGAGGCGCATACGTGAGCACTCGGCAACGTTCTTCCTTCGTGCCTAGGCGTCTCATCATCGTGACAGTCGATTCGCGCTCGGCGTACTCGTCGCGCGGCGTGCCAGCCGGATCGACGACGTCGTACCCTGGCGCGAAGACGTAGAACCGCCGCCGGACACCGGCGATCCCGCCCTCCCAGATCGGCGTGGGCCGCTCCGGGATTTGCCAGCGCCCCTGTGCGTCGGTGACGGTCTCGCGGGCGTCCACCTCGCGCCTCCCGCCTTCGAACCAGTTCATCAGATGGGTCCACGCGACGACGACCACGGCTCCCTCGATCGGGGCGCCCGTCTCGGCGTCCACGATCCGGCCCTCGAACGGACCGCGCACGTCCGGACCATTGCACGCCGCCGTCGTCATCGTGAGGACCACCGCCACCATCCCGAATCGGGCACGCGAGCGTCTCAGTCGTGTCATTGAAGACGTCCTGGGCACCCCAACGCGCAAAGTCCGCGCGTTGGGGGCCCCGCTAGAATCGCGACAGCCGCCAGCGGCCGTCGGCATCGATCTGGAACCACACGGCGTACGAGAGCATCACACCGTTCTCCTCAATCACCAGCTCGTACTGCGCCCCGCGGGCGCCGACTTCCACGGCCGCGATCGTCGGAAAGATCGCGTCCACCTCGCGGAGCACGTCCGCGGGCAACGCTCGAAAGTACTCGGCCCATGCGTCACGGCGTTCAGCCACGATGAATCGGACTGCTGCATCGATGTCGCCTGTTCGCAGCGCGTCCTTGAACCCCGCCCACACCGCCTGCAAACGCGCGTCGAGCGCGACCGGGTCGTACACCTCCACGAGACCGCGGCGCACCAGGACGCTGCCGTCGGTCGTCATCACCCGGACGACTGGCACGTAGACGCCGGGCCGAGTGTACGTCGTGGCGAAATCCTCAGCGGCGGCGATTCCCGTGAACTCGTCCGCGCCGTCGCTATCGACATCGATGGAAAGCGGCACGTCAGAGAATCCGTGCAAACCGATGCGCACCGTCAGCGGTGCAACCCCTCCCGGCGGCCAGAGCTCGAGCGACTCCTCGGACGTCCCGTCCGGAGCGACTGCAACAGACACGGAGGCGTCGGCGGCAGCCCCCAAGGCGTCCGTCTCCTGCGAATGCAGGCGGCAGCACCACACGGACCGAGACTTCGCCGGTGCCTCCTTCGACCGTGCCGCGAACCCAGACCGAGCTCGACGAGATCACCGCACCCTCCACGGGCTCGAGAATGCGCACGCGAAGCGGCCGCACCTCGAACGTCTGAGCCGCAGGCGTCGGATCCTCATTGCCAGCAAGGTCCCTCGCTCTGACCTCAAACCGGTGGGGCCCGCCAGCGAGACCGTTCAGCTCGATCACCAGGGCCGGGCTGTATGTCGACCACGGCCCCTCATCAAGCCGCCACGAGAACTCCAATGCCGGCGACCAGATGTCCGTGCCCTCGACGCCAAACCGCACGCTCCGCTCCACCGTGACCGCCGGCGGGCCGCTCACGATCGCGGTGTCCGGCGGCGTGCGATCCACCACCACCAGCTGCGCAGCCGAGCGGGAGTTCCCGGCTCGATCGACCGCCGCGACCGTGAGCGCGTGCGGACCCTCGGCCGTTGTGCCGGTGTCGAGGACGGTGGATGCCAGGAGCGGCGCGGACGGGTCGGGATTGTCGACGGTGGCAACCACCGTGTCGTCGAGCAGGAACGTGACCGAGGCCACGCCGCTCCCCTCGTCTTCCCCGCGCGACCGCAGGACGACGGGACCGCGCACGTGCACGCCCGGCGCGGGGTCGAGCATGGTGACCTGCGGCAGGACGTCATCATGGACGACGGCGACGGCCGCGGAGGCGCCGGCGAGCCCACGGCCTCCGGCCGCCGTGGCGCGGAACAGCAATTCGGTGCGCGCATTCGCGGCAAGCGCTGCCGATACCGTGAACGCCCCGTCGACACCGGCGATCGTCGTCGCCAGGGCCTCGGCGGGCCCGGACGGCTGGAACAGCTGGACGCGATCGCCGGCTTGCGCGCGGCCGAGGATCGGCAACGGCGTCAGATTGGTAAACGGAGGGACGTCCGGCGCGGGCGCGGGAGGCGCGCGAAAGCGGAGCACGCGGCCGTGGTGCCGCGTTTCCAGCGCAATGAGATCTCCCCCCGGCGCGAACGCCAGCGCCGGGGGCTCGAGCAGCCCGTGGGCGAACTCAGTCACCGGTCCGCTCCGGTGCCGTTTCAGCACCACGCCGTCGTGCCCGTGGCGGTGTTCGACCGGCACAGCGCCCCCCCGCTCTCCGACGAGACGCGTCATGCCCACGTACAGCGCGCCCTCGGCTGCGGTCAGCGCCTCGACGTCCTTGAACCCGCTCGCCACCACGGTGTGCGCACCAGACTCCTCGAGCCGGACAATCACATCGTCATTGCGTGGAGCTCCCTCACCGCGCACCGCGATCCAGATGCGGCCGTCCGGTCCGGCGGCAATGGCCTGCGGACGGCCGTAGGTCGACGCGACGATGCGGGTGGCGCCTCCCGTCCCGATCCTGAGCACGCGGCGCGCAGCGGCCTCCAGAACGAAGATTCCGCCCGCCTGATCGACGGCGACGCCGATCGGCTGATGGAGATCCCGCGCGAGCAGTTCCATCGCGCCGCCGACCTGAATCCGTATGAGCGTGCCGGCCGCACGATCGGTCACGAGCACTGCCCCCGTCGGCTCGACGACGAGCGCCGACGGCTGACGGAACCCCGACGCCAGCACCTCGACGGGCGCGAGCGCGTCGAGCGGTTCCGGCTCCTTCGCGGAGGCCGACCGACGATCGGTACCAGGAGCGGCAACCGCCAGCATCACCAACGTACCGGCGAGCCGCGCGCGACGGCATGCGAGCTTCGGCATCGCCGGCTGCGTCGAGCAACGGCGCTGCCGCCGCGCGGCCTCGTCAGCCGTCGTCCGAAGTTGATGCTGGAGAGGGAGTTAGTGAGTTCGCGATCGAAGAAGGATTTCTTCGGTTGTACGGATCGTCAACTGGAGTTTCCCGAGCTGGTCCGGCTGCCCTTCGACTCCGCTCAGGGCACCTCGAGCAGTAGTCGAGGGTGAAGCCAGACGCCACGTACATCCAGAGCCGGTACACGAAAAGGGCCGGCACGCGCCGGCCCTTTGACGTTCGATGTGGACGGCTGCGCTCTACGAGCCGCCCGCCTTGCGCGGGGTCGTCGACTTCCGCGCGGCGCCGCGCGTCTGCCCGCCGGCCTGCGCCTTCGAGCCGCCCTCGTCCTTCTTGCCGCCGCGCATGCGCTGCGCCGCGGCCTTCAGCCGCTCGCCGACGCCCTTCGTCTTCGGCTTGGCGGCCTCCTTCTCGGCCTTCTTCTCCTGGGCCGCACGCGGGTTGTACTCGCTGCCGACCAGCTCGATCTGCGCAACTTCCGCGGAATCGCCGCGGCGGAAGCCGATGCGGAGAATCCGCGTATAGCCGCCTGGGCGCTCGGCAAACCGGGGCGCGAGCGTCTCGAACAGCTTGCCGACGACCGCCTTGTCCGGCAGCTCCGCCAGCACGAGCCGGCGCGCGTGGAGCGCCTTGCCGTTGGCGTCGCCTGATGCGACGGCCCGCTTGGCGATCGTGATGAGCCGCTCGACGAACGGCCTCAGCTCCTTCGCTTTCGGCACGGTGGTCTCGATGCGCTCGTGACGGAGCAGCGCGATCGCCTGATTGCGCAGCAGCGCGATCCGGTGCTCCGTGACGCGCCCGAGCTTCCGGTGTGCAACGTTGTGTCTCATAGCGAACCTGCCGTCCTACTCCTGATGCGCCTGGACCGGCTGATCGAGGCGCATCCCGAGACTCAACCCCATGCCGTGCAGGATCTCCTTGATTTCGTTGAGCGACTTGCGCCCGAAGTTCTTCGTGCGGAGCATCTCGGCCTCGGTCTTCTGCACCAGCTCGCGGATCGTTCTGATGTTGGCGTTCTTGAGGCAGTTGTACGACCGCACCGACAGCTCCAGCTCCTCGACGCTCTTGTCGAGGTTCTCGTTGGTGACGACGGACCGCTGCTGGTCGGCCTGGCCTTCCTGCGCCTCCTCGTCGGCGTCTTCGAGGTTGACGAAGATGTTCAGGTGGTCGCGAATCAGCTTCGCCGCGAGCGACACGGCATCGCGCGCGGTCACCGACCCGTTCGTCCAGACGTCAACCGTGAGCTTGTCGTAATCCGTCGTCTGGCCGAGGCGCGCCGCCTCCACGAGGTAGTTCACCTTCTTGACCGGCGAATGGACCGAGTCGATGGGGATCCAGCCGATGCCGAGATCCTCGTCGAAGTTCTTGTCGGCCGAGACATACCCGCGGCCCCGCTTCATGCGCAGCTCCATGTGGAGCTTGCCGTGCTCGGCGACAGTGGCGATGTGCGCCTCCGGCTCGAGAATCTCGACGTCGGCGTCGGTCTCGATGTCCTTCGCGCGGACGACACCCGGCTTGTCGACGCGCAGGTAGAGGGTCTTGGTCGCGTCGGTGTGCAGCTTCAGCGGAATCTGCTTCAGGTTGAGGATGATGTCGGTCGCATCCTCCACCACGCCGGGGATCGGCGAGAACTCGTGGAGCACGCCGTCGATCTTGACCGCCGTGATCGCCGCGCCCTCGATCGAGGACAGCAGCACGCGGCGCATGGCGTTGCCGATCGTCGTGCCGAAGCCGCGTTCGAACGGCTGCGCGTAGAACCGACCGAACCGATCGGTGAGAGTCTCGCGCTCGAACTCGAGCCGCTTGGGACGCTGAAAGCCTTTCCAGAGCATGATGTGTCCTCTCGCGAACGGGCCGGCAGCCCCGGCCTCCGGACCTGCGTGTCATGGCCGCCGGCCTCCCGCCGCAGGTCCGTAAGGCTGCGGGCCGACGGGTGCGATCGGGGTCGGAGGTCATTTAAAGAGGACACTCACGAACGCGAAGGGTTATGACGCGTGAGTGTTCTCTTTAAATGACCTCCGACCCCATTTCTACTTGCTGTAGAGCTCGACGATGAGCGACTCCTGGACGGGCAGATTGATCTGCTCGCGCGTCGGGATCGAGCTGACCTTCGCCGACAGGGCCTCCGCGTCGAACTGGAGCCACTCGGGGACCCCCCGCCCCTTCACTTCCTCGATCGCATGGAGGATCGACGGCGTCTTCCGACTGCGCTCGCGGACGGCGACCACGTCGCCCGGCTTCACCGAGTAGGACGGGATGTTCACCTTGCGGCCGTTCACCGTGAAGTGCCCGTGGCGCACGAGCTGACGCGCCTGCGGCCGCGAGGTGGCGAACCCGAGCCGGTACGCCACGTTGTCGAGCCGCCGTTCGAGCAGCTGCAGCAGCGTCTCGCCGGTAATCCCCCGCGTCCGCTCCGCCTGCTCGAAGTAGCGCCGGAACTGGTCCTCCAGCACGCCGTAGATGCGCTTGACCTTCTGCTTCTCGCGCAGCTGGACGCCGTAGCCGGCCAGCTTCGACTTGCGCGTCTTGCCGTGCTGACCCGGCGCGAAGTTCCGCTTCTCGATCGCGCACTTCTCCGCGTAGCAGCGCTCGCCCTTGAGGAACAGCTTCATGCCCTCGCGGCGGCACAGGCGGCAGACAGGTCCAATGTATCTAGCCATCGCTTACACTCGTCTCCTCTTCGTCGGACGGCAGCCGTTGTGTGGAATCGGGGTCACGTCGCGGATCGACTTGACCTCGATGCCGATCGTCTGCAGCGCCCGGATCGCCGACTCGCGCCCCGACCCCGGGCCCTTCACCCGGACCTCGGCGGTGCGCAGCCCGTAGTTCTTGGCCGCGTTCCCGGCGGCAATGGCCGCCTGCGTCGCGGCAAACGGCGTCCCCTTGCGCGACCCCTTGAAGCCGATGCCGCCGGCGCTCGACCACGCGATCACGTTCCCCTCGGTGTCGGTGATCGTGACGTGCGTGTTGTTGAACGACGCGTGGATGTGCACGTAGCCGTGGTGCACCACGCGCTTCTCGCCGCGCTTCTTGAAGGTCTTCTTCGCCTTCTTCGGGCCCTCGGCCTTCTTCTCGGCGCCGGGTGCCGCGCCTGTCGGATCAGTCTTCGCCATCTCTACTGGACCGTCTCAACTGCTGTTGCTGTTAACCGCTACAGCCCTTCGACCACCGCTCAACCGGCCGCGACAACGGAGCGGCCGGCACGTTGTTCGAAGGACGTCCCTTTACACCGTCTTCTTCTTCGCAATCGCGCCCTTGCGCGGCCCCTTCCGCGTGCGGGCGTTCGTGCGGGTGCGCTGGCCGCGCACCGGCAGGTTCCGGCGGTGCCGCAGACCACGGTAGCAGCCGATTTCCATCAGCCGCTTGATGTTCATCGACACTTCCTTGCGGAGGTCGCCTTCGACGCCGCCCACCTCTTCGAGGACGCGGCTGATCTTCCGCACGTCCTCTTCCGAGAGATCCTTGACCCGCACGTCGGGACCGACGCCCGCGGACGCGAGAATGTCGTTCGACCGCTTGCGGCCGATCCCGTAGATATAGGTCAGCCCGATCTCGATGCGCTTGGTGCGCGGCAGATCGATACCTGCGATGCGTGCCATCGGTTACCCCTGCCTCTGCTTGTGTTTCGAGTTCGTGCAGATCACGCGGACCACGCCGCGCCGCCGCACGATCTTGCACTTGTCACAAATCCGCTTCACCGACGCTCGTACCTTCATAAGGCTGCCCTTACAGCTTCCTGACGATTCTCCCGCGCGTCAGATCGCGCGCCGTCAACTCCACGACGACCCGGTCGCCGACGAGCACCCGGATGAAATTCCGCTCCATCCCACCGCCGATGTGCGCCGTGACCGACCGGCTGCCGTCGACGGCCACCCGATAGAGCCCGCTCGGCAACTGCGCGGCGACGACGCCCTCAATCATCGGCGATTGGTGATTGGCGATGTGTGATTTCTGCATCTTGCCAGAACCATCAATCACAAATCACAAATCACAAATCACTAATCACTAATGTTCTCAACCGCCGCGCTCGCAAGCTCGCGCGCCCGGCCCGCATCCTCATCGAGCAGCGTCAGGATCTCGCAGCCCTCGGCCGTGACGACCACGCTATGCTCGAAGTGCGCCGAGAGGCTCCCATCGCGCGTCACCGCGGTCCACCCGTCGCCCAGCACCTTCACGCCCGCGCCGCCGAGGTTCACCATCGGCTCGATCGCGAGGACCATCCCTTCCGACAGACGCGGCCCTCGTCTTCCGGGGCCGTAGTTCGCAATCTGCGGCTCCTCGTGGAGCGCCGTGCCGATGCCGTGGCCGACGAACTCGCGAACCACCGAAAACCCGTGCGCTTCGACGTGGCGCTGCACCGCGGCCCCGATGTCGGACACCCGCGCACCGGGCTTCACGGCCTCGATGCCGTGAAACAGCGCTTCCTCGGTCACCCTGAGCAGCCGGGTCGCATCGGGCGAGACGCGCCCGATCGAAACCGTCACGGCGCAGTCGCCGAAAAAGCCGTCGAGCTTCGCGCCCATGTCGAGCGACAGGATGTCGCCATCGACCAGGCGCCGGCCCGACGGAATGCCGTGCACCACCTGCTCGTTGAGCGACGCGCACACGGTCGCAGGGTACCCGTGATACCCCTTGAACGCCGGGACCGCGCCTTCGGCCAGCACGAGCGCCTCGGCCGCGGCGTCGATCTCCTTCGTCGTCACGCCGGGTCCCGCCATCCGCCGGAGCTCGCCAAGAATGCGCGCGACGAGCTGATTCACCCGCCGCAGCTTCTCGATTTCGAGCTTCGATCGGCAGACGATCATTCCGCGGCTACCTCTGCGCCAGCGGAAGACCGGCGCCGACGCGCGCCGCGTCGATGATCGTCGCCTCCAGCTCCTCGGCCACCCGGTCCGGCGGCTGCGCGCCGTTCACCGTGCGGAAGGTCGGACGGCTGCAGTAGTAATCGACCAGCGGCTTCGTGTTCTCGGCGTACACCCGCAGGCGCTCGAGGACGACGCGATCGTTGTCGTCGGTCCGAGTGACCAGCGGGCCCCCGCACTGCCCGCAGGTTGCCGCCGCGCTGTCGGTCGGGTCGGCATTCGCTCCGCACGTCGAGCAGATGCGCCGCGTGCTCAGCCGGCGGACCAGCTCCTCCTGCGGCACCGTGATGTCGACGACGATCAACGGTCCGCTGGCGCGATCTTCCATAATCGCATCCAGCGCGCGCCCCTGGGAGACCGTCCGCGGAAATCCGTCGAGGACGAACCCGAGCGCGGCATCGGGGCGGCTCAGCCGCTCCCGCACGATCCCGATCATCGTCTCGTCGTCGACCAGCTCGCCGCGGTCCATCTTCTCCTTGGCCTTGAGCGCCAGCGCAAGCCCCTGCTGGATGCCCTCGCGCAGGATCTCGCCCGTGGAGATCTTCGGAACGCCGTGCGTCTGCGCGAACCGCTCGGCCTGCGTGCCTTTGCCCGCGCCCGGCGGGCCCAGCATGATGACGTTCAGCGCCATCCGGCTACCCGCGCCGGCCGCGGATGCGCGTCTTCTTCATGAAGCCATCGTAATGCCGCATGATGAGCTGCGATTCGACCTGATTGACGGTATCCATCGCCACGCCCACGACGATGAGAAGCGAGGTCCCGCCGAAGTAGAACGTGACGCCCGCGCCCTGCGTGAACCACGTGGGGAGCATCGCGTCGAGCTGTTCCCCGACGAACGGAATCGGTGCGACGCGGAACCCCGTCAGGAGGAACTCCGGCAGCAGCGCCACGCACGCCAGATAGAGCGCCCCCACGAGCGTCAGCCGCGCGAGGATCGTGTCGATGTACTCGGCCGTCCGCTTGCCCGGGCGGATGCCCGGGATGAAGCCGCCGTACTTCCGCATGTTCTCCGCGACGTCATCGGGATTGAAGATGATCGCCGTGTAGAAGTAGCAGAAGAAGATGATGCCGATGACGTACAACAGGTTGTAGAGCGGCATGCCGTACGCGAGCTGATCCGCGACCGCGCGGCCCCATGTCCCGCTCTCGAACATCATCGCCACCGTCGCCGGAAACGCCAGAATCGACGAGGCGAAGATCACGGGGATCACGCCGCCCGTGTTCACCTTGAGCGGGATGTGCGTGCTCGCGCCGCCGTACTGGCGGCGGCCGACGACCCGCTTCGCGTACTGCACGGTGATCCGCCGGTGGCCGCGCTCGACGAAGATGATCGCCGCGACCACGACCACCATCATGACGCTCAGGAAGATGACGCGCAGCAGGCTGAGCTGGCCGGTCCGCATCTGATCCACGGTCGTGAGCACCGCCGACGGCAGGTTGACGACGATCCCCGCGAAGATGATGAGCGACATTCCGTTGCCGACGCCGCGCTCGGTGATCTGCTCGCCGAGCCACATGACGAACATCGTGCCGGTCGTCATGGTGGTCACGCACATGAACCGGAAGCCCCAGCCGGGGTCGAACACGAGCGGCAGGCCGCCGGCAATCTGCGTCTGGCGCTCGAGAAAGAACGCGATGCCGAGCGACTGCACGACCGACAGGGCCAGCGTCAGGTAGCGGGTGTACTGCGTGATCTTGCGGCGCCCGAGCTCGCCCTCCTTCGAGAGCCGCTCGAGCGTCGGCCAGACGACGGTCAGCAGCTGCAGGATGATCGACGCGCTGATATACGGCATCACGCCGAGCGCGAAGATCGTCATCTGCGACAGGTTCCCGCCGGAGAACATGTTGTAGAGGCCGAACATCGTGTTCTGCGTCTGCTCGGCCAGGATCGCCAGCGCATCGGTGTTGACCCCGGGCGTCGGAATCACGCCGCCGATGCGGTACGCGCCGAGCAGCGCGAGCGTGAACAGCACGCGGTTGCGCAGGTCGGTGACGGCGAACAGATTCTTGAGCGCGTTCTCCATGGCTACGCTCCGAGCACCTCGGCGGCGCCTCCGGCGGCCGCGATCTTCTCCGCCGCCTTGCCGCTGAACTTGTGCGCCCGCACGGTCAGCGTCTTCGCGATGTCACCGCGGGCGAGCACCTTGATGCGCTGGCTGCGGCTGCGAATGAGCCCCTGCTCCCGCAGCAGCTCCGGCGTGATCACGGTACCGGCATCGAAGCGTTCCGCCAGCGTATCGAGATTGACGATCGCGTACTCCGTGCGGAACTCGTTGTGAAAGCCGCGCTTCGGCATGCGGCGGTGCAGCGGCATCTGGCCGCCTTCGAAGCCGCGCTTGAACTTGAAGCCGGAGCGCGACTTGGCGCCCTTGTGGCCGCGTCCGGCCTGTGCGCCCGTGCCCGAGCCGGGACCGCGCCCCACGCGCTTGCGCGTGAACTTCGACCGTTCGGCCGGTTTCAGATTGCTGAGATCCATCGTCTTCTCATTCGTGATTGACGATTTGTGATGTGCGATTTGAAATCACGAATCACACATCATTCATCGCACGTTACTCCGTCACTTCCACGAGGTGCCGCACCTTGTGAATCATCCCCCGCGTCGCCGGCGTGTCCGGCAGCTCCACCGTATGGCGGAGACGGCGCAGCCCCATCCCCTCGACGGTCTTCGCCTGGGTCTTGTTGAAGCCGATCGTGCTCCGAATGAGCGTCACCTTCAGCATCTTCGCCGCCGGCGCCGCTGCTCTCTGCTTGGCCATGTCCGACTGTCTGGTTCGGGCGCTACGCGCCGACCAGCTCCTGTTCTTCCTTGCCGCGGAAGCGCGCCACCTGCGACGGATCCTTCAGCGACATCAGCCCGACGAACGTCGCGCGCACCACGTTGTGCGGGTTCGCCGACCCGAGCGACTTGGTCAGCACGTTCTGAATGCCGGCCGATTCCACGACAGCCCGGACGGCGCCGCCGGCAATCAGCCCGGTGCCTTCCGGCGCCGGTTTCAGCAGCACGCTCCCGGAGCCGAACCGGCCGACGATCTGGTGCGGAATCGTGGTCCCCTTGAGCGGTACGCGGATGAGGTTCTTCTTGGCCGCCTCGATCCCCTTCTTGATCGCCGAGGGCACCTCCTTCGCCTTGCCGACGCCAAAGCCGACGACCCCATGGCCGTCGCCGACGACGACGAGCGCGCTGAAGCTCAGGTTCTTGCCGCCTTTGACGACCTTCGTGACGCGGTTGATCGACACGACGGTGTCCTTGATCTCGAGCTGCGACGCGTCGATCTTCTCGCGCATCCGATTCAACATCGCCACCTACTGGACCATCCTTTCGAGCGACACATCGCGCCGCTCCGCTCCCACCCCACCGCACAGGGATGCGCGACGGGGACCCCGGGTTGTCGCGGCGCGCCGAACTTCGCTCAGCATCCGGTTCGAGTCTGCCCCCAGCTGTAGGCACGCTCCATCAAAACTCCAGACCGGCTTCGCGCGCCGCGTCGGCCACGGCCTTCACGCGCCCGTGATAGAGGCACCCGTTGCGATCGAACACCACCCGCTTGACGCCCTTCTCGAGGAGCCGCGCCGCAATCGTCTTGCCGATGACCTGCGCGCCCGCGACGTTCCCGCCCTTCGCCTGTGTGCCGAGCGTGCCCTTCACCGCCGGCTCGACGCTCGAGGCCGACGCGATCGTGCGGCCGGTCATGTCGTCGACCACCTGGACGTAGATGTGCGACACGCTGCGATACACGGTCAGCCGCGGCCGCGCCTCGGTGCCCTGGACGCGCTTGCGGATCCGGTACTTGATCCGCGTGCGGCGGTCTTCCTTGGTCTTGATCTTCATCGCTACGCTCCGGTCTTGCCGACCTTCTTCTTCAGCACCTCGCCGGTGTACCGCACGCCCTTCTGCTTGTACGGATCCGGCTTGCGCATCCGTCGGATGTTGGCGGCCACCTGCCCCACGAGCTGGCGGTCCGGGCCCGTCACCGTGATGTGCGTCTGCTTGTCGATCGCGATGTCGATGCCCGCCGGGATGTCGAACACGATCGGGTGCGAGTAGCCGAGCGCGAAGTGCACCTGCTTGCCTTTGAGCTCCGCGCGGTAGCCGATGCCGACGATGTCGAGCTCCTTCTTGAAGCCCTCGGTCACGCCGGTCACCGCGTTGGCCACGAGGCTGCGCGCCAGCCCGTGGAACTTCCGCAGCTCGTCGTCCTGGCGCTGCAGCTTCGCCACGAGATGGCCGTCTTCCTGCGCGAAGACGATGCCGGGCGGCAGCGGCTGCCGGAGCTTCCCCTTGGGACCCTGGATCTCGACCGCGTCGGGCGCGATC
>JACPCS010000007.1:13206-20578 GCA_016184455.1 Acidobacteriota bacterium
CGGCCGGTCATCACGCCGCGCGAGGTCGTCAGGATGCTCGTGCCGAGGCCGCCGAGCACGGTCGGCACGTCGTCGACTCCCAGGTACACGCGGCGGCCGGGCCGGCTGATGCGCTCGATCCCGCTGATCACGCGCTCCCCTCTCGGGCCGTACTTCAGGAACACGCGGATGATCCGCCGCGGCGCCCGGCCCGCCTTCTGCGGCGGCTCCTCGACCAGGCTGAAGCCCTGGATGTAGCCCTCGTCCTGGAGGATCCGGGCAATCTCCGCCTTGAGCGTGCTCGCCGGCAGGTCCACGCGCGTGTGCTTGGCGGTCACCCCGTTGCGGATGCGCGTCAGCATGTCGGAAATCGGATCGGTCATTTGGTCTCTCTCATCAAATCCCAAATCCCAAGATCCAAATCCCAATTGGGTGTTGGGATTTGGGCTTTGGGATTTACCACGAGCTCTTGATCACCCCAGTGACGTCACCCTCGAGCGCCAGCTTGCGGAAGCAGAGGCGGCACATCGAGAACTTGCGCAGGAACCCGCGCGGCCGCCCGCACAGCTTGCAGCGGTTGCGCAGCCGAATGCGGTACTTCGGCGCCTTGAGCTCTTTCGCCATCTTCGCAGTCGTTGCCATATCGTCAGTTCGTCCTGAAAGGCATGCCCATGAGCTGAAGAAGCTTGCGCGCCTCTTCGTCCGTCTTCGCCGTGGTGACCACCGATACGTTCATTCCGCGCGCCTTGTCCACCTTCATGTAGTCGATCTCGGGGAACATCAGCTGGTCGCGCAACCCGAGCGTGTAGTTGCCGCGACCGTCGAACCCCTTGGGCGACACGCCGCGGAAGTCGCGCACGCGCGGCAGCGCGATGCTGATCAGCCGGTCGAGGAACTCGTACATCCGCTCGCCGCGGAGCGTGACCATCGCGCCGACCGGCATCCCCTGGCGCAGCTTGAACTGGGCGATCGACTTCGTCGCGCGGCGGACCACCGCCTTCTGGCCCGTGATGCGCCCCAGCTCGTCGGCGCCGGTATCGGCGACCTTCGCGTTCTGCGTCGCCTCGCCGAGCCCCATGTTGACGACGATCTTCTCGATCTTGGGGATCGCCATCACGTTCGTGTAGCCGAACTCCTTCTTGAGCGCCGGCGCGACTTCCTTCTGGTACCGTTCCTTCAGGCGGCTCATTTGTCGATCACTCCCTCGCACGTGCGGCAGATCCGGACCTTCCGCCCGTCGTTCAGGATCCGGCGGCCGAGGCGCGCCATCGCGCCGCACTCGGGGCAGATCAGCTGCACGTTGCTCGCGTGGAGCGACGCCTCGCGCTCGACGATGCCCCCCTTGATGTTGCGCTGCGGGTTCGGGCGCGTGTGCCGCTTGATCATGTTCACGCCCTCGACGATCAGGCGGTTCTTCTCCGGCAGCACGCGCAGCACGCGGCCGCGCTTCCCGTGGTCCTTCCCCACCGTCACGACGACGGTGTCGTTCTTCCGAATCGGCGTCTGCAGTCTCGACATGTCCAGTCCCAGGCGGACCCGAAGGTCCGCCTCTACAACACTTCCGGCGCGAGCGAGATGATCTTCATGAACCGGCGCTCGCGCAGCTCACGCGCCACGGGCCCGAACACGCGGGTGCCGATCGGCTCGCGCTGATCGTTGATGAGCACGGCGGCATTGCGGTCGAACCGGATGTAGCTGCCGTCGCGCCGCCGCTGCTCCTTGACCGTACGGACGATGACGGCCTTGACGACCTGCCCCTTCTTGATCGTGCCGTCGGGCGCCGCTTCCTTCACCGACGCCGTGACGATGTCGCCGAGCCGGGCGTAGCGCCCCGCGGATCCGCCGATCGGGTTGATGACGGCAATCTTGCGGGCCCCGGAGTTGTCGGCCACGTCGAGAATGGATCGCATCTGAATCATGGCGTTACACCTCGGGGGCCTTGGCGACGACGCGCGTGACCACCCACCGCTTGCGGCGGCTGAGCGGCCGGGATTCGGCGATGGTGACCGTATCGCCCACCTTCGCCTCGTTGTTCTCGTTGTGCGCCATGAACGTCGACGTCTTGCGCTGGCTCTTCCCGTACACGGGATGCCGCACCTGCCGCTCCACGGCGACAACCACGGTCTTCTCCATCTTGTCGCTGACGACCATGCCGGTCAGCTGTGATTTGACGCTCATGCCGTCTGCCGTTCCTTCTCCCGCAGAATCGTCTTCATGCGCGCGAGGTCGCGGCGGACCTCGCGCACCTTGGTCGGCGCCTCGAGCGTGCCCATCGCCTTCTGGATGCGCAGCCGGAACAGCTGATCGTCCAGGTCCTTGACGCGGGCGCGGAGGTCGTCGACGGTCAGCTCGCGAATCTCTGCCGGCTTCACGACGCCTTCTCCTGCGCGAAGCGCGTGGCGAACTTCGTCCTGATCGGCAGCTTGGCCGCTGCCAGCTGCATCGCCTCGCGCGCCTCCGCCTCGGTCACGCCTTCCATCTCGAACATGATGCGGCCCGGCCGGATCACGCAGACCCACTGCTCGGGCGCGCCCTTCCCCTTGCCCATGCGCGTTTCCTGCGGCTTCTTCGTGATCGGCTTGTCGGGGAACACGCGGACCCAGATCTTGCCGCCGCGCTTGATGAAGCGCGTCATCGCCACGCGCGCCGCCTCGATCTGCCGATCGGTCAGCCAGCACGGCTCCATCGCCTTGAGGCCGAAGTCGCCGAACGAGACGTCCGCCCCGCGCCACGCCTTGCCGGCCATGCGCCCGCGCTGCTGCTTCCTGTACTTGACCTTCTTGGGCATCAACATCGTTCGTTACCCTTGTCGCCGGGTCCGCTCCGGCTCTCTTGCGCCTTCCTCGCGGGACCCGGCCTACGTACGCCGTTCATGCACGGGCTGGTGCCCGACGCGGGGCGCGATCCCGGTATTCCTCGTCGCGCCCGGCGCGCGGCACCAGCCGCTCGCCCTTGTAGAGCCACACCTTCACGCCGATCTGGCCGTACGTCGTGTTCGCCTCGGCGAAGCCGTAGTCGATGTCGGCGCGCAGCGTCTGCAGCGGGAGCTGGCCGTGCAGATACCACTCGGAGCGCGCGATCTCGGCGCCGTTCAGCCGACCCGACACCCGCACCTTGATGCCGCGCGCGCCGAAGCGGAGCGCCGACTCCACCGCCTTGCGCATCGCGCGACGGAATGCCACGCGCTTCTCGAGCTGCACGGCGACCGACTCGGCAATCAGCTGCGCCTCGAGCTCGGGCTTCTGGATCTCCTGAATGTTGATGAAGACCTCGCGGCTCGTCCGCTTCTGGATCTCCTGCTTCAGCTTGTCGACCTCGGTGCCCTTCCGGCCGATGATGATGCCGGGCCGCGAGGTGTAGATGTCGATCTTCAGCTTGTTGGCCGCGCGCTCGGTCTCGATCCGCGACACGCCCGCGTGCGAGAACCGCTTCTTGAGGTCCTGCCGGAGGGCGAGGTCCTCGTGCAGCAGCTTCGCGTAGTCGCGGTCCGAGTACCAGCGCGACCGCCAGGTCTTGTTGAAGCCGAGCCGGAATCCGTACGGGTGAACCTTCTGGCCCACGTGTATCTCCTGTCCTCAACCACGAAGGCCACGAAGATCACGAATATGAAAAAAGGCTTTCTTCGTGACGTTCGTGTTCTTCGTGGTTTCCATTCCTTACGCCTTTGCCGCGGCCTTGCGGGCCGTCTTCTTCGCCGCCGCCCCACCCGCCGCGCGCCTGCGGCCGGGCTTCGCTGCCGCATCGCCCTCTTCGGCGACGCGTGCGATCTGCAGCGGCCGCTCGGCCACGCGCACCGTCAGATGCGCCGTGCGCTTCGTGACGCGGTACGCCCGGCCCATCGGCGCCGGCCGCACGCGCTTCATCGACGGCCCCTGGTTCGCGTAGCACGCCGACACGTACAGCCGCTCGACGTCGCCGCCGAAGCCCTCCTGCTGCTGGGCGTTGGCCACGGCCGAGCGCAGCACCTTGGCCAGTTCGCGGGCGATGATCTTGCGCGTGAACTGGAGCGTCGCCAGCGCCTGGTTGACGCCCTTGCCGCGAATGAGCTCGCAGACGAGCCCCGCCTTCTGCGCCGACGTGCGGATGCCGCGCGCCGTTGCCTGCGCCTCGATCATGCCTTCGCTCCTCCGCCTGCCCCGGCGCCGGCGCCCGCACCTGCACCCGCGCCGCCACCGCCCGCCGGCGCGGCTGCCGCCGCGGCCGCGGCCTTCTCGGTCTTCGTGGTGTGGCCCCTGAAGCTGCGCGTCGGCGCGAACTCGCCGAGCTTGTGGCCCACCATGTTCTCGGTCACGTACACCGGGATGAACTTCTTCCCGTTGTGCACCGCCATCGTGTGGCCGACCATTTCAGGGATCACGGTCGAGCGCCGCGACCACGTCTTGATGACCTTCTTCTCGTTGGCCCGGTTCATCGCCTCGACCTTCTCGAGGAGCGAGGTGTCGACGAAGGGGCCCTTCTTCAGTGAACGCGACATTTATTTCGGTCTCCGCTGCACGATGAAGCGGGTCGTGTCCTTCCGACGCCGCGTCTTGTAGCCCTTGGTCGGCTGGCCCCACGGCGACACCGGATGGCGTCCGCCCGAGGTCTTTCCTTCGCCGCCGCCGAGCGGGTGATCGACCGGGTTCATCGCCACGCCGCGGACGTGCGGGCGCTTGCCGAGCCAGCGGCTGCGGCCCGCCTTGCCGATCGACACGTTCTCGTGGTCGAGATTGCCGACCTGTCCGATCGTGGCGACGCACTCGATGTTGATCTTCCGGATCTCGCCCGAGGGCATCTTCACCGACGCGTACTGCCCTTCGCGCGCGATGAGCTGCACCGACGAGCCGGCGCTCCGCGCGATCTGGCCGCCCTTGCCCGGCCTGAGCTCGACGTTGTGAATCATCGTGCCGAGCGGAATGTTCTTGAGCGGCAGGCAGTTGCCCGGCAGGATGTCGACGCTGTCGCCCGCGATCACGGTGTCGCCGACCTTCATCCCGACCGCCTGCAGGATGTAGCGCTTCTCGCCATCGGCGTACGTGATGAGCGCGATCCGCGCCGAGCGGTTCGGGTCGTACTCGATCGTCGACACCTTGCCTGGAATGTTCTTCTTGTCGCGCTTGAAGTCGATGATCCGGTAGAGGCGCTTGTGGCCCCCGCCACGCCACCACGACGTCAGCTCGCCCCGGTTGTTGCGGCCGCCCGACCGGTGCAGCGGCTCCGTCAACGGCCGGTACGGCTCGCTCGTCGTGATGTCGTCGAACGTCTGGACCGTCTGAAACCGCGTGCCGGGCGACGTCGGGTTGTACTTGCGAATCGGCATAACTGTCTACGCTCCCTGCAGGAACTCCGGCATCTTCTCGCCTTCCCGCAGCTTCACGTACGCCTTCTTCCAGTCCGCGCGCCGGCCGACGTACCGGCCCTGGCGCTTGATCTTGCCGTGCGCGATCGAGGTGCGGACGCTCTCGACCTTCGAGCCGAGCAGCCGCTCGACCGCGCGCTTGATGTCGATCTTGTTCGCGTCCCGCGCCACCTGGAACACGATCGTCCGTCCGTCCTCGCGGAGGACGGTCGTCTTCTCGGTGATGACCGGACGCCGGATCACGTCGGTGATCTTCATGGCTACCCCAGCGCTTCCTGCAGTTTCTCGAGCGCCGCCCGCGTGAGGACGACGCGCCGCGTATCCATCACGTCGCGCGCGCTGACCCGGTTCGACGGCAGCACCCGCACGCCGTCGATGTTGCGCACCGACAGCATCAGCGTGTCTTCCGGCTTCACATCGACCAGCAACGCCTTGCCGTCGACGCCGAGCCGCTTGAGCATCTCGACCGCCGCCTTCGTCTTGATCTCGGAGACGCTCAGGGAATCGACGACGATGACCTGCTCGTCCCGGAGCTTCTGCGCCAGCGCCGCGCGGAGGGCCCCCTTCTCCACCTTCTTCGGGAGCTGGTACTCGTAGCTGCGCGGCTGCGGCCCGAACACGATGCCGCCCTTGCGCCACAGCGGGTTGCGGATTTCGCCCACGCGCGCGCGGCCGGTGCCCTTCTGCCGCCACGGCTTCCTGCCGCTGCCGCTCACGAGCGCCCGGGTCTTCGTGGCGTGCGTCCCGCGGCGCTCCGCCGCATTCGCCCGCACGACCGACTCGTGGATCAGATCGACCTTGATCCGCCCGCCGAACACGTCGTCGCGGAGGTCGAGCGAGCCGACCTTCTCGTTCTGTGCGTTGACCACATCAACGGTCATGGCTACTTCTTGCCCTTCTTCTTCGCCGGCTCGGCCTGCGCGACCCTGACCGGCTTGGCGGCCACCGCCTTGCGGATCAGGACGACGCTGTTCGGCCCGCCCGGTACCGCGCCTTCGACGAGCAGCAGATGGTTGTCGGCGTCGACCCGAATCACCTTCAGGTTCCGGACCGTCGTGCGGGCGCTGCCCATGTGGCCCGCCATGCGCATCCCCTTCACCACGCGCGACGGGTACGAGGAGGCGCCGATCGATCCGGGCGCGCGGTGGAACATCGACCCGTGGGTGGCACGGCCGCCGCGGAAGTGATGGCGCTTGACGACGCCCTGAAAACCCTTGCCGCGGCTCGTGCCGATGACGTCGACGCGCTCGCCGTCCGCGAAGATCGCCACGGTCACCTGGTCGCCGGCCTTCGGCGCCTCGCCGCCCGCCTTCACCCGGACCTCGCGGCGGATGCGCGTCGGCGGCACCCCGGCCTTCTTGAAGTGCCCGGCGGTCGGCTTGTTCTCCTTGCCCGCCTTCGCGTCGACCAGCCCCAGCTGCACCGCTTCATAGCCATCGCGGTCGGCCGTCTTGACCTGCGACACCACGCACGGTCCGGCCTTGAGCACCGTGGCGGGATGCACGGTGCCGTCCGCGTCGAACAGCTGCGTCATCCCGACTTTTCTGCCGATGAGTCCCGTCACCATCGTTTACTTCCCGTGCTCCTTGCCGAACGCCTTGATCTCGACGTCGACGCCCGCGGGCAGATCGAGCTTCATGAGCGCGTCCACGGTCTGCGGCGTCGGCTCGAAGATGTCGATCAGGCGCTTGTGCGTGCGGATCTCGAACTGCTCGCGCGACTTCTTGTCGACGTGCGGCGACCGCAGCACGGTCCATTTGTTCTTCGAGGTCGGCAGCGGAATCGGCCCCGCCAGCTGCGCGCCCGTGCGCTTGGCCGTCTCGACGATCTCGCCGGTCGACTGGTCGAGAATCCGCGAGTCGTACGCCTTCAGCCGGATCCGGATCTTGTCGGAAAACATTGCCATGAGTTTCTCCGGTTGGTGGTTGGTGCTACCAACCACCAACCACCGACTATTCGATAATCTCCGTGATGGTCCCGGCGCCGACCGTCCGGCCGCCCTCGCGGATCGCGAACCGGCTCCCCTTCTCAATCGCCACCGGCGTAATCAGCTCC
>JACPCS010000120.1 GCA_016184455.1 Acidobacteriota bacterium
GGCGAGGCGTATCTGAACTCGTCCCTCGCCGTCCACCTGACGCGGCCGGTCTCCGCCTGGAAGGCGGTCAGCGCGTCGTAGCCCTCCTGAACGATGACGAGGTCGCCATCGGCTATCGGCGATGTCGCCATACCGACGTCGGGCTGCGGTATCGGAGGCGCGGGTTTCTGCCAGACGAGCGCCCCGCTGCGGGCCTCGAAGGCCGAGATGATCCCGGTAATCCCGAGTGTGAACAGCTTCTCTCGGTAGAACAGCGGCGTCGCCTTGGGGCCCCTGCCGTGGTCCTCGGCTCCCTCGAACGGGTCGAACGCCACCGGATAGTCCGTGCGCCAGATCGTCGTGCCTGTGGCGGCGTCGAGTGCGGTGATGCCCTCCTTCCCGTCCTGGCGGGCAAACACGTAGACGCGCGCGCCGACGACGATCGGCGTCGCGTATCCCTCTCCGACGTCGACTTTCCACCGGAGATTCAGCCGATCGGGCCATGAGGCCGGTTCCGTGAACGCGCTGGCGGCCCCGTCCCGATCGCGGCCGCGCCACTGAGGGTAGTCTTGCGGAGACTCCTGCCTCGTCGTCGCAACTGCAGACGCCGCCAGCACGGCAACGGCCACGCCCGCGATGTGCAGCGGCCGGCTGACTCGAAGGTCGGCGGTCACGCGGTTGCTGCTCGATGGCTGCGATCGTCTGCCAGCGCTGCCCACGGAACGATCATCCACCCGATCAGCGCGAACCATCCGAGCGCGGCAGGAGACGGCGGAGGCGGAGCCCAGGGACCAGTCGCCCACATCACCGTCGTCACCGCCACGAGCGACCAGAACGCCACCTTTCGCGGGCGCGCCACGCGAAGGTAGAGGATGATGCCTGCCGCCCACAACGCGCCTTCGACGACCAGCGTCGCCGCAATCGAGTTCCAGAGCCCCAGGCCGAGACGCGGAGACGCGCCCGGCCAGAGCGGCATGTCCGGAGCATGGCTGACGAAGTCGAGCACCCAGTGGCTGAGGACCAGCGCAACGAGCAGCAGCGAGGACGCGGAGACGCGCCGCCCCCGCGCGATGAGGGCGAGCGCGGCGCCCCACACGAGCGACATCACGAGGCTGTGCGACCAGGGATAGTGGTCGAACACGAGCGGCGTGAACGCGGTGGCGCCCGGCACGATGCGGACCTGTTCGATCCCCGCCAGGACGAACACCGGCCAGACGAGGTCCAGCGCCACAACACCCGCCATCAGCCAGGCGAGATTGGCGTTCGGCGCCGCGCGTTTCGCTCCAAGCGCAACCGCCAGGTGGCCGACGAACATGAATCGCGTCGCAGTGTAGCCCCTCAGCGTACGGTGGGCAATCGCGGAGCGATTCATCGGCGCGAGGAAGCCTGCCAAGAAACGAACCGGGCGAGCCTGAAGGCTCGCCCACGATCCCAAGGCTCCGTACAGAAGAAGAGCCACGGAGACGAATCTCCGTGGCTCCATGAGTTGCCGTTGAAACCTACCGGCTACCGGCTACCACCTACCAGCTAGCCCGCGACGCTGAGCCCCGCCTTGAACGGCGCGACGCCGGGGATGTCCCACTCGTTCCACATGGTGTCGACCATGCTCTGGATATAGTCGACGTCCTCGTCGATCAGGTGCGCGAAGCGCCCCTGCTTCTCGAGGTACTCGCGGACGGGGATGCGCCCCTTCTGCCGCGCGTCGTAGGTGTAGACCACCTGGCCGTCGATGATCTCGTAGAGCGGGAAGATCCCCGACTTCACCCCGAGCTCGCCGAGCTCGTGCGCGTAGCGCGGATGGAAGTCCCACCCCTTCGGGCACGGGTCGAACGTGTGGATGAACGTCGGACCGCCGATGCTGAGCGCCTTCCGCGTCTTGTTCATGAAGTCGAGCGCGGGGAACGTGGCGCTCGCGGTCGCAACGTACCGGCACGTCGGGTGCCCGACCGCCAGCATCGCCGCAACGTTCTTCTTCCACCGCCGCTGCATGATGCGATGCTTCGAGCCGGGGGGCGTGAACGTCGTCTGTGCACCGTACGTCGTCGAACCGGTCGCCTGGATGTCGGTGTTGGCGGCCGACTCGTTGTCGTACATGATGACGAGCAGATCGTAGTCCGTCTGCAGCGCGCCCGAAATGCCGCCAATCCCCATGTCGCCGGCGCCCAGGTCTCCGCTGAAGTTGATGACGTTGATCTTCTCCTTCGGGATCCGTCCCTTGCGCATGAGCGCGCGGAGCCCCGCCGCCATGCCGACGGCCGACGATCCGCCCGCGCCGAGCTGCGTGTGCATCCACGGCACGATCCAGGGGGTGGTCAGGTAGCTGGTGTTCGCCACGTACATGCAGCCGGTGGCGCCCGTCACCACGGTGCGCGGGCCGGCGGCCTTGGCGAAGTCGCGCATGACCATCGCCGACTCGCAGCCCTGACACGTGCGGTGCCCGGAGGTGTAGAACTCCTCGAGCGGCGCGTCGTGCACCTTCTTGATCTTCTCGTAGTCGATTACAGGCAGTTGCGTCGCCACGTCATTTCTCCTTCGCGCTACTCGCGCAAACCGATCCAGGTGACGAGCTCGTCGCGCTGCTGGCCGGCGGCGGCGTCGAACGTGATCTCGAACATGCGGACGCAGTCCGCGATCGACATGTCGCGGCCGCCCAGGCCGCCGATGAAGTCGGTCACGACGGGACGCTTCGTGAGCGGATACAGACAGGAACGGATGTCCTGCACCACGATGCCGCCGTTGTCGGGCGAGCCCATGGCGAAGTTCCGGTCGATGATACCGACGCCCTTCATCCGGCCCAGTGTAGCCCGGAGCTGCTCGGTCGGGAACGGCCGGAACCAGCGGAGGTTCACGTAGCCGGCCTTCTTCCCCTGCTCGCGCAGCCGGCGCACCGCCGTCCGCGCGGGCATCGCCACCGCGCCGAGGCCGACGAGCACCACCTCGGCGTCCTCGCACATGAACTCGTCGAAGAACGGGTTCGCGTAGCGCGGCCCGAACAGATCGTTGAAGCTCTTGTAGACCTCAGGAATGACCGTGCGGGCCCGCCGTGCGGCTTCCCAGTTCTGGCGCCGCAGCTCCATCACCCAGTCCTCGTTCACCTGCGGGGCGATCGACACCGGGTTGTCGGGGTGCAGCACCCGCTTGCCGAGGTTGAACGGCGGCAGGAACGTGTTGACCGCCTCCTGCGTCGGCACCTTGATCATGTGCTGCGAGTGCGTCAGGAACGCGCCGTCCATCGCCAGCGCCATCGGCATCAGCACGCGATTGTCCTCGGCGATGCGATAGCCGATGAGCACGTGCTCGAGCGCTTCCTGCGCCGTGGAGGCCCAGCACAGCAGCCACCCCATGTCGCGCAGCGCGAGCGCGTCGTTGTGCTCGACGCCGAACGCACCGGGGTCGTCGAGCGCGCGGTTGCCCACCACGAACAGCGGGGGCAGCCGGTCCGTGGCCGCCACGACGAGCGCCTCGAAGCCGTACATCCAGCCCGTCCCGCTGCTGCCGCCGAAGGCGCGCGCCCCCACCGAGCTCGCGTGCTTGACGATCTCGAACTGCGAGTGCTCGCTGTCGGCGACGATGTACTCCGAGTCGAACTCGCCGTCGGCGATGAGCTTCGAGAGCTGGTCCATCACCTCGGTGTAGGGCCGGATCGGGTACGCGGCGATGACGTCGACATTGGCCAGCTTGACGCCCTGCGCGACTGCCTGACACCCGTTGAGGAGCAATTCGTTCGCCCAGACGTTGGTTGTTTCAGCGACGGTTGCCACGGATAACCTCCTCTTACGCCTTCGCGCCTGCGGCCGGCCCACCCTTGTCCGGCTTCGGCGGCACGAACTTGCCTTCGCGAATCTCCATGCCGGTCCCGGTGACGTGCGGGTAATGGATCCGCTCGAGGCCCTTCTTCTCCTCGGCCCATTTGATGTACCCCTGCGGGTCCCGCTTGTGGTGCTCCCACGGGCTGTCGTTGTTGTCGAACTTCAGCTCGTCGACCATCACGATGCACTCGGGCACCGGGCAGACCTCCGCGCACTTGTGGCAGCCGACGCACACCTCGTAGTTGACGTCGTACAGCCCGTCGTCGGTCGGGTCGAAGCACTCGTCCGGGCAGTCGTACCAGCAGAGCGTGCACTTGATGCAGAGATCGAAGCGGACGACCGGGCGATGGCTCTTGGTCGTCCCGCGCAGGAACCGCTCGTTGCGGCTCTGCCCGCGCGGGCCCATCGTGAATCCTCGCGGTACGGCCGGCACCACCACGCCGCCGCTCTCGAACTCCTTCCAGGTGGGCAGCCGCGGGATTTCGTGGTGCCATTCGGCGCCTTCGCCCGCCTTGACCACACGCATGTTCCGCAGCGTCGCGTCGTACGAGGCGCGCGCCGCCTCGGCGCGGTGCTTGTCCTTTGTCTTCTCGAGCAGATACGACTCGACCGCCTCGATCGAGATGATGCCCGGGTCGACCGCCGCAAGCGCGCCGAGGACGCGTTCCCGCGTAAGGTCGTCCTTGTAGACCCAGAGGCCCGCCAGGCTCGCAGGGCCCTCGACGGTGGCGAGCCTCCAGCTGAACGGCTGCTTCGGGATGAACGTGAGCAGCTGGTCGTGCGAATGCTGCGACGTGACGAGGAGGCATCCCTTCTCGCGGAGCTTCTCGTTGATCGCGCGGACACCGTGCCAGCCCCACGGCTCCACACCCTTGACCATCGTGTCGTCGACGACGACCGACACGTCGGCCTCGTCGATGTCGAGCTTGGCGCCGCACTCGGCCTCGAGCTCTTCCTCGGAGAGGTCGGGGGAGACGAACGCGAAGTACTTGCAGGGGATGCCGTTGCGCTCGGGGGAATCGCTGTAGCGACCGTTCGAGAACGCCACCTTCCCCATCCGACTGGCGATCTGAACGATGTCACCGCCGATGTACTTGCCGAGAGTCTTCTGGAAAATGCCGCGGTAGTTGACTTCGACCCGCTTAATCATCACGTCACCATTTGCCATTTGCGATTTGTGATTTGGGCCTTGGGGCTTGGAAATCGCCGATCACAAATCAGAAATCACGAATTCCCGCCAGTGGTCTGACCAGTGCCGGATATTAGTGAGGGCGGAGGAACCCCGTCAAGCAAAATCGGCCAGCGATCAGGCCGGCCCGGCACGCCGCGCCGCCCGGCGGGCGCCCGACCGCTGCGGGCGGGACGGAGCTACCCCAGCCGTGGGGGCCAGCCGCGCGGCCGCACGCTGATACCCGACCACGGCGTCCATCAGAATCCGCTCGACGTTCTCGAGGTGCCGCAGCATCGCCGCCCGGGCAGCCGCCCCGTCCCGGCGGGCAATCGCCTGGTACAGCCGCCGGTGATCCATCGCAGACTGCGCCCGGCGGACGTCGTTTTCGAGCGCCTCGCGGCGGCCGCCCGCCACGAGGTCGGACAGATAGCTGTGCAGCTTCACCAGCTCCTGGTTTCCCGTCGCGACCGCCACCGCGTGGTGAAACGCTCGGTCCGAGCGGAACGCCGCCTGCGTCTCGCCGGCCTGAAGTTGCGTGGCTTCCTCCTCGGCCGCGCGGTGAAGCTCTTCCAGGTCTTCCCGCGTGGCACGGCTCGCGGCCAGCGTCGCGAGAAACGGCTCGAAGAGTTTTCGCGCTTCGGAGAGGTCGAGGAGGCTGGCCCGCTGGCGCTCGAGGAAATCGAGGAGCGTCAGCGCCGCGCCGCCCGGGGCCTCAGACACGAAGTTCCCTTCGCCGTGGCGGGAGTAGATGAGACCCGACAGCTCCAGCGCGCGCAACGCCTCGCGGACGGAGCTGCGGCTGGCGTCGAACATCTCGGCCAGCTGGCGCTCGGGCGGCAGGCGGTCGCCCGGCTTCAGCTCGCCGCGGCGGATCTGGTCCTGGATGGCGCGAACGATCGCCTCGTTGACCCGCCGATGGCCGCTGCCCGCCGGCACGACGCCATTATAGGCCCAGTGGTCTGACCTCCGGCCGGACGACCGGGCTATAATGGCAGGACCCGTTCGTTTTTCCGCAGGAAACTACCCGTTCTTGTTTTTTTTGAGACCCCACGAGACCCTGGTGCACGTGTACACGGATCAGACTGTTGCCGCCTTGCTCGCCCGCGGCGCCGGCTCCGCACCGGCGATCGCCGCGCCCGGAGATCCATCGCTGACGTACGCCGGCCTGCGGACGCTGGTTGACACCAGCGTCCGGTGGCTGAACGCCCACGGCATTGGCCGGAACGATCGCGTCGCGATCGTGCTGTCGAACGGACCGCATGCCGCGACCGCGTTTCTCGCGGTGGCCGCCGGGGCCACGGCCGCCCCGCTCAACGCGCACTACCGCGACGAAGAGTTCGAGTTCTATCTCAAGGATCTGAAGGCGAAGGCACTGCTGGTCGAGAGCGGGATGGCCTCGCCCTCACGTGAGGTGGCCACCCGCCTCGGGATCAAGGTCTTCGAGCTGCGGCTCGATCCGGCCGTACCGGCGGGGATGTTCACGCTGGAGGCGTCGCAGCCGGCCGGTCGCGCGCCGCAGCATACGGTGACGGCCGAGCCGGAGGAGGTGGCGCTCCTGCTCCACACGTCTGGCACCACCTCGCGCCCGAAGCTCGTGCCGCTGACGCAGCAGAACATCACTGCGAGCGCCCAGAACATCCGGAACACGCTGGCGCTGACGTCCGACGACGTCTGCCTCAACATCATGCCGCTGTTCCACATTCACGGCCTGATCGGCGGCGTGCTGTCGTCGCTCTCGGCTGGCGCCTCCGTCTGCTGCACGCCCGGCTCGCACCCGGTGAAGTTCTTCGGCTGGCTCGACGAGGTCGAGCCGACGTGGTACACGGCGGCGCCGAGTCTCCACCGCGCGATCGTCGCGCGCGCGACGCGCCATGCCGACAGCGTCGCGCGCAGCCGGCTGCGTCTCATCCGCTCCTCGTCGGCCGCGCTTCGGCCTGAGCTGATGGGCGCCCTGGAGCGCACGTTCGGCGTGCCGGTGCTTCAGAGCTACGGGATGACCGAGGCGTCGCATCAGGTCGCATCGAACCCGCTGCCGCCCGCCGCGCGCAAACCGGGATCGGTCGGCCGTCCGTCGGGACCCGAGGTCGGGATCATGGACGAGGACGGGACCCTCCTGCCGCCCGGCTCGATGGGTGAGGTCGTCATCCGCGGCGCCAACGTCACGGCCGGCTACGAGGCCAATCCCGAGGCGAATGCCGCGTCGTTCGTGAACGGCTGGTTCCGAACCGGCGATCAGGGACGCTTCGACGAGGACGGATACCTCTGGCTGACGGGCCGTTTCAAGGAGCTGATCAACCGCGGCGGCGAGAAGGTGTCGCCGCTCGAGATCGAGGCCGTGTTGATGGAGCACCCGGGCGTGCAGCAGGTCGTTGTCTTCGCGGTGCCCGACGAGGCGCACGGCGAAGAGATCGCAGCGGCTGTGGTGCCGCGGCAGCAGGGCACGCTCACCGATCGCGAGCTGCGCCACTTCGTCGCCTCGCACCTTGCCGACTTCAAGGTGCCGCGCAAGATCCTGTTCGTGGAGCAGATTCCCGGCGGCGCCACCGGCAAGCTGCAGCGCATCGGCATGGCCGAGAAGCTCGGCCTCGTGGCGGCCGCGACCCGATGAAAGTCTGCGTCTTCGGCGCCGGGGCCATCGGCGGCCTCATGGGTGTGAGACTGTCGCTGGCCGGCGCCGACGTGTCGCTCATCGCGCGCGGCCCGCATCTGGCCGCGATCACACGGAGCGGTCTGACGCTCCACACAGAGGGCCAGACGCTCGTCGCGCGGCCGCTCGCGACCGACGACCCGCGTGCGGCCGGCCCGCAGGATTACGTCATCATCGCCGTCAAGGCCTCGGGCCTCGGCCCCGTCGCCGATTCCATCCAGCCGCTCCTCGGCCCGTCCACCGCCATCGTCGCGGCCATCAACGGCCTGCCGTGGTGGTACTTCTACAAGCACGGCGGCGAGTACGACGGCATGCGGCTCACGTCGCTCGATCCCGACGGTAGGCTCTGGGACAAGCTGCCGCCCGAGCGCGTGATCGCGTGCGTCGTCTATCCCGCCGCGGAGATCGCCGAGCCGGGCGTCATTCAGCACACCTACTCCAACCGGTTCGATCTCGGCGAGCCCGATGGCTCCAAGAGCGAGCGCATCGCTCGGTTCGCGCAGATGATGATCAAGGCGGGCTTCCGCTGTCCGATCCGGCCGCGGATCCGTGAGAGCGTGTGGGTGAAGTTGTGGGGAAACCTCGCCTTCAATCCGATCTGCGCGCTGACCACCGCGACGCTCGACGTCGTCACGACCGATCCCGCCACGCGCCCGATCGCGCGGACGATGATGGTCGAGGCCGAGGCGGTCGCGAACACGCTCGGGATTACGTTTCCGCTCGACGTCGACGCGCGGATTGCCGGCGCGGCCGAAGTGGGCGCGCACAAGGTGTCGATGCTCGTCGACCTGGAGCGCGGCCGTCCGATGGAAATCGACGCCCTGCTCGGCGCCGTCGTCGAGCTCGCGCACATGACGAACACGCCCGCGCCAACCTGCGAGGCCGTGCTCGGGCTCCTCCAGCAGCGCGCGCGCCTGGCGGGGTGTTATTGAGGGTACGTGGCGTCCGGCTTCACCCCTCGACGATGCTCGGGGTGCCCTGAGCGAAGTCGAAGGGCAGCCGGATCTAGTCGTTGATCGCGTGAAACAGCTTGTCGCGCTGACGGTGCAGGTTGGCCGCCGCGCCGAGCGCGACCTCGTAGCGATCGCGCCGCAACGCATCCACGATCCCCTTCGCGACCGCCTGCGGCGTCATCGTGAACGCCGTCTCCTCCGGCCGCTCCCGCTCGCCTGAGAGCCCCGTCGGCACGATCGGCGGCGCCACCTCGAACACCTTCACACGCGTCTGCCGTAGCTGGTGCCGGAGCGTCAGGCTGAAGGCGTGCACGCCGGCTTTGGTGGCGCAATAGACCGGCACGGCGGCGAGCGGCGTGAAGCCGAGCCCTGAGGAGATATTGACGATCGCCGCCTCGCGCCGTCGGCGCAGGTGCGGAATCAAGAGCGCCGAGAGGTGAATCGGTCCTGCGAGATTGGTCGCCAGCTCCTCGTCGGCCATCGGCAAGTCGCGAGGCCCGTGCAGAAAATCGACCGCACGCTGGATACCCGCGTTGTTCACCAGCACATTCAGCGCCGGAAAGCGGCGCAGCACCCACGCCACCAGCGCCTTGCGGCCGGACGCGCGGCTGACGTCGGCAACTCGGATGTGGAGCGCGGGACGCCTGGCGCGCGCGGCCTCGAGCCGCGGGCGCCGGCGTCCGCAGACGATGACCTCGTTGCCCTGCTCCAGGAGCGCTTCGGCGAGCGCGAAGCCGATGCCGGTGGCCCCACCGGTGATGAGGACCGTGTTGCCGGATAGTTGCATGTGGCGCTCACGCCACCGGCGCGGCGGCGCGATGCGGCACATCGTACACGTAGTCGTGGGCGTCGAGCGCCTTCCGCAGCCGCGCGCGGGTCGTCGGATCGGTCGCGCGCGACAGCTTCGCCACTACCTCCTGCCGATCGCTCAGGATCGCGTCGAGAATCGCCTCGCGGTCGCCCTCGGGCTGCTCGACGATCGAGAGCAGCACTCGCGAGCCGTACTTGATCCAGCGGGGCTGCCGCACGAGCGTGCCGTCCGGCCGCTTCTCGACCACCTGCCGCTGCAGCACCTGCAGCACGAGCTCGGCGTGCGTCTTCTCGTAGGTGATGTTCAGCGTCGTGAAGAGCTCCTTCACGGTCTCGCGGCGCGCGTCGATCAGCGTCACGAAGAACTCCGGCGTCACCCGATCGCCCTTCTTCGACCGCTCGCCGTCGGCCGTGAGCTCCACGCCGTGGTAGGTCGCCAGGTACAGGAAATGCCAGAAGATCTCGTACGTCGCGAGATCGTTCATGAACCGCAGCCCGGTCTTCGGATCGTGGATGGCCGCGGCGTTGTTCCCCTGCAGCTGCTGATACATGTACTCGGTGGCCATGTACATCGCGTAGCGCAGGCCGTCTTCGGTGGTCGGTCCCTTCGGACGCGCGAGCAGACGGTCGATCGCCTCGCTCGCCCACAGCTTCTCCACCGTGAGATCGGCCGCGACGAGCTCCATCGGCTGAACCGTCCCGCCCTCGAGCAGCCCCAGCACCTCGAGCCGATCGCGCTCGTCCTGGGTGGCCTTGTCGACCACGTGCTGCAGGTCGGCCAGATCGGTGACCAGCGGCTCCTTGCCCGCGCCGACGTACTCTTTCGTGACCGTCGCCACCCAGCTCTGGCGATAGGTGTCGTACACCGTGCCGTCGATGCGGAAGATGCCTGTCAGCCGCTCGCGCAGCTTGTCGATCCAGATGTCGCGCAGCGCCTTGGCGTCGTTCTCGGGCGCGCGCGGGTTCTGCATCTGCGCCGCCATGCCGCCAATCGGCATCGCGCCGCACAGCAGCGCGAGCAGCGCGTTCCGCCGGGTGTATTGCGACATCGACGGCTCGGCCATTGTCACCGTGTGTGGATCCGGGATGACCATCGCCGGATCGTGGTGGAACATCTCCTCGCGGCTGTTGATGTAGTCCCACCGCCCGACGTTGGGGCCGACCATGTTCTCGCGCAGCACCCACATGATCGCGTCCTGCTGCAGCACGAATTCGGCGCGCTCGTTGAGCAGCTTGACCTTGATCGTGCCGCGCGGCACGCCAATCGCCGCTTCGAGCTGCTTGAGCAGCTTCGCGACCAGCCGCGCCTCCTGCCACGTCTCGAGCTTCGGGATGTAGTAGTAGATGCCCGACCCGTTCTTCTTCTGCGCGTCGAAGTTGTGGACGGCGTGGATCACGAGCCCCGGGATGATCGAGGGCACCGGCTCGCCGTCGAGCGTCATCTGCCGGTTGCGCAGGTGGATGCCGGCCACGCGGTGCAGGATGACCGGCCACTGCGCGTGCGGCACTTCGATCGTGTACGTCCGGTTCTTGGTCGGGTGGACGAACGGTTTGTCGTCCCACCGCCGCGCCAGGATGTCGCGCAGGTTCACCCACGCCTGATACAGCTGGTCCTTGTAGTCGCCGCCGGCGTCCTCCCAGTCCCACATCCACTGCGACGCACCGCTGTTGAGCGCGCCCATGGCCATACCCATGTCGATGGCAGGGCCGGTGCCTTCGAGGCCGGGGCGCATCGTATCGGCCGGGATCGGCACCGACGCGCCGGTGCGCCACGCGTCGGCCGTCTTGCGCCCGAAGAACCCGTCGAGCATCCCCTGACGGACCCGCGCAACCGTCGTCGTGTTGCCGTCGGCGTCGCTCACCTCTTCGCTCGCCGGCAGAAAGCCCCACCTCGCCTTGCCCTGCGCGACGCCCTCGAGCACCACGTGGCGGTCGGCCAGCAGCTTCGGCAGCTCCCCGCTCACCGCCGCGGTCATGTCGGCGATCAGGTCCTCGACTACGACCGTGCGGCCGTTGACCGGGTGTGAACCGAAAAGGACGGCGTACTGCTCACGGATGTCAGGGCGGATCTGCAGGATTGGCACCAGGAGCCTCCAGGAAGAAGGTGCGAAGAAACAGGGTTTGTACTATCTGGCGGGCGCGAGGGTCAACGTAGTAGAATCGCGGCAGTCGTGTTGTCCGTCACCAGCCTGACCTGCGCGTGTTGTTGTTGTTGGGAGACCGTCCCGGTCTCGGCGCGATCCGTCAGGCTGTCCGGCTAGGCATCCAGCTTCCCTAGTTCAACAACACAGCAGGATGTGAGAGCCCGGGACCTCAATCCCGGGCTTTCGTGTTTCTGGTCCGTTCTGTGTCGAAACGATGGATGGAACGCTTCCACTCACCGGCTTTGCGGTCGGCATGCTGATCGGCCTCACCGGCATCGGGGGCGGCGCCCTGATGACGCCGTTCCTGATTCTGGTGCTGGGAACCCGCCCGGTCGTGGCGGTCGGCACCGATCTGGTGTACGGCGCGGTCACCAAGCTGGTGGGCGCGTACCTGCACTGGCGGCAGGGGACCGTCGACGTGCGGCTCGCGCTGCGTCTGGCCGCGGCCAGCGTCCCGGCGGGCGTGCTGGCGGTCGCCGCGCTGCGCCTCTTCCCCGATGCGGCGCGGGCCGACGACGCCGTGAAGCAGGTGCTCGGCCTGGTGCTCGTCGCCGTCGCGCTGCTGCTGCTCGCGCGACTGGGCGGCGCGCTGCCGATCGCGCTGCCCGAACGCTGGCGCCGCACGTGTCAGGGCGGCGGCACGTACGCGGCCGGCGCGCTCGTGGGCGCGCTGGTCGGCTTCACGTCGGTCGGCAGCGGATCGCTGCTGGTCCCGTTCCTGGTCAGCGTGTTTCCGCTCGCGCCCGCGCAGATCGTGGGCACCGACGTCTTTCACGCCGCGATGCTCGTCACCGCAACGGGCGCGGCGCACGCGGGGCGCGGCACGGTCGACTGGCCGCTCGCGGCCGCGCTCCTGGTCGGCTCGGTGCCCGGTGTCGCGGTCGGCAGCTGGATGACGACGCGCCTGCCGTCGCAGGCCGTGCGCGCCGGGCTGGCAGTGCTGCTGCTCGTCGCCGGCGCCAATCTGATGGGGTTATTGGGATGACAATGGCGACTCCTGTGGAATCGACGGCGCCGCCGATGCTGCGCCTCGATCACCTGCGCGCGCTCGAGGCCGAGAGCATCCACATCCTTCGCGAGGTCGTCGCCGAGTTCGAGCGGCCGGTGATGCTCTACTCGATCGGCAAGGACTCGTCGGTGATGCTCCGCCTGGCGCAGAAGGCATTTCATCCGGCGCCAATTCCGTTTCCGCTGCTGCACGTCGACACCACGTACAAATTCCGAGAAATGATTCAGTTCCGCAACGAGACTGCGAAGGCCGTCGGGGCGCGGCTCGTCGTCCACACGCATCAGGAGGCGATCGCCGAGGGGACGCAGCCGTTCGCCGTCGGGACCGAGCGCTGCTGCGCGCTGCTCAAGACGCGGGCGCTGCTCGACGCGCTCGAGGCCGGCAACTTCGACGCGGCGATCGGCGGCGCGAGGCGTGACGAGGAACGGTCGCGCGCCAAGGAGCGGATCTTCTCCGTGCGCGATGCCAACGGCCAGTGGGACCCGAAGCGCCAGCGGCCCGAGCTCTGGCACCTGCTGAACGCGCGCCTGCGCCCGGGTGAAACCATCCGGGTCTTCCCGCTCTCGAACTGGACCGAGATCGACGTCTGGCAATACATCCACCTCGAGCGGATCCCGGTCGTGCCGCTCTACTTCGCGCGCGACCGCGAGGTGATCGTCCGCGGCAGCTCGCTCATCGTCCAGGAGCAGCCGTTCGTCGTCACGATGCCGGGCGAGACGCCGCAGATCGTCCGCTGCCGCATGCGCTCGCTCGGCTGCTCGCCGTGCACGGGCGCGATCCGCTCCGATGCGGACACCGTCCCGAGAATCATCGATGAGCTCGTCGCCGCGCGTCATTCCGAACGGCAGCTCCGCATCATCGACCACGATCAGGACGGCTCGATGGAGCTCAAGAAGCGCGAGGGTTACTTCTAGATGGAACAGCGGAAGCTACTTCGAGGCAGCTCTTTGCTGACGACGCGCTCGCGGGCCGCGACAACGGAGCGGCCCGCCACGAGGCTCGAGTGGAGGTTCCAGTAGATGTCGGGCCTCCTCCGCATCTGCACCGCCGGCAGCGTCGACGATGGGAAGAGCACGCTGATCGGGCGGATGCTGCACGACGCGCAGGCGGTGTACGAGGACCAGGTGCACTCGGTGCGCGCGGCCTCCGCCAACCGCGGCGTCGGGCCAATCGACTTCTCGCTCTTCACCGACGGGCTGAAGGCCGAGCGCGAGCAGGGGATCACGATCGACGTCGCGTACCGCTACTTTGCGACGGCGCGCCGGAAGTTCATCCTCGCCGACACCCCTGGCCACGAGCAGTACACGCGCAACATGGCGACCGGCGCCTCGACGGCCGATGTCGCGATCCTGCTCGTCGACGCACAGCACGGGCTCCGCGTCCAGTCGCGGCGTCATGCCCGGATTGCGCGTCTGCTCGGGATCGAGAACTTCGTCGTCGCGATCAACAAGATGGATCTCGTCGACTTCAGCCGAGACGTCTTCGACGACATCCGGGATCACTTCGAGGAGCTGCTCCAGGGTGCTCGGTGCCACGCCATCCCGCTCAGCGCGCTGCATGGCGACAACGTGATCGCTCGCAGCCTGCGGACGCCGTGGTTCGAGGGGCCGCCGCTGCTCGAGTATCTGGAGACGGTTGACGTCACGCGCGACCTGACGAGCCGCCCGTTCCGGTTTCCGGTGCAGCTCGTGCTGCGGCCGCACGACGGCTTTCGCGGGTATGCCGGGCAGATCGCATCGGGAACCGTGCGCGTCGGCGACCGGCTGACGGTCTGGCCGTCGGGGCGCTCGGCCCGTGTGACGCGCATCGTGACGTGGGACGGCGATCTCGAGATGGCGTTCGCGCCGATGTCGGTCGCGTTGACGCTCGACGAGGAGCTCGACATCAGCCGCGGCGATCTGCTGGCGCACGACGGCCCGCACGCCGGCACGCGCTTCGAGGCCGACGTCGTCTGGATGGACGAGCGGCCGCTCGAACTCGGGCGGCTGTACCTGCTGAAGCACACGACGCGGACCCTCACGGCCGAAGTCGGGCACGGCCTGGTGCTCAACCAGATCGGGGCCATCACGATCTCGACCACGCGCCCCCTGGTGTTCGACGCCTACCGCGACAATCGCACCACCGGCAGCTTCGTCCTGATCGATCCGGCGACCGGCTTTACGGCCGGCGCCGGCATGATTACAGCCCCAGTTCCCGAATCGGGGACACACGCAGCGGAGCGTCCGGTGCCCGCCGCGGAACGTCTGGCGCTGCTGGCGCGCCGTGCCGGCTCCGACACGGAGGCGGTCGACGCGGTGGCGGGGCGCTCGAGGAGATGCTGACATGAATGACGCGCGCCATATCATTCGACACGCGCTGGCGGGTGCGCAGGCGCCCTGTCTGACCTCGAGCTTCCAGGCCGAGTGCGTGGTGCTCACGCATCTGCTGCGTGAGGAGCGGCCCGATCTGCCGGTGCTCTTTCTCGACACGTGCCATCACTTCGCCGAAACGCTGGCGTACCGCGACGAGGTGGCCCGGACGTGGGGCCTCAATCTCATCACGCTGCGCGCAGCGGAGCCGCGCATCGGATTGTGGCAGGCCGAGAGCACCGACGCGTGCTGCACGCGGCACAAGGTGGAGCCGCTCTTTGCGGCGCTGGATCAGTACGACGTCTGGTTGACCGCGCTGCGCCGCGACCAGTCACCCTCGCGCGCGGGCCTGCAGGAGGTCGAGCCGTTCCGGCTGCCGAGCGGACGAATCGTCCAGCGGGTGAGCCCGCTGGCTGCATGGACCGCGCGCGACGTCCGGGCCTACGCCCGCGAGCACGGTATCCCGCTGCTGCCGCTGTACGGCCGCGGCTACACGAGCATCGGCTGCGAGCCGTGCACGTCGCTGCCGCTCGATCCCGCGAACCCGCGCTCGGGCCGCTGGGGCGGGCAGAAGCTGGAGTGCGGGATACACATTCAATCGAGCTAACTCCCAACCCCCGAGATCCAGCTTCAAAACGCCCGCTTGTGAATGCGACGTTGGGAATTGGGAGTTGGGTGTTGTATTTTCGTGGTCGCGATGCCTTCCTCGGCAGGTTGGCTCACCCGACGTCTCGCCTCACTCCTGCAGGCGCAGCTCCACCCCGCCGCCGTACGGCTCGAGCTGTGGGACGGCAGCTCGCCGTACGCCGCCGCGGAGCCGTCGATTGGCACGCTCGTCGTCGACAGCGCCCGCACGCTCCGGGCGATCCTGATCAATCCGCACCTCCAGTTCGGCGAGTGCTACATGCACGGCACGCTGGAGGTCCGCGGCGACCTCGAGGCGGTGCTGGAGGCGATTTCCCGTCTCAGCACGGCGCCCACCTGGCGCGAGCGGCTCAGCTCGACGCTCGCGCCGGGCAACAGCATCCAGCGGGCGCGGCGCAACGTTCATCACCACTACGACCTCGGCAACGACTTCTACAGCTGGTGGCTCGACGAACAGCTCGTCTACACCTGCGCCTACTTCGAGCGGCCCGACGTGTCGCTCGAGCAGGCGCAGGTCGCCAAGATGGATCTGGTCTGCCGCAAGCTGCGGCTGCAGCCGGGTGACACGGTGGTCGAAGCCGGCTGCGGCTGGGGCGCGCTCGCGCTGCACATGGCGCGCGAGTACGGCGTCAACGTCCGCGCATTCAACCTGTCGCACGAGCAGATTGCCTACGCGCGCGCGCGGGCGGCGCGCGAGGGGCTGGCGGGGCAGGTCGAGTTCATCGAAGACGATTACCGCAGCGTCCGCGGCGAGTACGACGTGTTCGTGTCCGTCGGCATGCTCGAGCACGTCGGTCTCCACCACTATCCGTCGCTCGCAGCGGTGGTCCGGCGGGTGCTGCGGCGCAGCCACGGCCGCGGCCTGCTGCACTTCATCGGCCGCGACATCCCGCGCCCGCTCAACGCGTGGATCCGGCGCCGGATCTTCCCCGGCGGCTATCCGCCGACGCTGTCCGAGGTCGCGACGCGCGTGCTCTCGCCCGCGCGCATGTCGATCCTCGACGTCGAGAACCTGCGGCTGCACTATGCCCGCACGCTGTCGCACTGGAGCCGGCGCTTCGCGCAGGCGGCCGCCGAACAGGTACGCGCGCGGTACGGCGAGCAGTTCCAGCGCGCGTGGGAGCTGTACCTCGCCGGATCCGAGGCCGCCTTCGCGGCCGGTTCGCTGCAGCTCTTTCAGGTGGTGTTCGCCCCGGCCGAAGCCGCGCCACCGTACTGGACACGCGCCGATCTCTACAGGCCACGGAGACACGAAGACACGGAGAATGATTTCGTCTACTCCGTGTCTCCGTGACTCCGGGGCCCGTCTCTGGCGATGCTTCATTGCGACGCGCTGATCGTCGGCGGCGGGCCTGCCGGATCGACGTGCGCCCGCATCCTGACCCGCGCCGGCTGGGACGTGCTCGTCCTCGACCGCGCGCGTTTTCCCCGCGACAAGGTCTGCGCCGGCTGGGTCACGCCGGGCGTCTTCCGGCTGCTCGAGCTCGATCCCGCCGAGTACCGCGCCACCGGCCTCACCATCCAGACGATTACCGGCTTTCGCACCGCGCTCATGGGCGGCCGGCCGGTTGAAACACGCTACCCCCGCGCGGTCAGCTATGCGATCCGGCGCTGCGAGTTCGACGACTTCCTGCTGCGGCGGTCGGGCGCTCGGGTACGCGGCGCCACGCCCCTCACCTCGCTCGAGCGGAAGGGCGACGGGTGGATCGCCAATGACGAGATCGCCGCGCGCGTCGTCATCGGCGCCGGCGGGCACTTCTGCCCCGTCGCGCGCGAGGTTCGAGGAGCGACAGACGTCGTCCGGCCGGTCGTCGCGAAGGAGGCGGAGTTTCCCCTGGAGCCGGGCGGCAGCGACGCGATCGGCGAGCTGCCCGAGCTCTTCTTCTGCAAGGACCTCGAAGGCTACGGCTGGTGCGTGCGCAAGGGCGACTACCTGAACATCGGCCTCGGACGGCGCGACCACGGCGATCTCAACCCGCACATCGAGCAGTTCATGCACCTGCTGGAAGCGCGCGGGCTCGCGCGGCGTGCGTCGCGCGTCCGCTGGCACGGCCACGCCTACCTCGCCTCGGGCACCGGACCACGGCCGCTCGTAGGTGAGGGCGTGCTCCTGGCCGGCGACGCGGCGGGGCTCGCCTACCCGGAGAGCGGCGAAGGGATCAAGCCGGCCGTCGACTCGGGACGGCTCGCCGCCGAAACCGTCATCGGCGCAGGTGGCCGCGTCGATCGCGAGGCGCTCCTTCCCTACGCCGTGGAACTGCGCCGGCGCTATCCGGCGGTGCGCCCAACGCCGCGTCCGATCGCCGCAGTGGTGAAAGCGCTTGGGCGGCGGCTGCTCCGCTCGCCCACATTCACGCGGCACGTCCTGATCGATCGCTGGTTCTTGCGGGAATCGAACTAGGTCAGCGCGTCGCAATCGGCGCGACGACGAGCTCGTCGAGCACCTCGAAGAGCAGCCGCCGGTGGCCGCGGCGCTCCTCGCTCACGTCGGGTGACGAGGTGGTGACGATCACGAGCTGAAGGTCGGGGACGACGAAGATGTACTGGCCGCCGTACCCCCACGCAAAACAGGTCTCGTAGCCGCGGATCTCGTGGACCCACCACCCGTAGCCGTACTTCCGATCGCGGAGCGGGTCGAAGCCGCGCAGCGCGTCGAGCACGGGATCGCCGAAGCGGCGCGTGCGCTCGCGGCCGTCGCATGACCGCCCGACCCATCCGGCTGGAATGACCCCGCGGCCCTTCTGCAGATACAGCTCGCCGAAGGCCACCATCTGCCGCGGTGTCATCAGCATGTCGTTGCCGCCGAAGTAAATCCCCTGCGGATCGCGCGGCCACGGCGGCAGCGTGAATCCGAGCGGCTTGGCGAGCACCTCGTTGGCGAACTGCCATGTGCTCTTCCCCGTCGCCTTGGTGAGGATGGCCGAGAGGAGATGCGTATTGCCCGTGCTGTACTCCATCTCCTCGCCGGGCGCCGCGAACATCGGCCGGGCGAGCGCGTGCCGCACCCAATTGCGGCTGGTCACCCACGCGCCATAATTGCGGTTGCTCGTCCCCTCGAGGCCGCTCCGCATCGTCAACAGATGCTCGACGGTAATCGCCCGCTTCCGCGGATCGGGATCGGTGGCCAGATCCGGGAAGTAGGTGACGATCGGCGTCTCGATGCGCGGGATGAGCCGTCGATCGATGGCAATGCCCACGAGCGCGGAGATGACGCTCTTCGACGCCGACTTGATGTTCGCGGGACGATCGCGGCGGGCGCCGTTGTAATAACGCTCGAAGATCAGCTCGCCGCCCCGGCTGACGAGCAGGCTGTGCAGCCGCGGCAGCTCCCGAGCTGCGGCATCGACGCGGTCAGGGCTCCACGCCGGTGCGGGCGCGGCCCACACAGTGGCGGCCGCCGCAACGACTACCGCAGCAAGCGCGACTAGCGGCGTGGCGCGGGCACCCATCGCTCGGCCCATTTTGCGATAGCGGTGACTGCGCCCTCAAGCGCGCGCCCCTTGTCCGTGAGGCTGTATTCGACCCCCACCGGCGGCTGCGGCATGACGGTGCGCACGAGCAGCCCCTCCGACTCGAGCTCCTTGAGCCGCTCGGCGAGCATGCGGTCGCTGATGTCGGGAATCTCGGCGCGGATCTCGTTGTACCGTGCCGGCCCTTGCAGCAGGATGCTGATGATGCAGCCGGTCCATCGGCGGCCGAGCAGCTCGACCGCGTGGTGATAGCGGGGACACACCACCGCAGACCTGGCCATGCGCGCATTGTAGCGCACGCGGCTCACTTGCCGTAACCTACTTACTTTTGGATAGCTGTGCCGTGGCGAGCCACTCGCGCGCCTGCACGACGTCGGCCTGCGTCAGCGCGTGGCCCATTGGATCGGGGACGAACGGCACCATCGCGCGGAAGAGGATCGCCGATGCGAGCGCCTTCGGGTCGGCCAGGAGCAGGCTCGCGACTGTCCACACGCGTGTTTTTCTGGCAGTATTGCCTCCTCTGGGAGGAACGCTGTGCAGAAACGAACGCTCCTGATCGGCCTCATCGTGTCCGCGCTGGCTGCCGGCGCGAGCGCCGCGGCGCAGGCGCCGCCGGCGGGACCTCCGCAGCCGGCCCCCGGTCCGCGCTACATCGTGACCTACGTCGACGTGGCGCCCGCTTCGGAGGCGCAGGCCGTCGCGCTCTTCAAGAGTTATCGTGACGCGAGCCGCCGCGAGGACGGCAACGCCCGCCTCGACATTCTGCAGGGCACCCGCCGCGGCCAGTTCGTCGTCGCGGAAGAATGGCGCGACGAGGCTGCGTTCAAGGCGCACCGCAGCGCCGCGCACGTGTCGCAGTTCCACGACAAGCTGACGCCGCTGCGCATCACCGCCTACGACGAGCGCGTGCACACCACCTTTGCCGTCGCAGGAGCCTCGAACGCGCCGGCCGACGCGGTCTGGGTGGTCACGCACGTCGACGTCGTCCCGAACGGGCTGCCGAAGGCGCGCGAGTTCCTGCACGGCCAGGTCGAGCACGCGCGGAAGGAAACGGGCAATCTGCGATTCGACGTGCTGCAGGGCGCGCGGATGAACCACTTCACCGTCGTCGAAGCGTGGCGCGACGAGCGCGCGCGCGAGGCGCACATCAGCGCGGCGCACACGCGGACGTATCGGGAAGGGCTGCGCGAGACGGCGGTCGACGGCGCCCCATACGACGAACGCCTCTACCGGCTGGTGCAGTAAATGGGGTCGGAGGTCATTTTTAGAGGACAGTCCCGCATCGACCACTCGACTGTCCTCCAAAAATGACCTCCGACCCCGTTTTTTACAATCCGAAGGCGATCTTCAGGTTCTGATACGGCACCACGCGCCCGTGCACGGGCGCGATCCGCACCGGATTCAGCTTCAGCTGCTGCTCCACCAGATCCACCAGCTGTCTGGCGTACTCGGGTCCGCGCTCCGGGGTGCGAATCTCGTCGCCCGCCGGCGGGTTGTAGGCGTCGCCGTACATCAGGATCCGCTCGCGCGGCAGCCAGGCGATGAGCGTCCCGGTGTGGTGGCCGTTGCCCTTGTGGTAGTAGAGCTCGACCGTCTGCGCGCCGTCGGTCAGCATGCGCTTGTCCGCGACCGTTTCGATCATCGGCGGCTTGGGCGACTTCGCCAGCGGGTCGGACTCGAGCGTCCGCGGCCGCGCCCAGGCCTTCTCGAAGAACGGCTTGTTGCTCTCGTGCGTGATCACCGTGATCCCTTCGGCGACGTACTGGCGCAGGCCGCCCGCGTGGTCGTAGTGCGCGTGCGTGTTGACGACGTACCGAATCGGCTTGTCCGGAATGGTCTTGCGCACCATCTCGTTGACCGCCGCCGAGCGCGCGTCGCTCGTCGGCCCCTCGAGCATCACCACGTGATCGCGGAACTCGACGGCGAGGCTGCGCGTCCCCGCCGCGGCCAGCGAATACAGCCCGTTGGCGACCTTCTCGACCTGGACGTTCAGCGGGGGCGGCGCCGTCACCTTGGTGACGTTCTCCGGCACCGGCAGCGACATCGAGGCATTCGGCTGCACGTCGCTGACGGTGATGTCGAGCGTGTCGAAGCCGTCCTCCTTCTGGACGATGCGGCGCGGGAACATGATGTTGCCGAACTGCGCGTAGTCCGAATACGTGATCTCGACCGGATAATCGCCGACGACGGAGTTCACCGACTGATATTCGACGCGCTCGACCATGTTCTGCGCGTTGAGCGTCGCCTTGACGGCGCGCCCTTCGACCATCAGGTTGATCACACCCGCCTCGTCAGCCGCCGCGCCGCTCGCCATCGCCGCTTTGATGATGCCGTGCGGCGTCACCCACAACGCGCGCAGGCGGTCGCTGACCGCCCCCGGATTGGGCGCCGGCTGCTGGCCACCCTCGGTCCAGGCGGACTTCCCGCTCACAACCTGAATCGTCCGTACGTCGGTCGCAAACGGCTGGGCGCCGCCGCCGCGCGGCGGGTCCTCCCCCTGCGCGCGCAGCATCTCGAGCCGCATCGCGGGCGTCTGGTAGTCCACCGCGATCGTGTAGGCCTTCGCCACGAACCGCGGCCAGCGGCCGCCCGGCTCGTACGCCTGGCCGAAGGCGTACTGCGTCCCGTTGCCGGAGAACTGGATGGACGTCAACTGGCCGGCCCCCATCGCCTCGGCGGCCGCCTCGAGCCGGGGCTGCTGGGCACAGCCGCTTGCGGCGACCGCGAACGCCAGACCGGCCGCAAATCCCTGAATGATCCGCATAATCGCGCTCCTTGTTGGGGCGCATTATAGCCGCGCCGGCACGTTTGGGTGCCGCTTTCCCCTTGACAGCCGGACCGCCTAGTGGTTGCATCCTGTCGTACTCCTCTAGGAGGTGTGTTCATGCGGACTGTGCGCCCCTCGGCGGCTGCCCTCGCGGTCCTGAGCTTGGTGTTCCTGCTCGGCACTCTCACGTCCGCGCACCACAGCAGAGCGGGCTACGACGCCGCGCCCGGCAAGCTGGTGACCAACAACGGCGTGGTGTCGAACGTCATCTGGCGGAACCCTCATGTGTTCGTGGTCTGGGACGTGAAAGACAGCAGCGGCTCGGTCGTGAAGTGGACCGGGGAGTTGTCGTCGCCGACCACGATGATCAGCGAGGGCATGAGCCGCGATACGTTCAAGGCGGGCGAACCGATCAGCGCCACGTTCATGCCGGCCAAGGCGGGCACGCCCCACGGACTGCTCATCAAGGTCGTGCGGCCGGACGGCAAGGTCGTGATCGATCTGTCGGAGCGGCGCAACCTGCTCGAACAGTAAGCGCAGACAAAGGCGAAACGACCATGCGATACGGAATCCGTGTCTTCATCGTGACGCTCGCGGCCGCTGCTGCGTTTCCATGGGCCGCGTCGGCGCAAGCCCCGGGCCGGACGCCCGAGAGGCCGGTCGTCCCCTCGGTCCCCGCTCCCGAGGGCTGGAAGAGCTGTCCGCGCTGTCAGAACGAGACCGACCGGCGCGAAGCCAACGCCAGGTACAAGGTCGAGGGCCATGCGTTCAACGCGCGCGATCTGTCGGGCGTCTGGTACGGGGGCGAAGGTGCTGCCGGCCGGATCTTCGTGAATCCCCCGCCGTACACGCCGCTGGGGAAAGAACGCTTCGACGCCACGATTGGCGAGAAGAATGAGGCGGGGGAGTACCTGCACACGAAGGATACGTCGGGCCAGGGCGGAGGCGCACAGGTGAACTGCGATCCGCGGGGCTGGCCGCGCCTGGCGACGGGCAACTATGGCTTCGAGTTCATCATGCTGCCCGACCGGGTCCTCCAGTTCTTCGAGCAGACCCACACGTGGCGCACCATCTGGACCGACGGCCGGACGCTGCCCGACAGCCCGCCGGAACTGCGGTGGATGGGGTGGAACGTCGGCCGCTGGGAGGGGAACACCTTCATCATCGAGTCGACTGGGTTCGACGACCGGTCGTGGATATCGGCAACGCAACCGGACGGCGGCTTCCCGCACAGCGATCGGATGCGTGTCGTCGAGCGCTGGCGCCGTCCGAACTACGGCATGATCGAGGTTGAGATCACGATCAACGATCCCGAGATCTACACGAAGCCGTGGACGCTGCGTCCGCTGCAGGTCGCGCTGGCCCCCGGGGCCGAGATCTGGGAGTATTTCTGCGTTCCGTCGGATTTCAATACTTTCAACAACGACATCTACCTGCCCGTAGCCACCGGAGACAAAAAGTAATGACGAAAGCGCTCGCCGCCTCGCTGTTGGCGCTTGCCGCGGCGGCGGCGGGCGCATTCGCTCCATCGCTCGCGGCGCAGGAGCACCGGACCTTCGTGCCCGCGAGCGACCAGGTGCTCGTCAGTCCCGACGGGGCCGACTGGCTGCACATCAGCCGCACGTATAACCAGCACCGCTACAGTCCGCTCGACCAGATCAACAAGAGCAACGTCGGCCGGCTGCGCATGGCCTGGTCGCGCGGGCTGCCGCCCGGCGTCCAGGAATCGACGCCGATCGTCTATCGAGGCGTCATGTACGTGATGGTCCCCGGTGGTGGCGTCCAGGCGCTCGACGCGAAGAACGGCGATTCGCTCTGGGAGTACCGCCGCGAGTATCCGCCGAACGTCCCGCGCCTCGCGGCACGTGCCAAGAACCTCGCCATCTACGAGGACATGATCTACTTCGGCGCGCCGGATGGGTACCTGCTGGCGCTCGACGCACAGACCGGCCGGCTGCGCTGGGAGACGAAGGTCGACAACGGGCAGATCACCGCCGGCGGGCTGCTCGTGGCCGACGGCAAGGTGATCTCGAACCGCACGTGCGAGCAGGGCAAACGCGAGTTCTGCTTCATCGCCGCGCACGACGCGCGCACGGGGAAGGAAGTCTGGCGGTTCTATACGACGGCGGCACCGGGCGAGCCGGGCGGCGATACGTGGGGCGAGATGCCGGTGGCGTCGCGCGCCGCGGGCCCGTGGGGGCTGCCAGGGTCCTACGATCCGGCGCGCAAGATCGTCTACTGGGGCGTCGCCAACCCGAACCCGTACACGCGCTTCAAGCGGCACGGGGAGTACGATACGGCGCCGCCGACCTCACCCACCGAGCTCTACAGCAACTCGACGCTCGCCCTCAACGTCGAGACCGGCAAGCTCGTGTGGCACTTCCAGGAGCTGCCCGGCGACGACTGGGACGCCGATCACAACCAGGAGCGGCTGCTGATCCGCACGCGCGTCAGCCCCGATCCGAAGCACGTGAAGTGGATCAACCCGACGATCAAACCCGGCGTCGAGCAGGACGTCGTGATCACGGTGGCCGAGGGCGGCGGCATGTTCGCCGTCGCGCGCGACACGGGCCAGTTCCTCTGGGCGCGGCCGTTCCCCTTCGACGATCCGAACGTCAACCTGATGGTCGTCGATCCGCGCACCGGGAAGACGAGCCCCAATCCCGCCAAGATGTTCACGAAGGACGGCGACTCGATCGTCGGCTGCTACCACAACACGCGCGGCCTGTGGCAGATCGCCTACAGTCCCGCCCGCAACTCCATCTACGTGCCGTTCCACGATCAGTGCCTGTCGATGGAGGCGGTCAACAAGAGCGGCACCGGGTACGGACGGCGCGTCGGCGTGATGCGGCCGGGGTCCGATCCGGCCAAGTACATGGGGATCGCGAAGGTCGACGTCGCCACCGGCGAGATGCGCGTGATCTACTCCCAGCCGGAGCCGACCAACGGCTCGGCGCTCGTCACCGCGGGGGACCTGATCTTCTTCGGCGATCTGAACCGGCGCCTCCGCGCGCTCGACGCCGAGACCGGCAAGGTGCTGTGGGAGACGATCGTCGGCGGGATGATCATGAACAGCACGATCACGTACGCCGTCGACGGCAAGCAGTACGTGATGATCTTCACGGGCGGCGGCCAGTCGGCCACCGCCGGTCCGCTCACCGTCGTCGGCAAGACGATGCCCGCGCCCGTGCAGGGGCACAACGCGGTCTACGTGTTCGCGCTGCCGTAGCCAGCTTCGCTGCTGATTTTCACCGATCACGGAACAGCGGAGGCACCGAGACACCGAGTCAGCCACAAAGGCCTCCAAGATCGGCGACGAGCACGGCGCGACAACGTACTTCGGAGCTGCCCGCGTCAGGCCGTTCGACTGGCCCTTGGTGTCTCGGTGACTCGGTGTTTCGTTGGGGGGAAGAACGCCGCGCCTACGGCTTGATCGCTTGAATCTGGATTTCCTTGAGCGGCTCGAGCTCGCGTGGCAGCTCGGCCTGTCCCGCCGGCCACTTGTTCTGCTTCAGCAGGAACGACAGGACATCGGCTGTCTGCTGGCGCGAGAGCGTGCTCGGCTGATTGAGCGGCATGGTGATCCGGATGCGCTCGAAGAGCTCCGAGAGGGCCAGGTCGTTCCAGGTGGAGGTGAAGACGCCGCCGACGAGCGCCGGCGTCATGTCACCACCCTCGAGCGAAGGTCCGTGGCAGGCGCCGCAGCGCTGGTAGTAGATCGCCTCGCCACGCTTCGCCTGCTCCTCGGTGTAGACGCCGTCCCATACGGATGCGGCTACAGCCAAGGACACACAGACGATCGAAACCACGAAGGCCACGAAGATCACGAAAGCCTGCAAATAAAGCGGGTGAGGCCGACCGCCCGGTATGCCTTCGAGACCTTCGTGTTCTTCGTGGTTCATTCCTCTTCGTGTCCTTGATTACCGGGTCTCCCGGCGCAGCGCGCTGTCGGGCAGCGCGAACGCCAGATACTCGCCCGAGTAGTTGCCGCCGCTCACCGCCACGAGGAGGTACTGCTTGCCGTCGAGCATGTACGTCATCGGCGAGCCGCTCTGGATGGCCGGCATCAGGACGGCGCCGACTTCCTGGCCCGTCTTCTTGTCGTAGGCGCGCAGCATTGCGCCGCGGGGCCGTCCGGGCGGCGTCGTGATCTGCGGATCGCCCATGACCACCAGCGTCCTGGTGACGACGAGCCCGACGCCCGACGCGCCGGGCTGGCCGGTCTTCGGGAGGTTGATCCCCTTCAGTGCCGGATGGTTCCGGATGTTATCGGGCGTGTCGCCGTGCGGCGTCTGCCACAGCAGCTCGCCGCGATTGAGATCGATCGCGGCCAGCAACCCGTACGGCGGCTTCGAGATGGGGATGCCTTCGACGTTCAGGCCCGGCACCGGTGGTGCGGGCGCCGACCCGGCCGGAGGTGCGTACCGCTGCGGCAGGTTCTCGCGGCTGACGATGCCCTGGTCCGCCGCGCAGCAGTCCCCGGGTCCCCAGACTTCCACGAACGGCCGCCCCGCGATGCCGGCCACGTAGCGGATGTCGGAGTAGCCCGCCGGCGGCGCGACGAGCGTACGGACGCCGAACGTGTTGCCCGCCGGTGCAAACATAATCCCGTTCTCCGGGTCGAACCCGCCGCCCGGCCAGTTCGTCGCGGTCGCGGGGACGATCGCGCCGAGCATCCCCTTCACGTCGCCAAGGATGCCCGGATTGAACGGCGTGTCCGCCACCTTGTACCGCTTGATGATTTCCTGCGCCCTGGCGCGCATGTCCGGCGTGAAATCGATGAGATCGTCCGGCAGCCTGAGCACGTTGCGCGCGTAGGCCGGCGGCTTCGTGACGTGCGGCTGCGTCGACGACGTCTTCTCGCCCGGCACGTCCGACTGCGGCACCGGCCGCTCCTCGATCGGCCAGATCGGCTGGCCGGTGACGCGATCGAGCACGTACACCCACGCCTGCTTGGTGAGCTGCGCGACGATCTTGCGCGGCTTGCCGTCGACGACGACGTCAGCAAGCACGGGCGGCGCCGGCATGTCGAAGTTCCAAATCGGATGGTGCACGAGCTGGTAGTGCCAGCGCCGCTTGCCCGTCTTCAGCTCGACCGCGACGATGCTCTCGGCGAAGAGGTTGTTGCCGGGCCGATGACCACCGTAATAGTCGGAGGTCGGCGTCTCGATCGGCAGGTACACCAGGCCGAGCTCCTCGTCCACGGTGGGCTGGTTCCAGACCCCAACGTTGCCGTTGGTCGCCCACGACCCGTTTTCCCAGGTCTCGTTGCCAAACTCGCCGGGACGCGGAATCGTGTCGAACCGCCACAGCATCTTTCCCGTGCGCGCGTTGTACGCGCGGACAACGCCCTTGGTGTTGTTGTGCGTCGTCACGGTGGCGCCTTCCCGCATCGCCGCGCCGATGATCACGACGTCGCCGGCGACGGTCGGGGTCGAGTGGACCGCGATCTCGCCCGTCTCGAGATCGATCTGTTCGTTGACGCCCTTGTAGACGCCCACCTTCAGATCGACGACCCCGTTGGTGCCGAACGACTGAATCATCGATCCGGTCTTGGCGTTGAGCGCGATGAGCCGATAGCCGGTCGTGACGTAGAGGATCCGCTCCTCGCCCCTGCCGTCGGTCCAGTAGGCGACGCCGCGGCCGGAGAGCTGCCGCGGCGAGTTGGCCGCGCGCTTCCCTTCGCGATAGCTGTGCGACCAGATCAGCTCGCCCGTCTTCGCATCGAGGGCGATGACCGATCGCCGCGTGCCGGCGGTCGTGTAGAGCACGCCGTTCACCATGAGCGGCGTCCCCTCGAGCTTGTACTCGGGGAACGGGCCGAAGTTGTCGGTCTTGAAGCGCCAGGCGACCTCGAGCTGGTTGAAGTTCGAGGCGTTGATCTGGTCGAGCGGCGAGTACCGCGTACCCTTCAGATCGGCGTTGTAGTGGGGCCACTCGCCCTTACTGGTGGACGGCTGCCCGTTTTGAGCGGATACCCCGACGACCACCCACAGCAGCACGGCCATCAGGGAGAGGACCGCGAGCGGGATCCGGGAAATTCTGCGCGACATCACCGCCTCCCTTTCAGAGCTTGGGCTTTGGGCTTCAGGCTTCCGGCCTCAGGCTGAAGCCCACAGTCCAAGTCACGGGCGAGTATACACAGGTCGACGGCGATGTGCCCAGAACTCCCGCAGGTCGAGCCGGCGAACGGCCCCCACGCGCGGACGTTGCGCGGTGGGGTGCGCTACCGCCGAAGCGGATAATCACCGGCGTGGGAGCCGGCAAACAGCCGACGTCCGTCGGGCACTTGTATGTCGCGCGCCACGGCGGCATTCGCGCGGCCCTTCCACAGGATCGCCTCCACGGTCACGACGTCACCCGGCTTGACGAGATCACGAGTCCAGCCGCGAGAAGTCAGCGCCCCGATGCTCCCCAGCTCGATCTCCCACACCGTGACGGATCCCGACGCGTCACGAACCTCGAGGAACAGACGCGAGTGAGGATTGATCATCTGGAACTTCGTCACGGTCCCAGCGATCCTGACCGTCTTGTCCGACTCCTGCGGCACGAAATGATGGGCGGCGACCGACGAGGCGACGAGCACCGCGGCCCCGCATGCGGCCAGCGCGCGAAAAATCCCGCTTCCCATGCGCCACCTCCGGCGCGCTGCGAGCAAGCGCCGTTCCACGGTCGAGGCGCACGGCGGCCGCGAAACCGGCGTCGCGTGCTCGACGATCGGGGGATATTCCGCGGAGGCGCGGAATCACTCGCGGACGGGGTCCGCCTCCTCGCGCAGGATGCCCGACGCGCAGAACGCCTCGATGATTTCGAGCACGCGCGGCCACACAGCGGGCATCGTCGACCGGATGGGATCCATCCGGCGCAGCACCTGCTGGCGCGTCACCTCATGATTGCGCCAGCTGCCGCCGCCGGCGCAGGCATTCTGCAGCAGCGGCTGCAGGCGATCGAGCGCGTTGGCAAAGCGCGCCTCGGGCGTCTCGTGCGCCTCGAACTCTTCCCAGCGGTCGCGCAGCCGGGCGCCCTGGTCCGGCGGCAGCAGCGCGAACAAGCGGTCGGCCGCCGTCCGCTCGCGCTCGGCCTTGGTGCCGAGGTGGCCATGGTCGTAGGCGAACGTGTCGCCGGCGTCGATCTCCACGAGATCGTGCACGGTGAGCAGCTCGAGGACGCGGAGCAGGTCGAACGTCCCGGTCGTGTGCTCGGCCATGACGATCGCCGCGAGCACGAGGTGCCAGGAGTGCTCGGCGGAGTTCTCCTGGCGCGACGCGTCGGTCAGCGGCGTGCGGCGCAGGACGGTCTTGAGCTTATCGGCCTCGAGGAGAAAGGCGATCTGCTGGGAAAGACGTTCATTCATGGCTTCGGGCTCACTCCCACAGCCTAAAGCCTGAAGCCCAAGGCTATCTCTGATCGTGGTGATCGTCGTTGCGCAGGAGCGGGGCGTCCTGCTCGCGGCACGGCGGCGACTCCTCGAGCGGCGTGTCCGACGGCCGGATCATCCGCGGCGGCATCGTCCAGGGCTGCGTGAGGACGTTCGGGTCCTCAACCGTCGCCTGCCACACCAGGTTCTCGCCGTTCTTCCAGATGCGCTCGGTGACGCGCATCGCGTCGGTGTGGAAGTAGCCTTTCTCGCCGAACCAGGTGTCCTCGATGAAGTTGCGCACGTCGATGACGAGCGTGTTCCCTTCCCAGCGGCCGACTGAATCGCCGTAGTACGACGGGTTGGCGTCGGCGCGATGCGGCCGCCCGTCGGTCGGAATGATCCGGTACGGATCGCCCGACATGTCCTCGTAGAAGAAGATGATTTCGCTGGGCAGCTGGACGATGCGGCGCGGCGGACCGACGCGGGGCACGCCCGGCTTGCCGCAGTAGAAGACCGGATCGGTCTTGCTCTGCTGCGCGTCGAGCGCCTTGACCTTGGCCTGGTGCTCCGGCTTGTACGACGGCGCGTCGGTCCAGGGCCGCACACCCGGGACGTCGGGGGTGACGCCGCGAACAGCCGCGCGATCCAGCCGGCGGATTTCCTCGGCGCCGCCGCTGGCGCGTCGCAGCGGGGCCGACGCGTTCACGCCCGGAAAGGTGGACCATGTGCCGCTCAGATCCAGGATGCGGGATCCGGGATCCGGGGTCCGGGACTGCGCCGCCATGGTCGCGGCGGCACAGAGGGCGATCAGACCTGCCAGGAAGCATCGAGTCATCGCACACCTTCCCCGCGCGCGTCCTCCAGGACGTCGCCGTTCGCAAACGTGATCTTGCGGAGGTAGCCGTAGTGCGAGCCGTCCTGCGCCGGCAGCGCGACGACGGTCACCTTCTGGCCGATGCCCTTGGCGAAGTCGGCGCGGCCAACCCCGAGGTTCCGCCACCACTGCGGCGGATTCCCCTGGATGCGCCACGGTTCGGACTGCGCCCCGCTGCCGGCGTCGAGAAGGATCTGGATGTGCGGATTGATCCAGTCGACCTTCGTGAGCGTCCCGGACACGGTAATCCGCTTGTCGTCGTGGAAGATGGCCGACGTCGAGTGATGGCCGAGCGCCGGCTGCGCGGCAAGGATGGCGAAGACGAACAGAGCCAGCCGTCTCATCGTGCCTCCGTAAGCGTTGCGCTGATGATACCCTACTGCCTGCTCAAAGGAGGTCCTCATGAACCGGCGTGAAGCGATACACCTCGGCGCGGGAGCTCTCGTCGGCGCCACGGCCACGCTGGCCGGGCTGGATCGACCCCTGGCGGCACAAGCGCAGGTGGTGAATCCCACGCCGCCGCCCCAGCCCGATTCGCGGTACCCGATGCCGCCCAAATGGAACCGGGAGCTCCGGCAGCTGGCGCCCAATGTCTACGCGTACACGCAGGGCGGCGGACCGGGTCTCAGCGCGGCCGGCGTGTCGAATGCGGGCGTGATCGTGGGCCGCGATCATCTCGTGGCGATCGACGCGCTGCAGGGCCCGATTCCGGCGCGCGGCTTCATCGCCGCCGCGACGAAGGCCACCGGCAAGCCGTTCGGCCGGATGATTCTCACGCACCACCATGGCGATCACGTCAACGGCCTGCAGTTCTTCGATCCGAGCGTCGAGATCCTGAGCCATCCGTACTGCAAGTCGGAGATGGTCAAGGCGGTGCCGACCGTGCCCAAGACGTGGACCGTGACGCCGGGCATCGCCGATCAGGAAGAGGAACGACACCTCGCGCTCCCGACCGTCACCTTCCGCGACGATCTCGTCTACGACATCAACGGCGTCGAGGTGCAGTTCCGCGTCGTCGGCCCCGCCCATACGTGGGGCGACGTCGTCGCGTACCTGCCGCAGCACAAGATCGTGTTCCTCGGCGACGTCGGCTTCTTCTGGGTGGCGCCGTACGCCAACAACAGCTGGGTCACGCGCTGGATCGACGTCTGCAACGCGATCATCGGCTGGGACGTCGACGTGCTCGTGCCGGGACACGGCCCGATTGGCGGCAAGAAGGAGCTCGCCGAGATGCGCGAGTACTTCGAGGTGCTGCGCGTCGAGGCGCGGACGCGCTACGAGAAGAAGATGCCGCCGGGCGTCGCGGCCGCCGAGATCCGGCTGGGGCGGTTCGACAACTGGATCGGTCCCGAGCGGCTGATCATGGACACCGTGCGGTGGTACGCGGAATGGGACGGCACGCTCACGCCCGACTACAACGCGAACGCCGTGCGTCAGGCAACGATCGAGTACAACGAGGTGAAGGCGAAGGAGAAGAAGGTCAGCGAGATCATCCCGCTCCAGCGGATGGAAGACCTCGCCGAAGCCGTCTAGTCGTTTCCCGATGGCGAGCCCGAGCGAATGACGTTTGGCCCGAATGAGGCATTGGGGATCGCGATTTCCGCCGACGGGGATTCACGTGTCACGTCCATTGGCATGACGCAGGGCGCGGTGTGGATTCACAGAGCCGGCAAGGACCAGGCGATCACACCCGAAGCAGGTCACGTCCGGTGGTGAAGGGTCGCCGCACCTTGGAGCGAACGGCGAAATCCTGCTGCGGGTCACCGAAGGAGGGTTCAACTATCTGGCGCGGGCACAGGGACGCGGCCGCGGCAATGAAGCTGCCGTTCGACCCGATTGTCAACCTCCAGACGGTTTCTCCAAATGGCGAGTGGGTCGTGGTGCTTGCCCAGAATCCCAACGTGCTGACCGCTTCGGCAACGATGGCTGCTCCCGTCGCTGGCGGTGTCCCGCGCCAGATGTGTCCCAGTCTCTGCGGCGTGCAACGGGCGCCGGACGGCAAGTTCCTGTACGTGACCGTTGAACGGCAGTCACGTGCCGGCGCGGGTAAGACGCTGGCCATCCCGCTCCAGACCGGCACTGTGCTGCCTGAGCTCCCGCCTGGCGGAATCCGATGGCCCGAGCATGCGTCACTCTTTCCGCGTGCACAGCTCATCGAGCGCGCACCTCTGACCCCCCGGCCTCGATCCCGCAGCGCGCGGGAACAGAGCTCAGCGAGCCGAATCGGGGATGTAGCGCCTCACGATCGTGGCGACAAATGCCTCGATGTCGGCCAGTTCGTGCCGCGCCATCTCGTACACGCGGCTCGGGTCGAGCTCGAGATAGGCATGGACGAGCCGATTCCGGAAGCTTGCCATCTCTTCGAGTCGACGCCCGAGATCGGGATCGATAATTCCTGCTTCGCGCAGAATGGTAAACACCTCGCGGTAGTCATTGGGCCGGCGGAGCCCTTCACGTGAGATGACGTGATGCCCGATGTCGAGGCACGCCCCGATGATGACTTCGAGCTCGCGCTCGACGGCATGCTGCTGGACAGAAGAGGCGAGAAACTCATCGCGCGATACCGTGTCGAGTCTGCCGAGGCGCCGCAGCTCTTCCCGAATCTTGGCGATGCGTGTGGCGAGGATCTGCGGGTCAACCGTCATCGCAAACGACCGGTCGCAGCCTGACGAAAAAGATCCCGATCGTACCGCTCGAGGTACGGCTTCAGGTCGAGATACTCCTTCACCGTGCGCGCCATGAAATCCGCGGCCGCCTCCTCCGAAGAGGCCCACAGGAGCCGCGCATCGCGAAGGATCCCATGCCGCAACGCCACCGGCAGCCGGTTGAGCGCCTGGATGCCGACTTCATCGGTGCCGAGCGCTTCGACAGCGAGATTCGTCCACTCGATTTGGGCATCCCACAGTGCCCGAGCCTCGAGGTCTCGGTGAGCGAGCACCGCGATGTCGACATCGCTCAGGGCATCGGCCTCCTGCCGCGCACGCGAGCCGAAGAGCCAGATCGCCTCGATCCGGCCGTCGCGGACAAGCGCCTCCACGAGCTGCGGCACCCGCGTCTCCACATCGGACGAGACTGGCCTGCCGAATTTGATCATCGCGACGAGTGTACTCCGCTTCCCCTATAATCCCCGCCACCGAGCACTCCACGCGACGAAGCATGACCACTCCTGCCTGGCCCGAGCTCGAGGCGATGTTTCACGAGGCGCTGGCGCTCGCGCCGGCCGACCGCACGGCGTGGCTGGCCGAGCGCTGCGCGGGACGGCCGGAGCTTCACGCGCAGCTCGAGGCCATGCTGCGGGCGCATGACGAAGCGCACAGCGGCCTCGCTGTTTCGGCGCTCGTCAGACAAGCTCCGCTGCAAGCTGGGACACGCATCGGCGCGTACGAGATCGTCGGCCCGCTCGGCGCGGGCAGCAAGGCGTACGTCGTCTGCTGCAACGCTGCCTCGAGAAGGACTCGAGGCGCCGGCTGCACGACATCGCCGACGCGCGCCTCGAGATCGATGACGCCGTCGGCGGCGCCGATTTGCCCGCGACGATCGCGGCCATGGCGCCGCCGCGTGCAAGCCGTCGCGAGCGTCTGGCATGGACGATTGCCGGCCTGGCGGTTCTCGGGTTGGCGGCGCTCACGCTCTCGACAGCCGTGTTCTTCCACCGCCCTGCCTCCACGCCAGCGCCAACGCGTTTCGAAATCCCGACGCCGCCGACTGTCGACCCGGCATCCTTCGCGCTGGCATCCGATGGCCGCCAGCTGGCATTCGTTGCCACGGCAGACGGCGTTCGACGGCTCTTCGTGCGATCCCTCGATGAGCTGACCGCGCACCCACTTCCGGGCACCGAAGGCGCCCTGTTTCCGTTCTGGTCTCCGGACGGCCGTGCGATTGGGTTCTTTGCCGACCTCAAACTGAAGCGAATCACCCTGCCCGAGGGCCCCACACAGGTGCTGGCCGATGCGGCCGGATGGGGCGCGACGTGGAGCGCCGACGACGTCATCCTGTTCGCGCCGAATGCCGGAGGGCCGCTCTCGCGCGTATCGGCATCGGGCGGTGACCCTGTGACCGTGACACCGTTCAGGCGCGGTGACATGAACGCCTGCTGGCCGCAGTTTCTCCCCGACGGCCGCCGTTTCCTGTTCTTTCATGTGACGAATGCTCCGGAGACCACGGGTGTCTACATCGGCTCGCTCGATGGGGGCGAACCAACTCGAGTCCTCAGCGCGCAGACGATGGCGCTGTACGCGCCGCCTGGCATGCTCCTGCACGCGCGGCAGCAGACGCTCCTGGCGCTCCCATTCGACGCAGCCCGAGGCGTGCTGACTCGATCTTTTTTTCCTGGGCGGTGCCGCTGATCGGCGAACGCAAGCCCTTTCCGATTGCGCAGACCTCCTTTCAGGAAAGCACGGGCGATTTTTCTCTCGACGTGAAATGGGTCGCGTACACCTCGAACGAGTCGGGCCGCTTCGAGGGGTACACGCAATCGTTCCCTGAGCCGGGCGGCAGGCGCCAGATCTCGTTCGGCGGAGGGCGGCCCGTGGTGGAGTCCCGACGGCCGCGAATTGTTCTACGTCGCTGCCGACAATCAGCTGATGGCCGTGTCGATCACGCGCGGGCCGGACGGGCAGCTGGACACGGGCGCGGCAGTACCGCTGTTCCGAACACGCCTCAGTCCCTATTACAACCAGAAGGCGCACTATTCGGTGGCAGCCGACGGCCGGTTCCTCATGAACGTGGTCGTCGAGGCGCCGCAGGTCCCGCCGATCACGGTCGTCCTCAACTGGGACGCCGCGCTGAAGCGCTAACAAGTACGGTCTGGCCGGACACTACGAACGATCAGTCTGGTCCGGCTGACGCCGGACGCCACGTACGATCAGCGGCTCCGGTCGGCGTTGGCGAAGAGCCGCTCCAGCGTGTCGGCGCACTGCGGCGCCGCCTTCTGCACCGCTTCTCTCAGCTGCTCCCGGTCCGCTCCTGAGCCGATAATGGCCTCGACGTCCGCGAAGTCCCGCGTGCGCCCCGCCAAGAGCTTCATGACGACGATGGTGTCGAGCGGAGCGATCGGGACACCGTCACTGACGGCGGCGCGGTTCAGGCCGTCCTCGATGACGCGGAGGGCTTCTGTGAGCGGGACCTGATCCACCTCGATCCCGTCGAACTCGACGACGGGCACCCGCATCGTGACAAACCCGCCAGGATGTTCTTCGAACGCCTCGTCGCCGACCAAGAAATCGATATCCTCGGTCGTGCGAGGCCTGTTGCAGTACGCATTCGCCGCGAGCGCTCCTACCAAAGCGTGGCGAATACCCGCATCGCGGAGCATCTTGGAGACTTCGCGCACCGCCCGCTCGTATGCCGGAACCGGGCGCAGTGCCCGTTTGAGGTCGGGCACACCGCCCGGATTCATCAGCCGGTTCCTCTGAATCGCGATGTGCGCGCGCACTCGATTCCTATTCTACGGCGCGAGTCCCTCGGTCAGCTCGATATACGTCCCCCACGGATCCGTCAGGAACGCAATCGACGTCGTCCCGTTGCCCGCCTTGCGGATCGGCTGCGCGATCGCTTTGTCCTCGAGGATTTCGACGCGCGCGCCGTCGGGTGTCGTCAGCCATCGCTGATCGGCACGGCCGTCGTTGCCAGGCTCGATCTTCAACCCCGCGGCCTGCCACTTCGCCACCGAGGCGTTGATGTCCTTCACGTTGAAGCCAAAGTGGTTGATCACCGACCCAACCGTGCCGCCGGTCGGTTCCGCCTGACGGAGCATGATGAACACGCCCGGGAACTGAATCAGCTGCAGCGAGCCGTTCGTCACCGGCGTCCCGCCGAGCGCGGTGAAGAACCGCCGGCTGGCTTCGACGTCACGGGCGAGGAGATGGATATGGCCCATGGCGACACCGCCCTCGCCCGGCGCGACGAGCTGGGCGCGCGCGGGGGACGTCCACAGGAGCAGAGCCAGGCACGAAATGAGCAGCAGGCGAATCGTCACGGTTCCTCCTGTGGCAGGCACCCCAGCGCGCACACTCCGCGCGCTGGGGACCCCGCGCAGCGCCGCGCGCATTGTAGCGCGACTCGGTGTCTAATCTCGGGAGGCGAATGAGGGTCTTCGCTGTCCTGCTCGCTGCCGCGTGCGTGCTGCTGAGCGCCTGCGGCGCGCGCCAGCCGATCACGGTCGCGCCGGCGCGCGATCCGCGCGCCGACATCGACGCGCTGGTCCGACAGGGCTGCTACACCTGCCTGGAGGAGGCGCTGGCAGGGGCGAGCGCGGCCGGCCTGCACGACGCGGCGTTCGAGGCCGCGCTGCTCCTGGCGCTCCGGTCGAAGGAGCTGGGGCTTCCCTATGAGGCATGGGTGGCGCGGGCGCGCGACCTCCGGCCGGCAGGGGCTGACTGGCGTGAGTACCTCGACGTCGTCCTGAGCGTACCGCCCGACCCGCTGAGCGCCGACCGCGACGAGCTCCTGAAGGACGCGGCTGCGTACCGGAAGCCGCGCGAGACACTCGAACGCTGGCGGCAGGGGCTCGCCGGCGGACCGGGATCGTCCCTCTTCCGCGCATACTTGGATGTGTCGCTGGCGTGCGGGCCGCTGCTCTTCAACCAGCGCGACGCCGCAATGGATGCGGCGCTTCAGTCTTTTGGAGACCTCCCGTTGATGCAGTACCGCGTCGGCGCGTGCGGGCGGCCGATGCTCCTGGCACAGGCGCTGGAGCAGGAGCCGGCACTGGTCGAAGCCCATTTCGAACTGGGGCGCGCGGAGCTCCAGCGCGAGCGAGCGGACTATGACGAGGCGCTCCGCCGGTTCCACCTCGTGCGAGCGGCATTCCCCGGGTCGACGACGATTGCCGCGGCCATCGGCATGGTGCACCAGCAGCGCGAAGAATGGGATGAGGCGGTCGAGGCGTACGAGGCCGCGACGATGCTGGTGCCGTCGCATCGCGAGGCGCTCCTCGGTCTCGCGATCAGCTTCTCTCATCTCTCGCAGCATCACGATGCGATCGCGGCCGCCACGACGCTCATCGACCTGGGATTCTGGTACGCCGCCGACGCGCACTACTGGCGCTCGTGGAATGAGTACCGTCTCGACGATCTGCCCTCGGCGCGACGCGACATCGACGTCGCGAAGGGGCTCGACGCGTCGCCGCCGGCGCTGCTGCTGTCGGGCCTGGTGGCCTGGCGCGAGCGGCGCATCGAGTTCGCGGAAGCGGAGTTCCAGGCGGCGCTCGATCGGGATTTCGGGCTGTGCGACGCGGCGACGTTCCTGGGCGGGGTGCGCGCGGAGCGGCGCCGCTGGCTCGACAGTCTCGCCGCGTTTCAGCACGCGGAGCAGTGCTCGGAGCTGGCTGTCGCCACGCACCGGAAGGCGATTGCCGAGCTCACTGCCACCGACAAGAGCGCGCGGTCCCAGGCGCGGCGGATTGCCTCACACGAACGCGCGATCGCCGACGCCGGACGGCGCCGCGCCGAAGCCGCGCGCAACATCACCGCGATTCAGCGGCAGCTCGGGACGACCGGTCCGTAGGCGGCGCGGCACGCAGCCGATGCCCCGTGGCGCTCAGGGTGACGGTATAGGGGTAGCCGACCGGCGAGCCGTCGCGCGATGGGATCCCTTCCACCACGATCCTGTCTCCGGCCTTCACGGTCGCCTTCGACCAGCCGAGGCGCGCAAGGCTCGCGGGGCTCCCCATGTCCATCAACCAGGTGGTCGCGCGCCCGGTCGTCGCGTCTGCCACGTCCAGATAGAGCGCCACGTGCGGCGAGCGGCACGGTCGCGAGCACGACGAGCAGGAGTGGAAGCCGCATCACCGTCGATCAATGCTACACTCCCCCGCCAAACAGGAGGTCCGATGCGCAGGGGTCTTCTCTTGGTCATCGCGTGTCTCGCCCTCGCGACGTCGACGGCATCACTTCAGCAGCGCGGGTATGTCGAAGAGCGCGGCGGCTACGACATCAGCGGTCCCTATCAGGTCGATCCGAACTGGCCGAAGAAGACGTGGCCGGCCCCGGGCTACATCTGGGGCTCGCAGTCGGGCGTCTACCCGGAGTCGCCCGACCGGGTCTTCCTGACGAGCCGCGGCGAGATCGAGCTGCCCAAGGATGCGCGCATCGGGCCGAACTTCCTCGGCAACTGGGGCGCGCTCAACCGCGGCGGCGCCACCGGCGAGGTGCCGGTCTTCCGCAACACGATCCTCGTCATCGACCGCCAGGGGAATCTGATCGAGTCGTGGCGGCAGTGGGATTCCCTCTTCGAGGGTGGCCGCGGCCCGCATCAGATCTACGTCCAGCCGTACGACCCGGAGCGGCACGTCTGGGTCGTCGACGACATGAATCACGTCATTCACAAGTTCACCAACGACGGCAAGACGAAGGTCTTCACGCTCGGCGAGATGGGCGTGTTCGGCGCCAACGACGACATGGAGCGCTTCAACCGGCCGACCATGATCGACTGGCTGCCGGACGGGACGTTCTTCGTGAGCGACGGCTACGCCAACAGCCGCGTCGTCAAGTTCAGCAAGGAGGGGAAGCCGCTCCTCTGGTGGGGCTCGATGGCGCCCGGCAAGGGCGACGGCGAGTTCACCGTGCCGCACGGGATTGCCGTCGGCGACGACCGCCGGGTCTACGTGTCGGACCGGTTCAACCGCCGCATTCAGGTGTTCGACGAGAACGGCGTCTTCCTCGACAAGTGGCCGAGCGGCTACTGCCACTCGCTCTCGATGAGCCGCGACCAGCACCTCTGGTGCTACGACTTCATCAAGTACGACCTGCGCGGGCACATCGAGACCGTGTTCGGCCGGTACGGCACCTACCCGGGCGCCACGTGGGGCGTTCATCAGATCTCGGCCGATGCGGAGGGCAACATGTACGGCGCCGAGGTGTTCGGCGGCCGCACGCAGAAGTTCGTGCCGAAGCCGAACGCCAACCCCCGGGATCTCTTCTTCGGGCGCGAGCTCGCGCCGAAGACGCCGCCGAAACGGTTGACGACGGTGAAGCCGTTTGCGCCGCTGACCACCGCCAAGCCGAATCCGAACACGCCGATCCCGAGCTTCGCCGGCACGTGGACCTTCAACAAGGGCCTGAGCCAGATGGCAGCCAGCGGCGGCATGGGATCGGGCGTCGCGGAGCCGCCCGTGGCGATGACGGTGAAGCAGAGCGCCGGCGAGATCGTCATCTCGCTGAAGTACGAGTCGGGCGGCACCGATCGCCCGCTCACCGCGACGTTCACGCTCAACGGCACGATGACCGAGGCGCCGGATCCCTCCGATCCGCGGCCCGCGTACAACTACAAGCGGATTGCGACGTGGGACGGCGCGCGGCTCGTGCTGCGGACGATCCACGGCCTCAACAACATCCGCGAGGTATGGGTGCTCGACGGCAGCGTGCTGCGGCTACAGCGCGCAGCCCAGACGCCGGGCGGCGCCGATTCGGCCACGCGCAATCTGGTCTACAACAAGGCACCCTGAACGGGGTGCTTGGGTTCTTCGGCGCTCAGGTGCTTGGGTTCCGGTTCACGGGTTCACGGCTCATGGGTGCACAGGTGGTTCAACGGTTCGACGCGGTTCGACCCAGGTTCACCGGTTCAGGGCTGATACGGCGCCGGTCCCGCCCCGCGCCCCCGCCCGCCGCCCGCGCGCGGCGGCGGCGGCATCTGCTTCAACCCGTAGAACTGATTGGCGTAGATCGTCTGGTAGCGGATGCCGTTGCCGTTCGCGTCCACCCATCCCATCGACTGCTGAAACAGCCCCGGCTCGGGCATGCCGGCGGGCACGGTCCCTTCCACGACGTAGAGCTTCATCTCGTGCATGCCGACGAAGGCAAACGTGCGCGAGAGGTCCGCGTTGGTCAGCTGCAGCTGATGTCCTTCGACCAGATCCTGATGACTCCAGTGATAGCGCGTCACCTTGGCGTTCCGCTCGAAGAACCTGGTGGTGGCGTAGACGATGGCGCCGCGGACGTCGTGCTTCCAGTAGCCGGGACCGCTCAGCTCGCTCCCGATGCACGGCTCGGCGCCTGCCGGGCACTTCTTGCGTCGCTCGAGTGCCTGCGGCTCGATCGGCGCGTAATCGACCACGGTCACCGAATACCGCTCGGCCCCGCGCGTCGCGGCGTAGACGCGCGCGGGCAGCGTGTAGTCGTACTCCGACGTCCAGGTCGTCTCGGTGATCGTCGGCTGGCCGGGGAAATTGATCCGGAAGCCGTCGTTGACGTTCTTGTACTCGTCCCACTCCTGCGCCGCCGCGGTCGACGCGAGCAGCAGTGCAGAGACACAGAGAAGTGCGCGCCGCATCATGAACCCTCCAGGAAGCTCGTCCTGGCGATGTTATCAGCGGAAGCCGGTAGTCGGTAGTCGGTAGCTGGTAGCAAGAACTACCAACCACCAACCGCTACCGGCTACCGGCTACCGGCTACCAGCTACCAGCTACCAGCTACAGGCTGGCCTCAGAACGCCAGTCTGAAGCCGACCTGCGCGGTGCGGTACTGCGCATTGATATGCTGCAGGTACTGGGTGGTGCTGCTTTGCTCCGTGCCGATGGTCCAGTTCGGCCGGTTGAAGACGTTGAAGACCTCCGCGATGCCGTCGATCGACAGGCGACCCCGCAGCGGGATTCGCTGCTGCACCCGCAGGCTCGTTGAATTCTGCGGGGGCGAGATGATCGAGTTGCGCGGCACGATCGTCCCGTCCGGGCGCAGGCGGCCGCTGAAGGTCGACCCCGTGTTCCGCAGATCGCCGCCATAGTTGCTCGACTCGCGGTTGCCGGCGCTCAGGTAGTGGAAGCCGCTCAGCTGGAAGCCGCGCCCCACCTGCCAGATGCCGCTGAAGACGGCGCGGTGGCGCTGATCGTCCTCCGACAGCCCCCATTCCCCGCCCAGATCGGGCGCGGTGGGGAAGGGAACGATGTGGTGCCCACTGAACGGCCGCGAGTCGGCTGAATAGAGCGCCGACAGCGTGTAGGTGGCCGACGCCTGCCAGCGATTGCTGAACCGCTTGGTCAAGCCGGTGATGAGCGCGTGGTAGGCCGACTTGGCGGTGTGCACGTTCATCGAGATGACGCCCCAGTCGGCGTAGAGCCGGTTTCTCCTCTGCCGGAAATCGAGGTTGGCGCCCGTCGCCGGGTCGAAGATCAGATTCATGTTGTCGAGCACGTCCTTCTCGAACCGGCCCTGGCTGTACACGTAGTCGGCTTCGACCGCCATCGTGCTGCCGAACTGCCGCTGGAACCCGATCGAGGTCTGCCACGTGCGCGGCAGCTCGATGTACTCGGGCAGGGCCGTAAATTCCCGGACGTCGCGAATCAGACATCCCGGCGCATTGTTGTTGTTGTAGCAGTACAGCGCGTTCGCGTCCTCGTAGGTCGGCAGAGGCCGGCCGTTGGTCGGGTTCGCGGCGAAGTCGGGCCGGCCGTCGTTCTCGAATCGAATCGTCGTGATCTGGGTGTTGCCGATGGCCGACCCCGCATCGGCGAACGCATCGCCGTAGTAGAGCCCCGACCCGCCGCGAATCACCGTCCGATCGTTCAGCCGGTACGCAAAGCCGAGCCGCGGCTGCACGTTGTTCCAGTCGTCGGGTCGCCCGGCGTCCTGGAACGGCGGGAAGCTGATGTCGTTGGCGAAGATGCCGATCCCGACGTCGTAGCGCACGCCGAGGTTCAGCGTCAGGCGATCCGAGATCTGCCAGTCATCCTGCGCCCAGGCGGCGACCCGTTGCGTGTCTTGCGGCACGACGAAGTCTCCGATACCGATGGTGTAGCTGCGGACGAGCGGAGAGATCGCCGCCAGGTTCCAGGTGTCGGCGTTGAACGGGTCGGGGAACCACGCCTGGAACTGGGCCGCCGACGGCCGCGGACCACCCCGGGCGTCGATGAGACCCATGTTCTGCCGGCGGTTGATCGCGATGACGTCACGTAACAGCACCTCGCCGCCGGTCCGCAGGTCGTGCCGCCCCTTCGCGTTGTACGAGTACGAGAAGTCGTCGCGAATGTTGTACACGTCCTGGTCCAGGGAGCGAGGATGGTTCTGGTTGCCGGTGATCAGGAAGCCCGTGAACGTGATGCGGGGCGACCCGGTCGTGATGCCGTTGGCCGCCTGCCAGTGGTTCGACCACCGGGTGAGATTCTCGTTGTAGAGCCCGAACGCGGTCTTCCCGACGCGAATCTCGTTGAGCATTCGATTGCTCAGCACGTGCGTGAACTGCCCGAGGATCTCGTCGTTATATTCTTCGGTCGTATTCGTGGCCGCCGGGTGGTTGGTGGCGGAGGGCAGCCCGAACGGCTCCCACAGGCGCCCCCCGGAGACCTTGCCCATCACGCGCGTCTGCGGCGAGAGTTGATAGTCTAGACGCACGCCGCCGATCTTCCGATTGTTCGTGCCCTCCAGCGACACGTTGAAGAACGGATACGGCGTGCGCCAGATGCTGACCCTCGGCTCGCGCTCGTATTCATAGTTGGCGAAGTAATGGAGCTTGTTCTGCAGCACGGGGCCGCCGACGGCCGAGCTGTACTGCTGGTTATTGATCGGCTCCACTTTGCCCAGGACTCGATTCGGCGCATTGAAGACGCTGTCGCGGAAGTTGCCGCGGAACACACCGGAGAGCCGATTGGTGCCCGACCTGGTGATCACGTTCACCTGGACGGCCGTCGACCGGCCCTGGGTCGCGTCGAACCGGTTCGAGATGAACTGAAATTCCGCGATCGCGTCCTGGCTGTAGCGCGGCTGGCCGCCGGTCCCGAACTCCGAGGTCACCTGCTGGCCGTCGACGTGGAAATGGAACTCCCGCGTCTCGTTGTTGTTGCGATCCGGCAGCGGCTTCTCGGACAGCTCCCTGCTCGCCGCGACGGGGGCCGTCCGGCTCCCCGGTGCCAGCAGCGCCAGGTTGATCCAGTTGCGGCCGTACACCGGGAGCTCCTGCACCTGACGGGGCTCGACGTTCCCGCCCAGCGTCGACGTAGTGGTCTCGATCAGGGGCGCCTCGCCGGTCACCGTGAGCGTCTCGGTCAACCCTGCGGGCGACATCTGCAGGTTGACGACGGCGGTCTGGCCGAGCAGCAGTTCCACCTGGCGCGTCATCGTGCCAAAACCCGGCAGCTCCGCCGTGATCCGAAGGGTCCCCGTGCGGACGGCGACTCGATACGCCCCGAGCTCGTCGGTCACCGTTTCAAAGGAATTGCCGGTGTCCTCGTGGACGGCCCGGACCGTGACCCCAGGCAGCACGGCGCCCGTGGAATCCGCAATCCGGCCGCTGATGAACGCGCTGACCGACGTGTCCTGCGCGTGTACCAGAAGGGGAAGGAGCAGAAGCGTGGAGACGACCGTGAACCAGGCGACCCTGCGCGATCTCATGGGACCTCCTCCTTATGAGTGCGAGTGGGTCCGATCCGCGACGCCGACCGCCGATGAAGGCACGTGGGAGCCGGAGAGCTTTAGCTCTCCGGCCCATGAGTGGCGTGCATCATACACCGGTCCCGTGCTGTCTCGACGGGACAAACGGGGAGGTGATCAGGGGAGTGTGCCGGCCAGCTGACGGTAGAGGCGCCGGACGGCAGTCTCGCGCTGCGCGTCGTATCCCTGCAGCTTTTCGTATTGGGGCCAGCGGAGGCTGGCCACCGCCTGCTCTTCGGTGGCGCCGCGTGCCAGCTCCCTCTGCACGGCGTCGCGCACGTCGACGAGCATCTGCCGGAAGCGGCGGAGGTCCTGCCGGGTCTGGCGGGGGTCGGACGGAATCGGTCCGTGGCCGGGGATGAAGATGTCGGCGTCGAGCGCCTCGACGGCATCGAGCGCCTTCAGCCAGTCCAGCCCGTACCCGTCGTTGATGAACAGGAACTGATTGACGAACAGCAGTTCGCTCAAATAGACGATCCGGTCCTCGGGGACGAAGATGATGCTGTCGCCGCGCGTATGCGCGCGCCCGAGGTGCAGGACCTGAATCGCCTTGCCGCCGAGGTGGAGCGTCAGGCGATCGCGGAACGTGAGGCCGGGCAGCCTCGCCTGCTGCTCGTCGCCGGAGATCTTCTCGCGCTGCATGAGCGCCAGCAGATCCGCCCGGTAGTTCTCCTGCCCGATCTTCAGCACGTCGGCATACGCGCTGTTCCCCCTCGAATACTGGTTGTGGTGCGTGGAGGAGACGAGCACGCGGATCGGCTGGCCGGTCGCGCGCGTAATCGCGTCGCGCGCCGCGCGCGCCACCGCCTCCGACGCGAGCGCGTCGAGCACGACGACACCCTCGCTCGTGGCGATGACGCCGCTGTTGAACGTGCCGGTGCTGTAGACGTAGTGGCCGGGGGCGATCTGGCGCAGGACGCCCGCGGCAGGCTGCCGGGCCGCGGCGACGGCCGCGGTGAGCACGACGGAGAGGATTGGTCCTTGACGCGTGGGCCGATTATCGCTCAAAGTCCCGCCAACGAATGTAGAGGCGGACCGTCCGCCCAAGGAGCTCGATATGACGCGACGGCATCTGGTCAGCGCGGGGCTCGTCATCGTTCTGGGCGTCGCGGTGACGGCGCAGCGGCAGGCGGGTAACGGAGGCGAAGAGGGGGCCGAAAGCCGCGACATGCGGCTCGTCGGGCACAGCGATCTCCAGGGACGCAGCGCCTATCAGCCCGAGATCAAACGGCAGGGCGACCGCTGGATTGCGTACGTCGGCCACCACGGCGGAAGCAAGATGAACCCGCTCACCGGCCGGGAGGAACCGAACGGCACGTCGATCGTCGACGTCACCGATCCGCGCAACTCGAAGTACCTCGCGCACATCCCGGGCCAGGCGCTCGAACCGGGCGGCACGGCCGAGTCGGGCGGCGCGCAGATGGCACGCGTCTGCAGCGGTGCGACGCTGCCGCGCGCCGACAAGACGAAGACCTACCTGCTGCGCGCGTACGGAAACACCGCCAACTCCGCGCATGAGATGTGGGACGTCACGGACCCCGCCAAACCGACGCGCATCAGCGTCATCGTCAGCGGGCTGCGCGGCACGCACAAGAGCTTCTGGGAGTGCGACACCGGCATCGCGTACCTCGTCTCGGGCCAGCCGGGATGGCGCGTGCCGCGCATGGCGAAGATCTACGACCTCAGCGATCCGGCCAAGCCGGTCTTCATCCGCGACTTCGGCCTGCCCGGACAGCAGCCCGGATCGACGGGCACGCCTCCGGGCGACAACGGGCTACACGGGCCGGTCTCGCTCCCGCAGCAGAACCGCGTCTACTTCGCCTACGGCTTCGTGCGCGACGGGGTCGTCCAGATCGTCGACCGCGACAAGCTGCTCAACGGTCCCAAGGAGCCGACCGAGGCCAACCTGCTCTACCCGCAGATCAGCCGCATGGACATGCCGCCGAGCGTCGGCGCGCACAACGTCTTCCCGCTGCTGCGGATGCCGATCGCCGAGTTCGCCAAAGAGGCGGAAAGCACCCGCGACATGCTGGCGATCGTCGATGAGGCGATCGGCGGCGGCTGTGCGGCCACCGCGCGGGCGATGATGTGGATGGCCGACATCACGACCGAGACGAAGCCGTTCGGCGCGTCGAGCTGGACGGTCCCCGAGGCGAGCGGGAACTTCTGCGCACGGGGCGGCCGCTTCGGGACGCACTCGTCGCACGAGAACTTCACGCCGATCTACTACAACCGCATCATGTTCGTCGCACACTTCAATGCCGGCATCCGCGCCGTGGACGTGCGCGATCCATTTCATCCGAAGGAGATCGCGTACTACATTCCGGCGCTCGGGCCGACGACGTTCTGCACGCCCGGCGGGAATGGACTGCCGTGCGTCAAGGTGATTCAGACGAACAACGTGGAGGTGGACGACCGCGGATACATCTACGCGGCGGACCGCGCGGGGACCGGCATGCACATCGTGGAGCTGACCGGCGCCGCGCGCAGTGTGGCGAATTTCAGGTAAGGTCTACGGCCTCACGCCGGGGATCTTGAGGCGAATCCGATAGACGCTGCTGCGGGCGGTCACATAGAGTGTCCGCCCGTCGGCGTCGCCGAACGCCAGGTTCGCCGGCTGCTCGGGGAAGACCAGCGTGCCAAGATGCTTCCCTTCCGGCGAGATCACCCAGATCCCACCGGCCCCGGTCGAATAGAGAGTGCCGCGCTCGTCGACTTTCATGCCGTCGGGCACGCCCGGCTCTTTCTCCGCGCTCATGTCGACGAGCAGCCGCCCGTTGGCGACCGTGTCGTCGGGCCGCACGTCGAACCGGACGATCTTCCGGTCGGCGCTGCTGTTCACGTACAGAATCTTCTCGTCCGGCGACAGGGCGATGCCGTTTGGATTGGCGAGGTCTTTCGCGAGCAGCTGGAGCTTACCGTCCTTCAGCAGGTAGACGCCGTTGAATGGGAGCTCCTTCTTCGGGTCGTCATTCCGCCGCCTCAGCCCGGA